>NZ_FNDM01000049.1:0-1547 GCF_900100505.1 Bacillus sp. cl96
GATACAAAGATACAAAGATACAAAGATACATGTATCCTAAAATAAAAAGATACGGCATAATGCGTATCTCTATATATCCTCTTTAGAACTAAGAGTTTGAAGTAGCTTCTGTTCTCTTTCAGTCAATTCGTTTTTTATAAAGTTTGCGAGTAGTTCATCTATTACTTCATATTTTTTTAAGCTTCTTAAAGTACAGATATTTTCAATCAGGCTAAATGTATCAGGAGAAACTTTTATATTTTTACGATTTTGCGAACCGACTTGTTTTTTTTGTTGGTTTGTTGCCTCCGCTATTGTTTGAGAAGAGGGTGTATGTTCTTCTACTTCTCTTGTCACATCCGCAGCTTCAGTAATCTTAGGATCTTTGGGTTGCTCTCTCTTTAGTAAACTCACCTATATCAATTCCTTTCCCTAACTTAGTAAGTTTGTTATCTACGAAATATTTAGGAGTATATTTATAATCTACAATATCACCTTTAGTTTCAAATAGATGAATTCTTTCTTCAAGTTCGCAGAAAATGTCGCAGAATAGAGCTAACATTCTCTTATCGTGGTGATCTTCGAATTGGAAACCAATACGTGGATACCATTCTAGGCGAGCATGATTATTTATTATTGTACTGAAGACATTTTCTTCACCAAAAGTATCAATGGTATTTTTAACAATCTCGTTGTGCAATGAACGCTTCTTCTGCAATAATACAGGTAAAATTCCAACTACGTTCATTTTTACAAGGTGTCCAAAGTCATCAACTAAGGTTTGTAGATAATCAAAGATTAACCTTTGACTTCCCTCATAAGAAAATTGTTGCGTCTCTTGCACTACTATAACAAAGTCGCTTGCTACCATAGCATTATCCACTTTCAGGTCAGTGGAAGGTGGAATATCAATGAATATGTAGTCATAGTCGTATTTAATTTTATCTAGCAACTTTGCAAAATAAAAAGTTCTATCTTTAGTAGTCTTAAAGTTTTCAATTAAAAAATCTGTGTACTTTCTCATATCGTAACCGCATGGAATCATATCAAGGTTTTCATGAAGTTTTATAATACCATCTGATAGATTACCATCTTCTAAACATTTCATTAATGTTTTTTGCATTTCTTCTATTTTAAAGGATTTTGCTAAGAATGTAGTCCCGTTTCCCTGAAGGTCTGTATCAATGAATAAAACTTTCTTATTAAATACTAGAGAAGCTACAAGAGATTCCATACAAGAGTCAGTAGTTTTTCCTACGCCCCCTTTTTGTTGGGCGTTAATTATTACGTGTCCTTTTTTCATAGAGATTCACTCCTTTTTAAATGTAACACAATTGTAACAAAAGATACATGTATCTTTGTATCCTAAATCAATCATAACATATGAGCAATAACATGAAAAGGATAAATGTATCCTTTTTTATATTTTACTATTTTTTTATGGGAAACCAAAAGATAATTCTATAATAAATGCTGTTAAATCAACATTTTATAAGTCATTCAAGAATACAAGATTAAGAGGATACAAAGATACAAGGATACAAAGATACAAGGATACAAAGATACAA
>NZ_FNDM01000048.1:0-1637 GCF_900100505.1 Bacillus sp. cl96
TTTGCTCTTCTCACTCTTATATATAGAGCTAAAAGTTCCGCAAGGAACAGGTAGTATTTTTGAGCAAACAACGCTCAAAAATCTCCACCTTCATAATAAAAAAGTCGGTTCGTTCATCCTCACCTAAAGACTACCGTCTTTTCTTTTTTATTATGTCCTTGCAAAACTTTTTTCGGCTTGTATGCTTTTCTCGCCAAGCCGACAGACAAAAAGCAAAACAATGGTTCTCGACTTGAACAAACAAGTATACAAGCCGAATCGCTTAGATCAATCGTCCAAAAATAGTTTTTATTCTAAAATAGATACGTAATTCGTGGGGTTTCGCCCCCACACGACGAGCCAGCACTCTAGCCAAAAAGCAAAAAGTAGACCAAAAAACAAGGACAAAATCAGGCTAAACAAAAATAAGCCGTCCATATGGACGGCTTATTTACATAATTCACGTTATCGGCATAAAAAAAGGATCTTAAATTGAAGATTCTTTTTACTATTTCTAATAGGGGTACAGTCCCGAAAATGCGGATTTACAACGTTAAGCAATTCTGAGAAGAAAAAAAGGCTAACTTAACAACGATAAGGGTTTTGAGACAAGTCATATGATACATTCAAAACTCTTATTTTACGTATTATTGATTCCATATCAATAGAGTAGACCCTATTGATACAAGGTTTTTTGTCTTAACGTTGTAAATCCGCATAATCCTGATGCTACCCTTAATAACAGGACTGTCGTATTCGACAGTCCTTATTCAGCGATTGCTAATCGAAAGATTATTCATATTATTTTTCATATATGATAATTTAATGTTATGAGTAAGTTCATTTAATATAGCTTTTTTTTTAATTTCTGAAGAATGACAAGTTAGTATAAGCAGGTCCACTAATTCTGGCTGTATATTAGATATTTCCTCTAAATAGTCCCTTTCGAATTCTTTCATCACTTGATATAAATCGCCCATTTTTAATGAAAATCCACATCAATTTTCTTTTTATTATTTGGTGTTGTTTTTGGCATTTTTACTTCTAACACACCGTTTTTGTATGTCGCAGATACACCTTCAATAGTTACAGGACTAGGAAGTGTTATAACTCGTTGGAAACTGCCTGTGTAACGTTCTTTTCTATACATATTCTTTTCTTTTGTTTCATTTGTTTTATTCATAGAACCACTAATGGTTAATACATTATTTTCAATATCAATGTTCACGTCTTCGCTCTTTTCAAGTCCAGGTATATCACATGTTGCCACAACTTCATTTTCAGTTTCATAAACATCTACCTTAATGTTTCCAAAGTGATTTTTATCCCCTCCAAAATCAAACGGTAATTCAGAAAAGATACGGTCAAAATCTCTTCGCATATTTACCAATTGTCTAAATGGGTCATATGGTGTTGATGCCATAATTGCATTCCTCCTTCATTTATCATTCATATGTTTCCCTGATTTTTTCATATTTAAACAGGTTCATTAGGAATCGACAACAACGTATTTTTGTTGAGCACTGTTCATATAATTCAATAAAAGGAGTGATAAAGGTGTAACGAGTGAAATATACCGAAAGTGATGTTGCACTGATGGCAAGGATGATGAGAGCAGAAGCTGAAGGAGAAGGACAGCTGGGGATGCTTATGGTTGG
>NZ_FNDM01000047.1:0-2284 GCF_900100505.1 Bacillus sp. cl96
ACTGTAATTACGAAATTAAAACAAACTGTTTCTGGATTAAAAAGTGCACAAGCTAGCTTAGAGGGATTCGCTCTTGATACGGATAACCAACAAGCTAAGCAACTTTTCCAAACAGCTGCACAGCAAACACAAACGATTATCGATTCTTTAAACCCACGCGTTGAAGAAGTCAAACAAGAAGAACCACAATACTCACAGCAATAACGAATCAGTCTTGCTGTGAAATAGAAAAAGGATGATATGCAGTCATCCTTTTTCTATCACATTACATATTGCAATAGAAATGGAATGATAAATATGCAAAAACTCGGACTCATAACCGTATTATTTGCCCTTCTATTTAGCTCTTTTACCGGATGTGATAATAGTCCTTTAGATAAAAAAGTGAAAGAAGAAGCAAAACGAACGGAGAAAGAGAAAGGTCCAAAGTTAACAAAAACGAGTATGGAATCCTTTAATCAATCTATATCACAAGGAGCCAAGAAAAGAGCTCTCACTATGGATGAAATTATAAAAAGTACAGCAGTAAATTCAAATTTAGATCTCTACATAGCAGTTACACCTGAGCATCACGAAAGATTTGGATTAAAACCTCTCCGTAAGAAGCTCCAAAAGCAGCTAAGTGATGAGCACCCCACTTTCGATGTTCGTGTAAGTACAGATAAAAAAATCTTTATGTTACTTGAAAAGCTTGAAAGAAAAATTAAGGAAAAGAAAGTATCTAAAGATGAAATTAATAAACAATTAAAATTCATTGGTAAAAAAATGGAGTCTAACACTTAACGCTTTTTAAAAGAAAAGGAAGGTTTGCAATGTCTAGTAAAGATAAAAACTTAACCCCTGTGCAACAGGAATATAAAAAATTCGAGCAAGAACGCGAACCGAAGCGTCCTGTCTTAAAAAACTGTATAAAAGCCTTTTTCGTTGGTGGTTTCATTTGCCTAATTGGGCAACTCATTTCTACTTTTTATATTACGTATTTCGATTTCACTGAACGCTCAGCAGGGAATCCAACAGTCGCAACTCTTATTTTCATCTCCATGTTATTAACTGGATTTGGTATATACGATCGGTTTGGTCAATTTGCCGGAGCAGGCACAGCTGTACCTGTCACTGGATTTGGTAACTCCGTTATTGCCGCATGTATCGAACACCGCACAGAAGGTTTTGTACTCGGCGTTGGTGGTAACATGTTTAAATTAGCTGGTTCTGTTATTTTATTTGGTGTATTTTCCGCTTTCGTCATCGCACTTATTAAAACGATTCTCGTTCAATGGGGAGGGCTATAAATGTTACAAGGACACCGAACGTGGGTATTTGAAAACAAACCAGTTATTATTTCGACGGGAGTCGTTGGCGGGCCGTTTGAAGCTAAAGGCAAAATTCCAGAAGACTTCGATACCCTCCATGAAGATTTATGGCTCGGACAAGATTCCTATGAAAAAGCACATAAAATTTTGTTCGAAGAAGCTTGTAGCCGCGCTACTGAAAAGGCAAAACTTCGTAAAGACGATATTCAATTTGTACTCGCAGGCGATTTAATTAATCAAATTACCCCTACAAGCTTTGCTTGCCGTACACTGGGCACTCCTTATCTCGGACTATTCGGCGCTTGTTCTACTTCTATGGAAGGTTTAGCACTTGGAGCAAGTATCGTAAATGCAAAAGGCGCAAAATATTTATTAACTGGTGCATCCAGTCATAATACAGCTGTAGAAAAACAGTTCCGCTATCCTACCGAATATGGTGGGCAAAAACCACCTACCGCGCAGTGGACAGTAACCGGAGCAGGAGCTGCTATTTTAAGCGATACTGGACACGGTCCTAGGGTAACATCTGCCACAATCGGACGAGTGGTTGATATGGGATTAACAGATCCATTTAATATGGGAGGTGCAATGGCTCCAGCTGCCGTTGATACAATTGAAGCCCATTTACGCGAACGACAAATTGATGCCTCTTACTACGATTTAATCGTAACGGGTGACCTCGGACATGTAGGACGCGAAATTGCTTATGACTTATTACATAAACACGGAACGAAAGTAACGAGCGAACAGTTTCAAGATTGCGGGCTGCTCATTTATAGAGAAGGGCAACCTGTCATCGCTGGCGCTAGTGGACCAGGGTGTTCCGCAACGGTCGTATACGGTCACTTATTAAACCGAATGAAAAGAGGAGAGTTTAATAAAATACTTGTCGTTGCGACAGGCGCTTTACTATCTCCACTTACATTCCAACAAGAAGAAACGATTCCGTGTATCGCTCATGCCGTTTCGATTGA
>NZ_FNDM01000021.1:0-48596 GCF_900100505.1 Bacillus sp. cl96
AACTAGCTAATGCGACGCGGGTCCATCCATAAGTGACAGCCGAAGCCGCCTTTCAATTTCGAACCATGCGGTTCAAAATGTTATCCGGTATTAGCCCCGGTTTCCCGGAGTTATCCCAGTCTTATGGGCAGGTTACCCACGTGTTACTCACCCGTCCGCCGCTAACTTCATAAGAGCAAGCTCTTAATCCATTCGCTCGACTTGCATGTATTAGGCACGCCGCCAGCGTTCATCCTGAGCCAGGATCAAACTCTCCAATAAAGTTAGTTTGTCTAGCATCTAAAATAAAAATTGACGTTTCACGTTGTTTGTTTCGTTCAGTTTTCAAAGAACTACTTCGTCACTCGGAAGCGACTTTATCAATATAACATTTCGTTATATTTTCGTCAACAACTTTTTTTCAATAAGTTGTTTTTCGTTTGTTTTGTTTGTTACCTTTCGTGGCAACGAATATAAATATACCAGTTTGATTATTAAAATGCAATAGTTTTTCTAATAAAATTTTTAACTTAGTAAAAAAGTATAAAAACAGCACATTTCTTCTATATAAATATAATTTCTCGCACTATCAAGACTTACTATACCCACGCAACTCATGCTCAAATAAAAAAAGCTTTGGAGAAATCTCCAAAGCTTAGTCTTGTTTATGGCGCATAGCAGGGAATAATAATACATCACGAATAGATGGTGCATTTGTTAATAACATAACTAGACGATCAATACCGATTCCTAATCCACCCGTAGGAGGCATACCGTACTCAAGAGCTTCAATATAATCGTCATCCATCATATGAGCTTCATCATTACCTTGTTCGCGCTCTTTTAATTGCGCTTCAAAACGTTCTTTTTGATCGATTGGATCATTTAACTCAGTGAATGCATTTGCATGTTCACGCGCAACGATAAATAATTCGAAACGATCTGTAAATCTTGGATCTTCATCATTCTTTTTCGCAAGCGGCGAGATTTCTACCGGATGACCGTAAATAAATGTTGGTTGGATTAATTTATCTTCTACTTTTTGTTCGAAGAATTCATTTATAATATGACCAACTTCCATTGTATCTTTAATTTCTACATTATGTTCTTTTGCAAGCTCACGTGCTTCTTCTACACTCATCGGATTCCAGAAATCAGCTCCAGAGTATTGCTTAATCGCATCTACCATATGAAGACGTGTCCATTCTGGTTCTAGATTAATTTCATAATCACCATACTGGATTGTTGTTGTACCCAGTACTTTTTTCGCGATATGAGCAACCATATCTTCTGTTAACTTCATAATATCTTTATAATCAGCGTATGCTTCATATAATTCAATCATCGTAAACTCAGGGTTATGACGAGTTGATACACCCTCATTACGGAATACACGGCCGATCTCATATACTTTTTCCAAACCACCCACAATAAGACGTTTTAAATGTAGCTCAATTGCGATACGCATATATAATTCCATATCTAACGCATTATGATGTGTAGTGAAAGGACGCGCAGAAGCTCCACCTGCAATTGCATGCATCATAGGTGTTTCCACTTCAAGATAACCGTTGTCATCTAGGTATCTTCTCATCTCACGAATGATTTTACTACGAGTAACGAACGTTTCACGACTTTCCATACTTGTAATTAAGTCTAAGTAACGTTGACGGTAGCGTTGTTCAACATCTTTTAATCCATGGTATTTATCTGGTAATGGACGAAGAGATTTCGTTAATAGCGTAAAGCCTGTTGCTTTTACTGAAAGTTCTCCAACGTTTGTTTTGAACACTTTACCTTCAATACCTACTAAATCACCTAAATCTGCTGTTTTAAATAATTCATACTCGTCATCTCCAACAGCATCTTTACGAACATAAATTTGAACTTGTCCATGTAAATCTTGAACGTGTGCAAATCCAGCTTTCCCTTTTCCGCGTTTTGTCATAATACGACCAGCGATAGAAACAGCGATTTCCTTCTCCTCTAATTCTTCCTTAGAGAACTCTCCATATAGACTCACTAAATCAGTTGTTGAATTTGTGCGTTCAAATCTTTTACCGAACGGGTCAATTCCTTGTTCACGTAAATTATGTAGCTTTTCACGACGAACAATCAATTGGTCGTTTAATTCTTCGTGGTTCATGTTATCCATGATATTGATATCACTCCAGCTCTATTTAATTTTACAATATATACAGTATAGCATTTTCTACTCAACTAGAAAAACTGCCAGCAACTAACTGGCAGCTCTTCTTTCTTTCACGTAATTATAGGAAGTGTATAGAAGAATGTCAATCTCCTATGTCCATTATTAACCAACGTAAATTGTTTGTTGTTTCGCTTCCACTTCTTCTACAAATGTACCTAACACATTTGCAAGGTCTTCCCGTGTGTTACAAGCATTAATACCATTACGTACACTCGCATTACCACGAACACCTTTTAAATACCAAGCTGCATGTTTTCTCATCTCTCTTACAGCGACACTTTCGTTCTTTAAGTCAATAAGACGATCTAGATGTAACATACATACATCAATTTTCTCGCGCACTGTTGGTTCCGGCATTAATTCACCTGTCTCCAAATACTTTACCGTACGATAAATCATCCACGGATCTCCAAGAGCCGCACGACCAATCATAACACCATCTACACCAATTTCATCAAGCATACGCTTTGCATCTTGCGGCGTTGCGACATCACCATTTCCGATAACCGGGATATTTACAGATTGTTTTACTTGTTTAATAATATCCCAATCCGCTTTTCCTTCATACATTTGCACTCGTGTACGTCCGTGAACCGCCACAGCTTGGCCACCAGCACGCTCAACAGCCCTAGCATTTTCTATTGCGAAAATATGTTCTTCATCCCAACCGATACGCATTTTAACTGTAACCGGCTTTTCTACAGCATCTACAACCGCTGCTACCATTTCATATATTTTATTCGGATCTAAAAGCCACCTTGCCCCCGCATCACATTTAACGATTTTCGGCACTGGACAACCCATATTAATATCAATTATGTCTGCTGTCGTATATTTATCTACATATTTCGCAGCATCTACAAGAGTTTCTTTCTCTCCACCAAAAATTTGTAAACTTAATGGCTTTTCTCTCTCGTCGATATATAACATATCTAATGTTCTTTTATTATTAAGTAATATTGCCTTATCACTTACCATTTCAGCACAAACTAAGCCGGCACCAAATTCTTTTACTGTTAAACGGAATGCAGAGTTACACACTCCCGCCATCGGTGCTAGTACAACCGGATTTTTCATCTCGATATTTGCAATCTTTAACAATCAACCTACTCCTTCCTGTACAATCACTTTGGCATTAATTCCTCTATCGAAACATTTAATGCCTTAGCAACTTCTACTACAAAATCTTGAGAAGGCGATCTATTCCCTCTCTCAACCTCACCTAAAACAGATACAGATACCCCTAGTTCTTTAGCAAAACCTTCTTGTGTATAGCCTTTTAGCTTTCGAAAAGCACGAATGCGTCTTCCCCATTTTTCTGCTTCCATACCGTTACTCCCTCTCGCCTTTTCATTTCTTCTACTTGTGAACGTGAAATGTTTTGTTTTATGTCTTGATTAATCTCTAACAACGGAACGATAACAAAAGCTCTTTCAAACATCCGCGGATGCGGAACAATAAGATTCTCTGCTTCAATATTCTCTTGATTATAAAGTAAAATGTCAAGGTCGATAGTCCTCGGCCCCCACCTAATTTCCCTTTTTCTTCCTAGGTCATTTTCTACTTTTTGTGTTACTTTCAATAACTCTTGTGGTGATAAATTGGTAGAAATTTTTATAACTAAATTTAAAAAGCAACTTTGGTCAGTATAGCCAACTGGCTCAGTTTCATATACAGATGAAATATCATCAACCTGAATATAAGGATTTTTATTTAAAAACTGAATCGCTTCAGTTAGATACGTATAACGCTCTCCAATATTTGACCCTAATGCAATGTAAGCTATATTGTTCATGGACGTTCTCTCGTAATTTCTACTGCTACAGCACGATAATGACCCGGTATCGGTGGATCCGGCTTAATTACCTTAATTGTACAGCGTGAAATACTTTCATATTGTTTTAATATATCTGCAGCAATATTTTCAGCGATACTCTCCACAAGCTTATACTTTCTATCCTCAACAACTTTTCTACATAATTCGAAAAGCTCTCCATAATTGACCGAATGCTCTAAGTCATCACTTTCCCCTGCACGCTTTAAATCCAACTCCACCGTTAAGTCAACTTTAAATCTCTGACCTAATTTATTCTCCTCTGGGAACACACCATGATAACCATAAAACTCCATATCATGGATATAAATTTTATCCAATTACCTTACCCCCTTACCAATCATCGCATCCATCATTTTAGCCATACGCGCCATTTCTTTCACATCATGGACACGAACAAACTCACAGCCCTTTTCAATACCAAGACAAACGGTAGCTCCTGTTCCCTCAAGGCGTTCCTCCACTGGCAAATCTAATACGTGCCCAATAAAGGACTTTCTCGAAGTACCTAAGAGAACTGGATAACCTAGCACATTTAACTGTTCTAAATTACGCATCGCCTCTAAGTTCTGCTCAGGTGTTTTAGCAAAACCGATACCTGGATCTAAAATAATATTCTCATCTGGCACACCAGCATTTTTAGCAATTTTAATACTGTCATACAAATCAGCAATCATATCCGCCATTAAATTACGATAATTCATATTATCACGGTTATGCATTAAAATGATGGGTACATCATAATGAGCTGCGACTTCAGCAATTTTTGGCTCCGCCTTCGCTCCCCAAATATCATTAATAATATGAGCACCAGCCTCAATTGCTTGCTTTGCAACTTCAGCTTTATATGTATCGATAGATATAGGCAATTTTACTTCTTTTGAAACTGCTTGAATCATCGGGACAACTCGCTTTATTTCTTCTTCTACTGATACTTTAGCAAAACCTGGGCGAGTAGATTCGCCACCAATATCAATAATATGAGCACCTTGACCTTGCATTTCTTTTGCGTGACGTACCGCAGCATCTACCTCGTTGTAACTCCCACCATCAGAAAACGAATCTGGTGTTACATTTAAAATCCCCATAATTAATGTTTTTTCATTTAAATTCAATGTATATTCGCCGCAGCGCAAATCATAATCCCACTTCAAACTACACATCTCCTCTTCGTAATTCATTTCTGCTCCATAATTTCTCTCTTTGCATTCCATAAAGGTACATTAAACTTTTTGTAACCACTCCTACTTTACCCGGGAAATCCTGCGCTTCTATACGATAAAGCGGAACAATTTCTTGAATGGAGTTTGTTACGAAGACTTCATCCGCTGAAAGTAGCTCATCTTTTGTAAAGAAACCTTCCTTTACTTCTATATTTAATTCTTCAGCACTCTTTATAATAAACGCACGAGTGATACCATTTAAAATCCCTGTCTCTAACGAAGGTGTATATAAAACATCACCTTTCACAAAAAATAGATTCGAAACAATGCCCTCTGCAACATAACCTGCTTCAGTGAGGAAAATACCTTCCTTACTCACAACATTTCCAATTTCACGCTTCCCTAAAATATTATTTAAATAGTGATGAGACTTCAGGCGAAATGTCCCTTCCGGTGTATTTCGCACTTGTTTTAGAATAACACCTTCTTTTTCCACTACATCCCCTGGAGCTGTTAAAGGTTTTATAAAAACAATAACAGAAGGCTCTTCATACATTTCCGTTTGTAATCCTATTTCATCTATACCCGCCGATACATTAAAACGTACATATGCATGCTTCAATTCATTCTTAGCGAGTAAATCTTTCAAAATAAGCATCACATCATTTTTTGTCATTGTCCATTTAATTTGCAATGTATCCAGCGCCTCTATTAAACGGTTATAATGATCATCCAATAAGAAAGGATGACCATTATAAATACGAAACGTTTCAAAAACTCCAAGACCATATAAATAACCATGATCATAAGGAGAAATTCTCGCTTCACTTGCTTCTACATACTGACCATTTACGTAAATTAACATAATGTCGCACTTGGACTGTATTTACGAATGAAATTCTGCAACAGCTCTTTCCCATGAGAAGTCATAATAGATTCTGGATGGAATTGCACACCCTCTATCGGTAATGTCTTATGACGAAGTGCCATAATTTCCCCTTCCTCTGTCCAAGATGTTACCTCTAAGCAATCGGGTAACGTCTCTTTCTTAACAATAAGGGAATGATAGCGCGTCGCAGTAAACGGATTAGGAATATCCGAAAAAATCGTCTTTCCATCATGATGCATAAGCGACGTTTTTCCATGCATTAATCGCTCTGCACGGACAACCTCTCCACCAAACACTTGTGCAATGGATTGATGCCCTAGACAAACACCAAAAATCGGAATCTTTCCAGCAAAGTATTTAATAACTTCCATACTAATCCCAGCTTCATTAGGACTGCACGGACCTGGAGAAATCATTAGAAAATCTGGTTTCATATTCTCAATATCTGAAATGGTCACTTCATCGTTACGTTTAACAACGAGCTCTTGTCCAAGTTCTCCAAGAAACTGCACTAAATTAAATGTAAAAGAATCATAATTATCAATCATTAATATCATTTCTCTCACCTAACCGTTTCTTCACTACGTTCTTTTGCACGCCATAAAGCAATCGCCTTTTTTAACGACTCTTTATATTCATTTTCCGGATTTGAATCAATTACAATTCCCGCCCCTGCTTGTACATGAGCTTTTCCATCTTTAGCAAGAAGTGTTCTAATTACAATATTCAATTCTGTATCTCCAGAATAACCAATCCAACCGATTGAACCTGTATAAATCCCTCTTCGAACAGGTTCTAATTCCTCAATAATTTCCATCGTACGTATTTTTGGGGCACCAGTAATTGTTCCCCCAGGGAATACAGCCTTCACTAAATCAAAAGCATCTTTATCTTCTTCCACCTCACCACGCACATTAGAAACAATATGCATAACATGTGAGTATTTCTCAATTACCATAAATTCATCTACTTCTACAGTGCCATATTTACAAACACGTCCTAAATCATTTCTTTCTAAATCCACAAGCATTACATGCTCTGCTCTTTCTTTTTCGTTCTCAATTAATTCTCTTGCTAATTCTTCATCCTCTTGCTCATCCGCGCCTCTAGATCTCGTTCCAGCAATTGGTCTTGTACTTACTTCAGTTCCTTGTTTCTTAATTAACAACTCTGGCGATCCACTAACGATTTGAAAATCCCCAAGCTCCAGGTAACCCATATATGGAGATGGATTAATTTCACGAAGACTTGTATAAATTTCTAGTGGGTGTGTCTGTAACGTTCTTTCTTGTCTCGTCGACAAGTTTACTTGGAACACATCACCCGCTCCAATATATTCTTGAATACATTCAACTGCCTTCATAAAGCCAGCTTCAGTAAAAGCAACTGCTTCACTTTTCTTTTCAGGACTTTCAAAGGGCACGGTCACTTCAGGCGCTTTTGTCATCCAAAGACTCTTCCACTCATTTAGCCGTTCTTTCGCCTCTTCATATTTATCTACATAATGCGTAATAACCCATAACACTTGTTCTTTTTGATCATAGACAAATACGTCATCAAATAATAAAAAGAAGATGTCAGGTATATCAATATCATCTTCCGCAAGAGAAGGCAGCTTTTCAATATAACGGATACAGTCATAACTGAAATAGCCAATTGCACCACCTTGAAAAGGCGGATACTCTGGGTTATAGTCCGTCTTCCATTGTTCCATATATTCTTGCATTAAATCTAACGGATTCCCTCGTTTTATTGTTTCCTTACCACTTTCACTTATATGTAACGTTTCATCCTTCCCTCGGATTACCGCTACTGGGTTCAGCCCTACAATGTTATAACGACCGCCACGGCCGCTTTCTAACAAAATATGTTGCGATTTACCCTGAGAAAGAAATTTATATTGCTTAAAGAAATCTAACTGATATGGAATAGAAAGCGCTAAAGATTTTCTTCGTTGCATATCAACACCCCGTCTTCTTTTATCCCACCCTCTTAGATAAACCAGCTCAAACTACATAAGTTATTTATATAGAGATTGATTATACTCGAAGGCTAGTGAAAATAATTTAATTATACTACCTCTTATTTTACATGAAGTTTTCTAGTCATTCACTCTTTTCCTATTTCCAATCCCAAAAGAAAAAGCACCCTTTTTCAAGGATGCTTTTTCAATCGCGTTTAATTAGGATTCAAATTGATAAAGTGGTGTACTTAAATAACGTTCACCGTTACTCGGGATAATAACAAGTACCTTTTTCCCTTTACCTAACTTTTTCGCAACCTCTGTTGCTGCATAAATAACTGCGCCTGAAGAGATACCAACTAAAATACCTTCCTCTTTAGCCACTCTTCTCGCATATTCAAATGCTTGCTCTGTTTTCACTTGAATAATTTCATCATATACTTCTACATCCAACGTCTCCGGAACAAATCCCGCCCCAATTCCTTGGATTTTATGTGGACCTGGCTTCCCACCAGATAATACTGGTGAATCTGCAGGTTCTACTGCATAAATTTTAATATCTTTATACGCTTCCTTCAGTACTTCACCAGCACCAGTAATCGTTCCACCTGTACCAATACCTGCAATAAACGCATCTAATTGGTCGCCCATTTGTTCAATAATTTCTGGACCTGTTGTTAAACGGTGAATTTCTGGATTCGATTGGTTTTTGAACTGTTGTGGTATAAAGTAGCCATGTTCTTTTGCTAATTCAGTCGCTTTACGAATTGCTCCACCCATTCCTTCAGGCCCTGGAGTCAATACTAATTCCGCACCGTAAGCACGTAATAAATTACGACGCTCAATACTCATTGTTTCTGGCATTACTAAGATTGCATTATATCCTTTAGCAGCCGCTACCATCGCTAAACCAATTCCTGTGTTACCACTTGTCGGTTCAATGATTGTATCGCCCTCTTTTAATAATCCCTTTTTTTCAGCATCTTCAATCATAGCTAATGCGATACGATCTTTAACACTACTCCCCGGATTCATAAATTCTAATTTTAAGTATATATCTGCGCTGTCTGATTCTACGATGCGGTTCAACTTAACGATCGGCGTTTTCCCGATTAATTCTGAAACTGATTGTGCCACTCGCATTCCTGTCACTCCTAACACCGAGTATTTTTATTGGTTTTATCTATATTTAGATTTTGTCAGAAAATTCCCTGTTTGTCAATTCATTTGGAGGATTGCTCCTCTTAATTCCCTTATTACAAATTCTCGATTAAATTTGTAATATCTTCTTTAGAGAACTTGTATCGTTCATTACAGAAATGACAGTGAACTTCTGTCTCTTCCTCTTCTTCACGAACTTGCTCTAACTCTGTTTTACCTAAACTAATTAATACACTCTCAATACGCTCGCGTGAGCATGTGCAATTAAATTGAACATCCATTGTTTCTAATACTTTTACTTTATCTTCTCCAAGAACTGCATATAGTAGCTCTTCCGGAGAAAGACCTTGTTCAATCAACGTTGATACAGGTGGAATCTTTTGTAAACGGTCTTCAATAAATGAAATCGTTTCATCTTGCGCACCCGGCATAATTTGAAGGATGAATCCACCTGCCGCTAATATGCTATCATCTCCATTTACAAGAACACCAACACCTACAGAAGAAGGCGTTTGTTCAGAAACTGCAAAATAATACGTAAAGTCTTCTCCTAATTCTCCTGAAACGATTGGAGATTGACCAATAAACGGCTCACGCATTCCAATATCTTTAATTACAGTTACAAACCCCTCTGTACCTACCGCTTGATATACACGTAACTTCCCTTGTTCTGTTCCTTCAAAATCAACATGCGGATTCGTTACATAACCACGTACATCTCCATTTGCATGAGCATCTACTAAGATAGGGCCAATTGGACCGTTACCTTCTACCTTAATCGTTAACTTTTGCTCACCCTTTAACATTGCGCCCATCATTGTACCCGCAGTCAAAGAACGCCCTAGTGCCGCTGAAGCTGTTCTCCATGTATCATGACGTCTTTGCGCCTCACTTACTGTATTTGTTGTACGTACACTATACGCACGCACTTCTCCATCAAATGCTAACGCTTTTACTAAATAATCTTTCATACGTATTTATTCACCTTTCTCATGCTGTAAATTTGCATTACGTTCATATAACATATACAAACCTTTTAACGTTAAAAACGGATCTACAATATCAATTACATTCGATTCTTCGGAAATTAATTTTGCCAATCCACCTGTTGCAATAACTTTAGGTTCTTGTCTAGCTTCTTCTTTCATACGCTTAACAATACCTTCCACTTGTCCAACATAACCATAAAGAATACCAGATTGCATCGCACTTACTGTATTTTTCCCAACAACACTGCTTGGTTTTGTAATTTCGATACGAGGAAGTTTTGCTGCTCTGCTATATAAAGCCTCTGCTGAAATCATAATTCCTGGCGTAATAACTCCACCCATATAATGTTTTTCTTCGTTAATATAACAATATGTAGTAGCCGTACCAAAATCAACAATAATGAGCGGACTTCCATATAAGTGGATTCCTGCTACTGCATTTACAATTCGGTCTGCGCCTACTTCACGCGGATTTTCATATTTAATATTTAGTCCTGTTTTTATCCCAGGCCCTACTACAAGCGGTTTAATTTTAAAATATTTTTCACACATGCGCTCTAAAGCAAACATAATTGGTGGTACGACTGAAGACACAATAATACCTTTCACATCTTCAAACGAAAGACCCTCATGCTCAAGCAATTGCTTTACAAGCATTCCATATTCATCTTCTGTCTTATGACGATCTGTTTCCATGCGCCAATGCTGACGAAGTTCCCCCTCTTCAAACACACCTAGTACAGCATTTGTGTTCCCTACATCCAATACAAAAATCATATTCTCACCACTTATCTTATTTAATCTATATTTGTGCAGTATGTATAAAACTTATAAAAACATCATATCACACATACTTATATAATCAGCTTTCCTATCCTCATCATTTTACAAAAAGATTGCTCTCTATTTCAATTTTTAATACTAGTTTTACTTAAATTACTTTATCCACTAAGTTCTCAATAGTAATTAACAAAGATTTTAACAAACAAAAAAGGAGTGACGATAGTCACTCCTTCACTTCTTACTTATCTTCTTTATCCTCATCGTCTTTCTTCATGTTGATGTTTACTTTCACATCATCTGAAGATGTTGGACGTTCTGGCAATCTGCCGTAATCACATAAATGATTGATTTGCTCTGCATCTAACGTTTCTACTTCAAGTAACGTTTGTGCGATAATATCTAGTTTATCACGGTTTTCAGTAAGAATTTGTTTTGCACGAGCATAACATTCTTTCATAATTGATTGCATTTCCATATCGATTTCATGTGCAATCGCATCACTATAGTTTTGTTCTGAGTGGAAGTCTCTTCCTAAGAACACTTGACCACCTTGCGAGCTACCAAATTGCATCGGTCCAAGTTTGTCACTCATACCAAATTCCGTAACCATACGTCTTGCAATACCAGTCGCACGTTGGAAGTCATTATGAGCACCTGTACTCACTTCACCAAATACAATCTCCTCAGCTACTCGGCCACCAAGTAAACCAGTGATTTTATCAAGTAACTCTGGTTTCGTCATGAAGTAACGATCTTCTTTCGGAAGCATTACCGCATATCCACCAGCCTGACCACGAGGGACAATTGTTACTTTATGAACGACATCTGCTTCATCAAGAACAACACCAATTACAGTATGACCTGCTTCATGGAAAGCAACGATATTACGTTCTTTTTCAGAGATAACACGACTTTTCTTAGCTGGACCTGCAATAACACGATCCGTCGCTTCATCGATATCACTCATATCAATTTTCTTCTTATCTTGACGTGCAGCTACTAAAGCAGCTTCGTTTAATAAGTTTTCAAGATCCGCACCAGAGAATCCTGGTGTACGAGTCGCAATTGCTCTTAAATTAATATGCTCATCAAGTGGTTTATTACGCGCATGTACTTTCAGTACAGCTTCACGGCCATTTACATCTGGACGATCTACTGTAATTTGACGGTCAAAACGACCTGGACGTAATAACGCTGGGTCAAGAATGTCTGGACGGTTTGTCGCAGCAACGATAATAATACCTTCGTTTGCACCGAATCCATCCATTTCAACAAGTAATTGGTTCAATGTTTGCTCACGCTCATCATGACCACCACCAAGACCTGCGCCACGTTGACGACCTACTGCATCAATTTCATCAATGAAAATGATACAAGGAGCATTTTTCTTTGCATTTTCAAATAAATCACGTACACGTGATGCACCGACACCGACAAACATCTCTACGAAGTCAGAACCACTGATAGAGAAGAATGGAACGCCAGCCTCACCTGCAACAGCACGTGCTAATAAAGTTTTACCTGTACCTGGAGGTCCAACTAATAGGACACCCTTTGGAATACGAGCACCAACTTCAGAGAACTTACGAGGGTCTTTCAAGAATTCAACTACCTCAACAAGTTCTTGTTTCTCTTCATCCGCACCAGCAACATCTCTGAAACGAACTTTTTTCTTTTCATCATTATATAACTTCGCCTTACTTTTCCCGAAGTTCATAACACGGCTACCGCCGCCTTGAGCTTGGTTTAATAAGAAGAAGAATAAAATGAAGATGATGACAAATGGAATGATTGAAGTAAAGAATGTTACCCAAGCACTTGTTTCTTCTGCTGGTTGATACTTAACTTCGGCACCTTTCGCTTTATCATTAATTTTCTTTTGTAATTCCTCAGTATTTGGTGCATAAGTAACAAATTGTTCTCCTTGGCTAGAGTTATTAAATTGTCCTTTTACCTCAAATACACCATTTTTCGGTTGAAGTTGCACATTACGCACTTCACCGCTTTCTAGTTTAGTAATGAATTTGTCGTAGCTAACTGATGTCGTTTTTTGTGTCGAACCATTAAAATAGCTCACGATTCCAATTACTACTAAGAATATCAGTAAATAAAAGATGGTATTACGGAAGATACGATTCATTCCTAACCTCCTCTCACGGCATAAACACTATAGTAAATCGTAACATAGAAAAACTTTCCTATACAATTGTGAAGCCTATATTTAATTAATTTGAGTAAACGCTTGGTTTTAATACGCCTACATAAGGAAGATTACGGTATTGCTCTTTATAATCTAATCCATATCCTACTACAAATTCATGTGGAACAGTAAATCCAACATAATCCGCTTTCAGATCAACCTTACGGCCTGTTGGCTTATCTAATAATGTAACAATTTTTACAGACTTCGCTTTACGATATTTGAATAAGTCTACTAAGTAGCTTAGTGTAAGACCACTATCAATAATATCTTCGACGATTAAAATATCGCGACCTTCTACAGAAGTATCAAGATCTTTTAAAATTTTCACTTCGCCTGTTGAAACTGTAGAGTGACCGTAACTAGATACAGCCATAAAATCCATTTCAAGATATGTATCTGTTCTCTTTAATAAATCTGCCATGAATGGCATTGCGCCTTTTAATACACCAATTGCAAGAGGTACTGTGTTTTTATAATCCTCTGCAATAATTGCACCTAGTTCGCGCACCTTTTCTTGTATTTGCTCTTCAGAAATTAATACTTTTTCGATATCTTGATTCATCATTTCATTATCCTCCCGGAAGACTCCTTGCTTTTGTAGTGAATAATCATATATTTATCCTTCTTTGCCATCTCTTTCGAAATTGCAAATGCAGATCGTTTCAACAAGGGTACCCAAATAATAGTCCCACTTGCATCACAAACGACCGGCCATTCTTCTCTTTTTTCTTTCGGTACTTTCGCTTCGATAAAAATAGCTTTTATCTTTTTCGTACCATTCATACCTTGTATTGACATGCGATCTCCATTTTCTCTAGAACGAATACGAAGTGGATATGATATATCATTATACTTAGCAACAAATACTGTTTCATTCATGTTACTTGGTATATCTTCGCTCACCTCTGTTACAAATTCATCCCCGTTCAATAGCGTAATGGTCCCGGGTACTAATAAATCTTGTGAAAAAGGAGAGACAATTTCTTGTTTAAATCTAAAGCTACACTCCTCGTATGAACGAACAATTTTCAAATCACCCGGAAAATCAAGTGAACCTGAAGGTTGTGTCCGCTTAAAAAACTCAATCAACTTGTCAATATGTATAGAAGAAAGAGAAGATGGAATCTTATATTCATAAAGATAGTTTAATATTAGTTGAATCCCTCTTCTTTGTAAAGGCATAGACATGGATTCAAAGGCAGGAATTGATAAGCTAATTTGTTTATCACTTTTTTTTGTAATTACTTTATTCATTTTCTCAAAAGCTAATTCCTGCAAATAAGCCTCATCCTCTTGCATCTGCACGCTAAATTTTTGGAATTTCTCATGCATTTGTGGATTTTCTTCTTTCAAATGAGGAAGGACATATTTACGTAATCGATTCCTTGTATATACTTCCTTTTTATTACTCGGATCTATACGTGGCATTAAATTTAGCTTATTACAGTAATCAACAATTTCTTCCTTCGTTACGCCAAGTAACGGCCTAATTAAATATCCATTATGAAAAGGACGCTTCACTGCAATTCCTGCATATCCTTTCGGAGTACTCCCTCTTACAAGACGCATTAAAATTGTCTCGACTTGATCATCTCCATGATGTCCAAGAGCAACATATCTCGCATCATATTTCTTCATTATTCTTTCCAAAAATGCATATCTGCATTCTCTCGCAGCAACCTGTGCATTCATTCCGTATTGCTGTTGATATTGTGATACATTAATCCTTATCGTTTCACAAATAATTCCCAGTTCTTCACAAAGGCCCTGCACAAACTGTAAATCCTCATAAGATTCATCACCTCTAAACATATGATCCACATGAGCAACTACAATTTCCAACTGTTTTTCCGCTCTTTTTTCTAATAAATAATATAAAAGCGCTAACGAGTCAGGACCACCAGAAACTCCCACAACAATTGTTGAATCATTCTTTAATACATCATGCTGCTTTACAAAGTCATCTACTTTTTCAACAAATGTATCTTTCAACTTCGCAATCACCTTTCATTAAACAAGAACAGCAACCTTAGTCACCTTGTCTACAATGGTACAACTTTTACAAACATTGTGCAAAAAAAAGATATACAAAAATTACATTTTTATCTTACATCCTCCGTGTATATTCACAAAATTAATAACATTACCTTTTCCCACAAAAAAACCTAGGTATTCACCTAGGTTTTTAAAATCAAATTATAGATAAACATTCCACTTACATTTTACTGCGCCTGCATTCCTACAATCGGAATCGTAGCCCACTTCGGCATATTTTTCTTCACTTTTGCCACTACAATAGTCATATCATCATTTATATAACCATCACAAGAGCGAATCACTTCTTCCATAATGATATCAGCAATTTCTTGCGGGTCTTCGGTTTGCAATTCTTTAATTTTTCGTTTCATCCACAATTCATGATTCTCCACATGCTGTGCTCCTTCAAAAATCCCATCACTCATCATAATAAGAATATCGCCCGTTTTTAATTGTTCACCCACCACATCAACTTCAACATCTTCGATGATTCCCATCGGCAAATTACTTGCTTCAATTTTCAAAATATTATTTGCGCGTTTAACAAAACTCGGCGTTGATCCAATCTTTAAAAACCTTGCACTCGCATCCCGCAAATCTACCATAGCTAAATCTAATGTCGTAAACATTTCTTCTGTCGTTCTCAAAGAAAGAATTGAATTGATAGACTTAATTGCTATTTCTTCATCAATGCCTGATTGGAGTATTTTTTGTAATAATTTCACCGTTTCCTTACTTTCCATATGAGCTCTTTGCCCATTACCCATACCATCACTAATCGCAAGTGCGTATTTACCAACACTTAAATCCATCATCGCATAAGAGTCACCCGAAACAAATCCACCGCCTTTTGCAGCTGTAGCCAATCCTGTATCAAGAGAATACGTCTTCGCCGAACCAAATGATATTAAACTATGGCCATTTGGATAAGAAGACTTTTCTTCATGTTTAACGACAATATTTTCTTTAAGGATATCTGAAAGCATCGGTGCAACTAACTTTTCACACTCACCATGTTCATTAGATGCAACTGGAATTAACATTTCAATATCAATACTTCCTCTATCTAAACAATAAATATCAACATGCTCTACTTCGACACCAAAATCTCGGAACGCTTGCATAATCTGTTCTTCCTGCACTTGATGATTTTCACGCTCTCGTTGTATCTCCTTAGCAAAATCCTCCATAACCTTTGATACACCTAATAGTTGCTCCGCTACTATTCTACGATTTTCCTTCATTTGTTTTCGTAATTTTTGTCCCTCATAGAAGTGATCTAATTCACCGGCTACTAAATCCGTCACTTTTTTCCCTCTCACACAATGCTTGTCCCACTCACGAACTAATTTACGATTATGTTGCAGGGTTCCTTCTTCCGTTTCATTCATTATTTGTTTCATATAATCGTACGTTTTATCAAAATTCACTACCCAGCATTGATCCTTTTTAAAGCATGTTTGACATGTTTTCGCAGTAATTGTACTCAAAAACAAATCTGCTTCTGTCTCTTTATCTTCTTCCTCTACATACCCATATACAGAAAAGCTATTAGATAAAGCAGCAAATACATTTGCAAATTGGTTGATTTTATTTGCTGTAACATCACGTATCCTTCTTAAATATTGTTGTTGATCTTGCGAATGCTCTTGTGTACCTGGCATAAATTTAGCAATACGATCCAAAACAAGCTTCGGTGTTAATAAGAAGATAACAATCGCTACACCTGACTCAATTAAAGTTGTTACAATATTTGTCTGTTTGTCTACATATAATGTAATTAAGCTTGTCCCAATTAATAAACCTAAACTAACACCTAAACGCTTTCCTTCTTTTAACAATCCACCAAGCAATCCAGAAAAAGCAAGAAGGCTAAGCTGAGACAAGCTAGACACATTTGCTAAACTTAATATTAGTCCTGTTACAACCCCCACTGTAGACCCTGTGGCAGCACCCGCAATAAATGCAAATACTAGCACTAAATACCTTGTAAAAATATGTTGAATAGAAGCATCATATACAAACCAATCTGTTGTACCCGTTAAAACAGATGCTAGTAATATAATCAAACAAACAATTTCTTCCGTCTCTAATGCCTGTTGTTTTCCTTTCCTTTCCACTAAAAGTGGGACACTTTGTAAAAATATCATAGTTAATACAAAACTAAGCCCAGCCTCAATGGTACTAACGAGTAAATCGTACATGGTGACAGTTTGTTGTGCAAAATATACAACAACTAAGTGTGCGGTTAATGCGGAGATAAATACTTGAAATGGAACAAGTCCAACAGTTTTACGTGTAAATCGACTAAAGAAGATATTATAAATGAAGAAGGTAAAGATAGATGCAAAGGTAAAAAACAAATTATCTATCGATACTGAAAGAGCTCCTCCCATTAGAGCTAAAAATGCTAGCGGCATCTTATCCCGCTTCATAACATAAACAGCAGCAAAAAATGGCAGTGCAAACGGTAAAATATTTGTTAATATATATGCTCGTCCCAAAAGAAAACCAATAACAACAATAATAAATCCCCATCTAAAGAAAACTTGCTCAAATTTCATTCGCAACTTACTCGTCCACTTTATTCCATCAAGCTGACTCTCATTCATTGCCAATGCACTTGTATTCATAGTATTCCTTCCTGCTTTAGGCATATTTTTAACACCACCTGCATAGTTTAATTACTGTCATTATAAAAGATGATTGTTGGTTTTTTTGTCAAAACAACAGTTTTCACTTTTATAATCGTTCGACTTTTTATTCGAAATAACTCTACAGATATACAGGGTATGTAAGTTATTTCCGAGATTTTAATTAAACATTCAGAAAATATAGGGTGATTTTGTAGAAGTGTTGTATATCTTAATTTATTTAACAAAAAAAAGATCATGCAAATTTGCATGATCTTTTTAGATGACCCGTACGGGATTCGAACCCGTGTTACCGCCGTGAAAGGGCGGTGTCTTAACCACTTGACCAACGGGCCGTTAAATTAAATATAGCGGCGGAGGGGATCGAACCCCCGACCTCACGGGTATGAACCGTACGCTCTAGCCAGCTGAGCTACACCGCCATGTCGTCTTATTTAACGGACAATTAGTATCTTACATCAGATACTAATTAAAGTCAACACATCTCAAAAACTTTTTTGAAAATATTTTTTACATATAAAAAAGCACCCTGAGACATTACTCTGGGTACCTCTCTATATGTTAAAAACTAAACGTCCTTATTATCCGCGACGCGCGCCACGGCCACCACGTTTAGACTCTGTGTTACGCTTTAAAGAAGTTAAACGATCTTCGCTATCTTTTAAGAAGCGTGCCATCTTTTGCTCAAATGTTTCTTTCGGAGCTCGGTCGTTACCGCCACCGCGATTATCTCTGTTGAAAGAGCGATTATTACGTTGTGGACGTCCAGAACGTTGTTGATCACCACCGCGTTGGTATTCACCACGTGGACGATCTCCTTCTGTTTTTTCACGTTCTTTCGCTTTTTTGATAGATAAACCAATCTTTCCATCTTTTTCAACATTAATAACTTTTACTTCTACTTGGTCGCCCACTTTTAAGTGATCGTTAATATCTTTTACATAGTTATCAGCAACTTCACTAATATGAACAAGACCCGTTAAGCCCTCTGGCAGCTCCACAAAAGCCCCAAAATTTGTAATACCTGTTACTTTACCCTGTAACTTGCTGCCTACCTCGATTGACATAAAAAAAATGCTCCTCCTTAGTGGTTAAAAAGTCAAATTTTACTTTATTATATATAATCCTAAAATATAGTGTCAATAAGACATACTCTACTTAGAAACAGGAAAAATTATCTCCCCTTTACCAGAGAAGAAATAATCCCTTCTAGCAATCTTTAATACGTACTCTTCATCATTTAACTTTTGAACTTCGTCTTTTAGACTTTTTTCTTTATTCGTTAATGAATCCAGTTCTTTTTTCATGTCCTTAACTTTTGCTTCTTTTGCTTTAATGGAACTGTTTTGTTGATAAAACGTTACACTAATACTCGCAATAATTGTAAAAGTAAAGACAAGAAAAACCGCTAAACGGCGATAAAGTCGCTTCCTGTTCTCATCCGTTTGTATTATATGCTCTTTAACAGGATTTGGACTCTGTTTTTCGATTGTTCTTTGTCTCAGTTCCCTCATTTCCGAGGTCCCCCTAACTTCTTTTTTATATGCTCCCATAGTTGGAAGATATGTCCCTTCAATTTTGCTATATATTGCAGGAACCCTATATGTTTCACTATAAAAAGTTTAACACGATTAGGGAGAAGTTTCCATATGAGCGAAGCAATAAATCGAACAGGCCAGAAAAAAACTTTCCATATGAAAAGTAATATCCAAATCACCATTTTCCATAACACATGTCCAATTGAAAGCAGTATACGAAATAAGAATAATATAAATGCAATAAATAGCTGCGCTATAATAATAACAGGTTTTATCATGAGTAGCTGTATAATTCGAACAAAAAAATATGTTGTTTGCATAAAAATATAGATGAGAAAATTTAACAGCTTCATGTATAGTGCCTTCAATAAGCTTTGATATGCCGCAAAACCACATAATAATGCCAAAAACACATATATACGTAGCTCAGCTTCATTTACGAGAAGCAATACATAAAAGACGAATAATGCTTGGACAATCCAAAATAATATATCATGTATAAATACAAGCCAACGTTTACGTTCTTGGCGCTTTAAAAAACGTTGATATGTATCTAAAGACGCTCCAATCCAAGCACCCATTCCAATCATTGAAAGCATTGTATACAACTGAATTGTTAAGCTCATTTAAACAACTTACTAAAGAAACCTTTAGTTTTTTCCCCTTGATTTTCATCAATATACAGCATCTCATTAACTTTCCCTTTAATCGACACAATACCTTTTTCCACATCTAAATTTTTCATTTGTAAATTTTGACCACGAATCGTTAAAAAACCCATTACGGTCTCTAGTAAAAACTCTTCGCTATCAAAACTCTCTACCTGCTTCACACCGGTAATATCAATTATACGCCTGCCACGCATAATAATGTCATGCTCTACAGAAACATTTTGTTGATTAGAAGACGTAGGTGAGTAACCATTATTCACGTAAATCCCCCCATAGGTTTTTACTAGCTAATAGTAATGTATGAGGGGATACATGATTTTAGAACAAGCCTTCTTCCGCTTTTACTTTTTCTTCACGAACTAAGCTATACATATTTGCTGCATCTTCTTTTTTAGTTGTTTCTTTTAATTCATTTATTTTCACAGTCACTATTTTTTGACCAAAACGAATTGTTAATTCATCAGCTACTTTCACATCAGAACTCGCTTTTGCCACTTGGCCATTAATAGATATTCTTCCTTGATCAGCTACTTCTTTCGCTAATGTTCTTCTTTTAATTAAACGTGATACTTTTAAAAACTTATCTAGACGCATATCAAATCCCCCTATTAACGCTCTGTTTGTTTCGCTTCTTCCCATAAAACATCTAACTGTTCTAATGATAAATCTTTCATCTCTTTATTCATTTCAGCTACTTTTGCCTCCATGTATAAAAAACGACCAGTAAATTTCTCATTAGTTGAACGTAACGCCTCTTCTGGATCTATTTTGTAATGACGAGCTATATTAACAAATGCAAATAGTAAATCACCAAACTCACCCAGCATCTTTTCCTCATCCATATTTGTAACCTCTTGTTGGAACTCTTGCCATTCTTCCAAAGCTTTCTCTATCATCGGTTGCACATCAACCCAATCAAATCCAACCTTACCAGCTTTCTTCTGAATTTCATAGGCGCGTAGTAACTGTGGCAAACTTTTGGGAACGCCATTTAAAACAGATTCTTTCACGAATCCTTTTTCTTGTTTTTTAATTTCTTCCCAATTTGCAATCACTTCATCAGCGCTGTTTACATCCGTATTTCCAAACACATGCGGATGGCGACGAACCATTTTCTCAGATAGAGTTCGAATGATATCATCTATAGAGAACCAACCTTCATCTTCTCCGATTTGAGCATGAAGCATAACTTGTAATAATATATCACCTAATTCTTCTACTAAGTGATCATCATCCTCTTCATCGATTGCTTCCAACACTTCATAAGCTTCCTCAATTAAATATTTCTTTAATGATTGATGTGTTTGCTTTTTATCCCACGGACAACCATTTGGACCACGAAGTTCCGCAATAATTTCTCTAAGAACATCAAACTGTTGATACAAAGACGCACGCTCCTGAACTGGCGGCACGTACACACTCGTTAAATTATTCAATTCCGTTTCATGATCTAACATGTACAACGGTACCTTCTTTACTTGTTCAAATGAAGTTCCTGCAGCTGTTACGATATACACTTCATAATCATCTGGTAACATCTCCATTAATGTTAATTTCACATCAGATGCAACGAATGCATCATATACTTGGCAAAAGATTAAATGTTGACGCAGTTCTAATTGCCCTCTTTCAAATGATGTAGCATCAAGTAATTGGAATCCTTCAATCGGATCAATCTTTAGACTTGCAAACATAGGATCAAGGAAACTTTGTCCACCCTCAATTCGCACTTCAACATTTGAAACTTCTCCTTTTTCTAACAGTAGCTGAACTGTTCTTTCTGCTACAAGTGGATGCCCGGGAACAGCATAGATAATTTCTGTACCTTCAGCTTGTTCTAGCAATTTATTCGCAATTGTTTCATATACAATTTCAAACGTATCATGCGCTTCATATACAGCATCAAAAGACGTATATTGTACGCCTTCTTTCTCCAATTCTTCTATAACTGGATGTTCCTTCGTTCTAACAAACAGATGGTCTGCTTCTTTTATTTTTCGATATACACCCATCGTTAGCTGATCTAATTCACCAGCTCCTAAACCTAAAATAGTAATGATTCCACTCACAACCAGTCACCTCTATCCACTCTTCTTCAATGAACCTTCTTTTTTCTCTTGTTTCATAACGGTTCCTAATTCTTTTTTTGTAAATACACGTAATTTCAAAATAAAAAACATATATGTCAATCCGCCGATGGCTACACCTAACAACGCTTCAAGCGTCGCGCTTCCTCTATGTTCCGTATTAATTACTAATCCAGACATCTGTAACACACGTGTGAACATCATTAATACAAACCCCATACAGATACCACTAATTACTATCCCTAACATATTTCGCTTATTGATAAGTGACCCTGATACAGCTCTCGTAAGCAACAAACTATTTAATCCAGAGATTATAATTAACGCACATAAAGTCGCAAAAGCTGCACCTTTCACACCAAAATAAGGCATGAATATATAATTTAACGCTAACTTTAAGCAACCTCCAAATACAACAAATAACGCTGGCTTAAACGTTTGCCCTAATCCTTGTAAAATAGAAGCTGTCGTAATTGACAATGAACTAAATAAAATAGATAACGATAAAATAGATAAAACATCTGATCCATCACTGTTTTCAAACAACATAATATTGGTAGGTTGAATAATACAAGTTAGTCCAATAGCTGCTGCAAGTCCAATAACAAATGTTATTTTCATTGCTAACTTTACCTTTTCTTGAATAAAGGAAAGATCTCCTCTTTCCTTCGCCGCTGTAATAATCGGAATAAGTGACAACGAGAAAGAAGTCGTCACAACAGTACCTAATTGCATTAGCGGAATACTTCTATCATAAACACCCTTTAATACCTTTGCATTTTCAGCCTGTTCTCCCGCACCAATAAGTAAGCTGTAAAAGGACACTGAATCAGCCATCTGTATAAAAATAAGCACTAAATTACTAACACAAATCGCTAACCCCTGCCAAAAAAGGATTTTAACTATCTTCCTTTTACCCTTAATTCTCGCTGCACTTTTGAAGAATATAGAACGAAAATCTTGACGCATATACAATATAAGTACAATAATCCCAATAAGTCCACCCGCAATTGAGCCTAACATAGCCCCTGCACCAACTGTATATAAATCAAATCCGTGAGCAATTAGGAATAGCGATAAAAATACAATAATAGAAACTCGAATTGTTTGTTCTATTACTTGCGAAACAGCCGTTGGCATCATATTATTAAATCCTTGAAAATACCCTCTTGCTACAGACAAAAATGGCATCAATAAGAATGAAAATGAAATAACACGTAGTAACTTATCTAAGTGTATATCGCCCATAGCTACCGCAATTGTTTCGGCCCCAAAAAACAGTGTAAAGAAGCCTATAAAACCAATCCCTAATAAGAACCAAAAAGATACACAAATAATTTCTTCTGCTTCTTTTTGTTTTCCCCGCTCTAGTCGTTCTGCAACCATTTTCGAAATGATAACAGGAAATCCATAAGTAGCTAAAATTAAACAAAATCCATAAAACGGGTAAATTTGTTGGTAAATATAAAACCCAATATCCCCCGCTATATTTTGATATGGAATACGGTAAAAAGCGCTTAATACTTTTGTAACGAAACTTGCAATCGTTAATATAATAGCCCCACGCCAAAAGGCTTGATACTTCTTCGCTTCCATACAAGAAAACTCCTTTTTCTATTCTCACCTCTCGTATTATATCATAAAGAAAAGAACAAACTCCCTTACCAACACGGGTAATAATGAGTTCCTAAATGTTAAAAATATTCAACGAAAAAAGGTAGCAAAGTGCTACCTTCATTCAATATACATATATCTCCAAATAATTGATTTCTCAAAAAGAAAGATCATAATTAGGAAAGATTGCTACTTCTAAAATCAATATACCCTTACTGTTCCATTTGTTTCGCTAAGAAACTGGCAGCAGTATTAACCGCTTTATGCTCGATCTCGCTTATAATGGCTTCTTTTGAAAAAATAATGACGGCTCCAATCGGATCTCCGTTTGCAACAATCGGTCCAACTGTATAAGAATGAACCTTTTCTGTTACACCATCAATAATGGAAATATCACTTTCATCCGTCATAATAACAGACTTTCGTTCTTCCATCGTTTTTTCAATTAGATCGCCAACACTTTTATTTAAGTATTCTTTTTTCGATACGCCTGATACTGCGATGATAGAATCTCGATCACACACAAGCACATTATGTCCTAAGCTGTCATATAAAGCATCAGCATATTCTTTTGCAAAATCACCTAGCTCACTAATTGGAGAATACTTCTTTAAAATTACCTCTCCATCGCGATCAACAAATATTTCTAGTGGGTCTCCTTCTCGAATACGTAAAGTTCTACGAATTTCCTTCGGGATTACTACCCTGCCTAAATCATCAATTCGACGTACGATTCCAGTTGCTTTCATTCTAATGCTGCCTCACTTTCTACTGATGATCAAAGTGGTGAATTTACCTGTTCATGTAAAAATCACCAACTGTTAGACATAGTATTTTACACATTAGTTCTTCTATGCACGTCGAATTGTATTTTTTTATCTTATTTTAGGCATTTATTACTTCTTTTTTTACATCTGGTAAGCCTTTTAATAAATTTTCAGCAATTGTTAACCACTTCGATGTCTCTAAGCCATTTGTTTTCATAACAATTTTCAATTGTGATCCTTCCATTCCTAAACCGATCATACGTCCAAAACTATTTCCGAGCATGAATAATTTTCCACCATCAATATTTTGACTTGCTTGTTCAGAAAATAGGAATGTTACTTCAAATTTATTCTGCTTAATTAATTCAATTTGTTCTTTCATTGCCAACACTTTAATATTTGCAATTTGTAATAAATAACCAACTTCTTGTGGATAATCGCCAAATCTATCGATCATTTCTTCCTGCAATTCTTCAATATCCTCAATTGCAGAAACACCTCTAAATTGTTTATACATCATAATTTTTTGCTTACTATCTGAAATATAAGCATCTGGTAAATATGCATCTACCTCTAAGTCAATTTCAACATTAACTATATTTTCAGCCCCATCTGTTCCTCTACGCTGTTCAATTGCATCTTTTAACATTTGCGAATATAGATCAAATCCGACAGAATCAATAAATCCATGCTGTTCTGCCCCTAACAAATTACCTGCTCCACGAATAGATAAATCTCTCATCGCAATTTTGAAACCAGATCCAAGTTCCGTGAACTCTTTAATTGCTTGTAGACGCTTCTCTGCAACCTCTGACAGCACTTTGTCACGTTTATATGCAAAGTATGCATACGCAACACGATTAGAACGTCCAACACGCCCACGAAGCTGATACAACTGTGATAATCCCATACGATCTGCATCAAATACAATTAACGTATTTACATTCGGAATATCTACACCCGTCTCAATAATTGTTGTACTTACAAGAACATCATGCTGTCCTTCTAAAAATGATAGCATAACAGACTCTAATTCGCTTTCGTTCATTTTCCCATGTGCGTACGTTACGCGGGCATCTGGAACTAACATCGAAATTTCATCTGCTTTTCTTTCAATATCCTCTACACGGTTATATAGGAAGTAAACTTGACCACCTCTTGCAAGCTCTCGCTCTATTGCCTCTCGCATTAACGCTGGATTATACTCGACTACATACGTTTGGACTGGGAAACGATTTTCTGGTGGTGTCTCAATAACAGATAAGTCGCGCACACCAAGCATAGACATATGAAGCGTCCGCGGAATCGGAGTTGCCGTTAATGTTAATACGTCAACATTTGCCTTCAATTGTTTAATTTTTTCTTTATGTGTTACACCAAATCTTTGTTCTTCATCAATAATAAGAAGCCCTAAATCTTTATACGTAACATCTTTAGATAAAATACGATGTGTTCCGATTACGATATCTACTGTTCCATCCTTTAAGCCCTTAATTGTTTCATTTTGTTGTTTTCTCGTACGGAATCTACTTAATAAGCCTATATTGATCGGATAATCTTGAAAACGCTCTCGAATTGTTTCATAGTGTTGCTGCGCAAGAATCGTTGTCGGTACTAAAATTGCAACTTGTTTTTCATCCATAATTGCTTTAAATGCCGCACGAATAGCCACTTCAGTCTTTCCATACCCTACGTCACCACAAAGGAGCCTATCCATCGGGCGTCCGCGTTCCATATCTTTTTTAATCTCGTCAATAGAACGTAACTGATCCTCTGTCTCTTGATATGGGAAAGAGGATTCGAACTCTTGTTGTTCTGCCGTATCTGGCGTATATGCATAGCCTTTTGAAGCTTCGCGCTCAGCATATAGTTTAATTAGGTCATCCGCAATGTCTTGTACAGATTTTTCAACTTTCGTTTTAACCTTTTTCCAATCATTACCACCTAATTTATAAACTTTCGGATCCTTACCTTCAGATCCTACATATTTTTGGACTTGATCAATTTGTTCAATTGGAACGTATAGCTTATCATTACCTTGATATTTAATATTTAAATAATCTTTGTGAACACCATTAATCTCTAATGTCTCAATACCTAAAAATTTACCTATACCATGATTTACGTGAACTACATAATCTCCAACTTTTAATTCCGAATAACTTTTAATACGTTCAGCATTCGATAACTTTTGTTTACGTTGTGATTTTTTAACTTTCTTATGAAAAAGCTCCTTTTCAGTAATGACAACAAGCTTTTGCATCGGCATTTCAAATCCTGCATGTAAATCACCTACAGCAATTTGTAACCTTCCAGGCAATAAGATATCTGTACCTTCTACAATATCTGCCTCAATATCATAATCACTTAAAATATGTTGTAATTTTTTCACACGTTCATCATCTGTTCCAAGTACAACAGTCGTAAAATGCCCTTCATTCCATCTATCAATTTCTGTTTTTAACAAATTCATCTGTCCATGGAAATCTTGCATTGTTTTACATGTTACATTAACAATATTTTGCGGATGTGTGTGTGCGATATGACGCAAGAATAACGTTAAATATACAAAACTTCTTTTTTTATGATGAAGAAACCCCTCGAATGGGTGAGAGAAAGATAAATCTTGAATAATTGTTCCTTCACCAAGAAGTGATATATACCATTCCGCCTCTTCTGTTTCAAGATGCGATGCTGTTTCTTGAATACGGGAAATCTCGTCTAAAATTACAACACCGTCTTCTGGTAAATAATCTATCAGACTAGCAGGTTCTTTATAGAAAATAGATAAGTATTTAAACATCTGTTCTATACTTTGCCCGTTTTTCAACATCTCAATTTCATGACTTACCGTCTCAAGCACTGTAGTCTTTAGTTTATCATCAGAAAGTTTTTGCATCGTCTTAGTTAAACCTTCTTCAAGATGCTGAATTCCTGATTTTAATTCTTCCTGTGAAAATAAAAACTCTGTTGCCGGACCAAATCTAACGCTTTCTTTTTTACCTTGAGAACGCTGTTCATCCACATCAAATAATCGAATAGAATCGACTTCTGTATCAAAGAATTCAATACGAAATGGTAGTTCTTCAGTTAAAGGATAAATATCTAATATTCCCCCACGCAAACTGAACTCCCCTGGAGCTTCTACCATCGACTTACGTTCATAGCCAATATGATGTAAAGTATGCAAGAGCGCATCTAAATCAATCTCTTGCCCTAGATTGATTTCAACTTGCTTTTGCTTCCACAATTCTTTTATTGGTAAAAATCTACGCAATCCTGCCACTGGCGCTACAATGATTCCATTCTCTCCCGTAGCCAAGCGATTTAACACTTCTATACGTTGCGCCTTCAATTCTGGACTTGCAACCCCAATTTCCGATGCTATCAGTTCATTCACTGGATATAGCCACACATCTTTTTCACCAAGTAACGCCACTAAATCTTCATGTACTTTTTGTGCTTGGTATAAGTTATGTGTCACGATTAATTGTGATTTTTTTGTTTTTTTATATAAAGCCGCCATTAATAACGAACGAGAAGACGTTGCCATCCCTGATATAAGTTGTTCTTTTAACCCATCTTCTAATCCATTAATAACCGATTGTATCTCTTCATTTTTATAAAATTGCTCTAATAAACCTATCATTTTTAAAACTCCTCTCAACATAAAGAGCAAGTCATTCTATTTTATGCAAATATTTTGGAAAAGGAAAACAGAAAAATGCTTTGGACATGCCAAAGCGACAACATTTTATTGCAGAAATTTTTCATACTCATAATACTCAGGATAAGATGCGAGCGTTTCTTGACACGATTCACAAATCGTTTTTATATATATATTTCCATTCTCATGAAAATGAATCATTTCTACTACTTCTTGCTCTGTTAGTTGAAATAAAACGTCGCTATATACTTTTTCTGCGTTAATGGAGCCTACATTACCTCCGCAGTGTCTGCAATAATAATACCCTTCCATACTAGCCTCCTAAAAATTCAATTACTACTAGTATGGGTAAAACAAAAGAGAAATATTCCCAATCTCATTTTTAACTATTGAAAGTATTCATGATTTGGAGAAAAGGCTTATTTAGCCACTCTTCACATGCATCCGCTGCTTTTTCAATAGAATGGTTAACATCCGGAATCTCTTCAGATGTAAAGCGTCCTAATACATAATCGACTACCTTCATTCCATTTTTCGGGCGATCGATTCCCATACGGATACGTTGAAATTCTTGTGTTCCTAGGTGCGAAATCGTTGACTTTACACCATTATGTCCACCAGCACTACCTTTCATGCGAAGACGCAATTTACCTACAGGAATGTCCAAATCGTCGTACATAACAACGAAGTCCTCAACATCAATTTTATAATAATCCATGAGTGGACGAATACTTTCCCCAGATAAGTTCATGTATGTTAGCGGCTTTAATAAGATTACCTTTTCTCCATTAACAAACCCTGCACCAAATACACCTTTAAATTTTTGTTCATTCAAAGAAATGTTCCAACGCTTCGCAAGTTCATCAATGGCCATAAATCCAATATTATGCCTTGTTAATTCATATTCTCTACCTGGGTTCCCAAGTCCTACTATCAATTTCATTCTTGTACCACTACTTTCTTTTTTCGATACGAAAAGACGTAACCAATTTTGGTTACGTCTCATTCTATCCAATTAATTGAATAATACACTCACAGATTCTTCTTCGTATACACGAATGATTGCTTCTCCGATTAATGGAGCAACTGAAAGTTCATGTACTTTGTCGATTTTCTTCTCTTCTGGTAATACGATAGAGTTCGTTACAACTAACTCTTTAATATTTGAATTTTGAATACGCTCAATTGCTGGACCAGATAATACTGGGTGTGTACAGCAAGCATATACTTCAGAAGCACCGTTCTCAACAAGAGCGTTTGCTGCTAATGTAATTGTACCAGCTGTATCAATGATGTCATCAATTAAAATCGCTGTTTTACCTTCAATATTACCGATAATGTTCATTACCTCTGATACGTTCGGGCGAGGACGACGCTTATCAATAATAGCGATTGGCGCTTTTAGACGATCTGCCATTTTTCTTGCACGAGTTACACCACCATGGTCAGGAGACACGATTACGATATCTTTAAGACCTTTTGTTTCAAAGTAATCTGAAAGAATCGGTACACCCATTAAGTGGTCGATTGGGATATCAAAGAACCCTTGAATTTGTGGAGCATGTAAATCTAGAGTGATTACACGAGTTGCACCTGCTGTTTCAAGCAAGTTTGCTACAAGTTTCGATGTAATTGGTTCACGAGAACGCGCTTTACGGTCTTGACGCGCATAACCATAGTAAGGAATAACAATATTAATTGTTTTCGCAGATGCACGTTTTAATGCATCAATCATAATAAGTAATTCCATGATATGTTCGTTTACTGGGAAGCTTGTAGATTGAATAATGAATACATCGCAACCACGGATACTTTCTTCAATGTTAATTTGAACTTCTCCATCACTAAAACGATCAACAGAACATTTTCCTAGCCCTACTCCAATATGCTTTGCAATCTGCTCAGCAAGTTCCTTATTAGAGTTTAAAGAGAATACTTTCAAATTAGAATTTAGATATTGAGTCGACATCTAGATTAACCCTCCACATTATGATTTTTTCTTATTCAGCAATTGATCAACATAGTCTTCTTTGTTAACTTGACGTGCACGTGCTACCGATAATGCTTTTGATGGAACATTCTCTGTAATTGTAGAGCCTGCTGCCACATAAGCACCATCTTCAACTGTTACTGGAGCAACAAGGTTTGAATTACATCCAATAAATACCCCATTACCAATTACAGTTTTGAATTTATTCTTACCGTCATAGTTCACCGTAATTGAACCACAACCAAGATTCACGTCTTCTCCAACTTGTGCATCCCCGATATAACTCAAGTGTGAAGCTTTACTTCTATTACCAAAGACAGTTTTTTTGATTTCCACGAAGTTTCCAACGCGTACTTCGTCTCCAATAACTGAATCTGGGCGAATATGTGCAAATGGACCAACCGATACTTCTGTACCAAGCTTACTATCATGTACAGTAGATTGTCGAATTGTCGTACGATCTCCAATTTCACTATCGCGAATTACTGTATGCGGTCCAATTTCACAATCAGAGCCAATTACAGTGTTCCCCTCAATAATTGTTCCTGGATGAAGAACTGTATCACTACCGATAACTGCATCAGCAGAAATATAAGTGTTACTTGGATCAATAATTGTAACACCGTTTACCATGTTCTTTCGGTTGATACGGTTTTTCATAATAATTTCCGCTTGCGATAGAGCGACTCTGTCGTTAACACCTAACGTTTCGTCGAACTGCTCTGTTTGATAAGCTGATACGATATGACCTTCATTTTTTAAAATCTCAATAACATCTGGAAGGTAATATTCACCTTGCACGTTATCATTTGAAACTTTAGAAAGTGAAGCAAATAAAGCCTTATTATCAAAACAATACGTACCTGTATTGATTTCTTTAATAGCTAATTCTTTCTCATTTGCATCTTTATGCTCAACAATCTTTTCAACATGACCATTCTCATTACGAACAATACGGCCATATCCAGCAGGCTCTTCTATGTATGCTGTTAGCACCGTCGCCATTGCTCCTGCTTCTTTATGTTGCTGAAGTAATGCTTCCATTGTTTCAGCAGTTATTAGAGGCGTATCACCACAAATAACTAAAGTTGTTCCTTCTTCATTTGCAAGTACACTTGCAGCTTGATCTACAGCATGTGCTGTACCAAGTTGTTCTGCTTGTAATGCAAATTCACTTACGTTCCCTAGCTGTTCTTGTACCATTTCAGCACCATGTCCAACAACCGTTACAAGTTTCTGCAATCCTAATTGAGATACTTGATCGACTACGTGTTGTACCATAGGTTTTCCACATACAGGATGCAGCACTTTGTATAGCTTAGACTTCATACGTGTGCCTTTACCTGCAGCTAGAATCACTGCAAATCTGTTTGACATATAGACCCTCCATCGCAACCTATTTATCCATTAAAGATATTATCCTAAATCATCATATATTTCAAGAAACACATTTTAACTATTAAATTTTACCATAATTCTTATAAGATGTTTTACTCTTTAGTATCTTTTTTAAGAAATAAGCTATACTATTTAAAATGATTTTGAAAAAATTAGTAGTTTCTTCTTTTTATGTTAATAAATTGTGCAATTTCCAAATATAAAGCAAAAAAAACAAACTCCTGTAAATGCTTACAGGAGTTTGCTACAAAATTATAAGGCTTTTTGTCAAAAGCCCTTTTCATTCGAATTTTACGAAGCACCCGCTTCTTCAAACTCAACCTCTTCTAACTCGCCTAAACGATGATACTCTGTTAAAACCGCATCTTGAATTTTAGAGCGTGTACCAGAATTAATTGGATGTGCAATGTCACGGAACTCTCCATCTGGAGTACGTTTACTTGGCATTGCTACAAATAATCCATTATTACCATCAATTACACGAATATCATGAACAACAAATTCATGGTCTAGAGTAATAGAGGCAATTGCTCTCATGCGGCCTTCTGTGTTTACGCGGCGTAATCTTACGTCAGTCACTTCCATCTTGTGTTCACCACCCTTTTCTAAATAAGCGATATATTTGTATAAATTCCACAAATTTTCTATTTTCCCTTTAATTTTTTAAAAATTTTTAAGATAAAAATTTTTAAAGTAGTTGAATATAGAGATTAGTGGAGGTTATCGCTTACAAAAGGTTACTTAACTAGGGCGATTACTTCAATTTCAACGGAAACATCTTTCGGTAATTTTGCTACTTGCACACAAGATCGAGCTGGTTTATGAGTAGAGAAATAAGAGCTATACACTTCATTCACAGCATTAAAATCATCCATGTCCTTTAAAAATACTGTTGTTTTTACGACTGTATCAAATGAAGCACCTGCTTCCTCTAATACCGCTTGTAAATTTTGAAATACTTGTTCTGTTTGTACTGTTACATCTCCTGTTACAAGCTCCCCATTTGCCGTCAATGGAATTTGTCCTGAGCTATAGAACATGTTATTTACAATAATCCCCTGTGAATAAGGTCCAATTGCTTGTGGTGCCTTGCTTGTTTGAACAACTTTCATACTTTTCACCCTTTTATTATTTATTTTACTCTTTAAAAATAGTGTACGAAAGGCAGTTTGTCCATCTATTTTATAATCTATAAATAAAATAAAAAAAGATAGAGCTATCTGCTCTATCTTTTATTCCGCCTCTACAAGCCCTTCATCAAATGGCGCAAGAGAATAATTCCCTTTTTCCACTTGAATCGTTTTTTCTTTCACATCAACTTCCGATAGACGAATTAATGATACAAAATTATTAATTAGTCGTTCTTCAATATCTGTGGATTCTACTAATACACCAATACCAACAACATTAGCCTTGAACTCTTCTAACATACTCATCATACCTTGAATTGTTCCGCCAGCTTTCATGAAGTCATCAATAATTAAAACATTCGACCCTTCTGGAAGACTGCGTTTTGCTAACGTCATTGTTTGAATTCGTTTAGAAGAACCCGACACATAGTTAATACTAACAGTCGGACCTTCTGTTACCTTATTATCTTTCCTTGCAATTACAACTGGTACATCTAAGTAATTTGCCACTGCATAAGCAAGTGGAATCCCCTTCGTTGCCACCGTCATAACTGCATCAATTGGTTGCCTAGCAAAAACAGAAGCAAACAAACGACCTGCGCCATTAATATGGCGAGGATTACTCAATAAATCTGTCATGTATAAGTAACCGCCAGGCAAAATACGATCTGGGTTTTCAAATAAGCCACAAAGCTCATCAATAATTAGATCTGCCTCTTCTTCACTTATATACGGTATATATTTCACTCCTCCTGCTGCTCCTGGTATCGTTTGCAATGTGCCGACCCCTTGTTGTTCAAACGTTTGCTTAATAATAACTAAATCTTCACTAATGGAAGACTTAGCCGATTGATACCTTTCAGCAAAAAAAGTGAGAGATACTAGCTGACGAGGGTTTTGTAGCAAGTAATAAGTCATATCGACTAATCTTGTACTTCTTCTAATTTTCATACTCTCACCTCAAATCACGAATATTCTAAACAAATCATAACGTATTATACGTCTTTATTCAAGCGTTTCTCGCTCTCCTAATAAACGTACCGCATAGACTTGTTCACAAAATCCTTTTAATCCGTTATAAATGCGATGCATTCGTGAATCATGGTGTACAAGTCCAAATACAGTTGGACCACTTCCACTCATTAATACAGCATCCGCTCCAAATCGCTTCATCTGTGATTTAATACGGGCAACTTCAGGATGCATTCCAAATGTTACATCTTCTAAAACGTTACCAACAGTATCACAAATTCCTTTATAATCACCAGAATTTATGACATCAACCATTTTATCTACATTCGGATGTGTAACTCGATTTAACTTTAAATTTCCATACACATCAGCAGTAGATACACCTATATGTGGTTTCGCTAAAATAACCCAACAAGAAGGCGGAGTCTTTATATGCTCAATTTTCTCTCCTCTTCCAGTGGCAATTGCTGTGCCTCCGTATACACAGAACGATACATCTGATCCAATTTCTGCGCCAAGCTCTGCTAACTCATCAATTGTAAGCCCTAAATTCCATAATTTATTAAGACCACGTAATGTCGCTGCTGCATCACTACTTCCACCTGCTAATCCAGCTGCTACTGGAATCGTTTTTTCAATAGTAATAGATACACCTTTTTTTACATTAAACTTCTCTTTTAATAATTTCGCTGCCTGATAAGCTAAATTTCGTTGGTCGTCTGGGACATACCGATTATGGGATAAAATTTCAATACGGTCTTCTGCTAATTCCGTTAGTTCTAGACGATCTGCTAAATCAATGGTTGTCATAATCATTTTCACTTCATGATATCCGTCTTGTCTTTTTCCCAGTACATCTAACGACAGATTAATCTTTGCTGGTGCTTTCACTAGTAGCTTCAATCTATTCACCCACTCTATGTACTCAATCTTTTATCGTTTATTTTACCATAAATTTATAGTAAGACGATGACACTTCCCTAATTATAACGAAAAGCATTCAGAATGAAACTACTTATGTAAAATGATGGCACCTTTTAGAGTACAAAAAGCCGAGGAATGTCTCCTCGGCTACCGTAGCATAGAAAGTATCTTACAACTACTGGTTTCGTTTCATTAATTGCTGTTCTGCAATTTCTATAGCACGTTTCACCATGTTACCAGCATCTTTCGCACGAATTCCGCCCCATCCTTCTTTCTGAACAACATCATAAAAGCCAAGCTCTTTTGCTAGCTCTTCTTTAAATTGGTTTGACATGACACCTCTTCGTCTACTCAATGCAGAGTCCCTCCTTATTTTGCTACGGTATAGTTAGTATGCAAAATAATATAGCTTTTCATTTATGGGAATATATGTAATGATATACGGATTATAAAATGACCTCATTATGAGGGTCTCCATAAAATGTTAACTCTACTGTCTCTGTTAAAACATCTGCATAACTATAAGATACACGTTGCAACGCATCTTCTTGTTGATCTAATTGTACAACAAAAACGGAACGGTATGTTTCTGCTAGTACACCTGATTGCTCCACAGTTTTTCTTCTTCCACTATTTGCTTTTAACATAAGTCGCTGTCCAAGATGGTGATCTAATTCGCTTTTAATTTCATCTAAACGTTTTGACATATACTTCGCTACACCTCGCTGTAATTTAGATTGAACACTTAAAGCACGATATATCTATCCTAATTATTAACCGCGATTCACAGCTAATATCATCCTGCGTTTGAATAGATAGAAGAAATACTATATTGTAAAAGTATCATTACGTAGTCTGCACGTTCTTACCTCTTTTTATCCAAATTCATTTAAATCCTTCCATACAAAAAAGCAAGATACATATGTATCCTGCTTACTCTTCGTAATGTTGAAAAGGTAATCCCGTTCGTAAAATCCCTCTCGTTTCAATTCCACCTAGTCCCTTTTCACCAGTAATTGTATTACGTACGACATCCCATACATTGACTCTCTCCATAAATGAAGTAAAACTAATTTTACCAACTACATATACAGGATCTAGTGCATGAATATTAATTCTAGATGGTGAACTAGCGAAATTGGCCCCTGCACGAATTAGTGCCTCAAAATGTGATTGACATGCCCCAGCAAAAATAACAAGTTGATCCAATGATGGATATTTTTTTCGCACTTCACGAACAGCCTGTACAAAATGTCTTGAATGCCTATATGCCGCTAAATCTCCCTTCACTCCTTTTGATTTTGTATATGCATCATGCCCTGTAATAACGAGAATGTCTGGGCGAAAGTGATCTATTAAGTCTACTACTTTTTCATGCATCTCCGTTTCTTTACAATGAATACCTTGAACAGGAACGCCAATTTTATTATATAAATCTAAGCACTTGCGCAAATATAAAGGGTCTCCATCTATATGCAATACACGTCCCGGCATTTGAAAATAATTCACCTCACTTGTGTATCCACCAGTTGAAGTATGTTCATGCCTTTGTTTCATCAGTACATAATCTTGTTGAAACAAACGATACGTGCGCTCCATTGTTTCTTTCTCACGCTTCACCCTTTTTTTATGTTCTCTTTGATCTATACTAATTAAATCTTCAAGTGGCGCATCCGCCACCAGTCTAATTTCCTCTCCAAACAATATAGCTATCTCGCCTTTTATTTCTATAATACGAAAAAGAATATCCCTCTTATGAGAATATCGTTCCACTAATTCTCCAACATGTAAAACCATTCTCCTACCTCCAAACTCATTAGGCCATCTTACCTGTTTTTAAAGTATGAATTTAAAGAGAGAAAGGTGACAAAAGGGACCGTTCAACTTGAACTGTCCCTTTCATATTCTTATGATAATTTATGAAGAACTAATGCATTACTTAATGTTGCAAACTCTTCAATAGATAGCGTTTCGCCTCTTCGCTTTGGATCAATTCCTACTTCTGTTAAAATTCGATCCAATAATTCCTTATCTTTCGGGAAACCATTTAAATTATTTGATAAATTATTCATCAAAGTTTTACGGCGCTGTGCGAAACTTGCTCGTACTACTTCAAAGAAGAATGTTTCATCTGTCACCTCTACAACCGGTTTCGGACGCTTTAGAAGGCGAATAATTGCAGAATCAACATTTGGCTGTGGTACAAACACTGTACGCGGTACAGTCATAACTGTTTCAACTTCTGTATAATACTGAATAGCAATCGATAAAGAACCATACTCTTTCGTTCCAGGTTTAGCAGCTAAACGATCTCCAACTTCTTTTTGCATCATAACAACAAATCCACGAACTGGTAACTTTTCTTCAAGCAATTTAAATAAAATGGGCGTTGTAATATAGTATGGTAAGTTAGCTACTACCATTACATCTTGCCCTTCTTCAAATTGCTCATTAAATACTTCATGTACATCTGCTTTTAGTACGTCTTTATTAATAACTGTAACGTTAGCATATGGCGCTAACGTCTCATCTAAAATTGGTAATAGTCTTTGATCAATTTCAAAAGCCACTACTTTTTTAGCACGCTTTGCTAATTGCTCTGTTAATGCACCAATACCTGGTCCAATTTCAATTGCACCACTTTCTGAACCAATTTCTGCATGATCGACAATACGATTTAATACATTTGTATCAATTAAAAAGTTTTGTCCTAAACTTTTTTTGAATGAAAATCCATACTTTTCAACAATGTCTTTTGTACGATTTGGCGTTGCGATATCCTTCATTTTTTTTCCTCCTGTATTACTTGCTTATAAGCTTCTGCAAATGATTCCTTTGAAACTTGAAACATCTGTAATCGTTTATGTAACTGTTTTGCATTTGTATAACCAATCTTTAATAGCTTACCCATTCTTTCTCTGCGGCTCTTTGCCATTTCTCCGCCCACTAAGCCTGCATCGACTAAATCACTCCAACTAATTTCACTTGTGTAAGCTTCCATTTCTTCATGTATATTCTCTAGAGCGCGGCGAATCGACTCATTAGAAGCGTGTTCGATCCCGACACCCTTTTTCCTTTTAGCAAGCGCTTCTTCCTTCGGTAAAAAGGCATGCTTACAGCCAGGAACCTTGTCAGAAATAATTTTTCGAATACGCTCTCCAGGATAATCCGGATCTGTGAAAATAATAACGCCCCTTTTTTGCTGCGCTAATTTAACTTGCTCAATAACATGATCACCGATTGCTGAACCGTTCGTTTCAATTGTATCCGCATCAACAGCACGCTTAATCGCAACTGTATCATCTTTACCTTCTACAACGATAATCTCTTTTATTTTCATGCTTGCCTCCACACTCATTTCGTCTCTACTTAGTAAAACAAAAAAATGACGACTTTTCCATTATTATTTTCCCCATTCTTATATTTTAAAAAATAGAATAGAAAAATCTTTGTTCTCTGTCCTTATTGTAACACTTCATCATTCACATTTATTTTCTTCATCACTTCTACTAGTTTTTCTCAAAATAAAAAAGAACAGGTTTCCCCATTCTTTTTTATTCAACACCAAATAAAACTTTTGCATTTTTAGTTGTCATTTCTGCTACTTCCTCATAAGAAATTCCTTTTAAATTCGCAATTTCTTCTGCCACGAGTTTTACATAACTCGGTTCATTTCGTTTCCCTCGAAATGGATGCGGTGTTAAATACGGACAATCCGTCTCTATTAACAATTTCTCTAATGGAATCTCCGTAGCAACCTCTTTCGGCTTCTTAGCGTTTTTAAATGTAACTGGTCCACCTAACGAAATTAAAAAGTTCATATCAACACATCGCTCTGCTACCTCTACGCTGCCGCTAAAGCAATGCATAATGCCTCCTACTTCAGCTGCATTCTCTTCTTCTAGAATATCAACAATATCTTGAGTTGCATCGCGGTTATGTATAATAATCGGCAATTTTACTTTTTTCGCTAATGCAATTTGTTTACGGAATACTTCTTTCTGTATTTCTTTTGGAGACTTATCCCAGTGATAATCTAAGCCCATTTCTCCAAGTGCAACGACTTTAGGATGAGAAGCAAGTTCTTCTAACCAAGCTAAATGTTCTTCTGTCATGTCGATTGCATCAACTGGGTGCCACCCAACCGCAGCGTAAATAAAATCATAGGCTTCAGCTAATTCCATCGCCTTTTTTATCGTTACTTCATCAAAACCAACAACAACTGTATAAGTAACTCCCGCTTCTTTCATTCGGGCAATAACCTCTTGCAAATCTCCTTCGAATTGCTCTGCATTCAAATGTGAATGTGTATCAAACAACATAATACATAACTCCTTTTATATTGAAATCAAGTTTATTCTACAAAAATAAGTTCTTTAATAACTTAACGATAACAATACTACAATCTTAATGCAAAAATAGAGAGTGTAAAAAGAAAAAAGACGCTTCACACATGTTACACGTGAAACATCTCTTTTCTTGTCTTAATTACTTGATTTTTGTACCATTTGGTAGATTTTGGTCAATTGATGCTAATGACAATACGCCATTCTCTTCACCCGCTAAAATCATACCTTGCGATAATTCACCGCGTAATTTTACAGGTTTTAAGTTTGTTACACAAATAACCTTTTTACCTTTTAAGTCTTCCGGCGAATAGAATTTTGCAATTCCAGAAACAACTTGACGCTTTTCTGTACCTAAGTCTAGTTGAATTTTTAACAGCTTGTCTGCTTTTTTCACAGGTTCAGCAGATAGTACTTCAGCTACGCGTAATTCTACTTTAAAGAAATCATCAATTGTAATTTCTTCTGCCTTCGGTTCTTCTTCTTTTTTCTCTTCTACTTTAGGAGCAGAGCTTTTCATTTGTTCTTTAATGTACTCTACTTCCACTTCCATTTCTAAACGAGGGAAAATTGGGTTTCCTTTTTCTACTTTTGTTCCAGCTGGAATGCAGCCAATTGTAGATAGACTTTCCCAAGATTTATGAGCTTCATCAGTAAGGCCAAGCTGAGCAAACATCTTGCTTGGTGCTACTGTTAAGAATGGCATAAGCATAATACCTGTTTGACGAAGTACTTCTGCTAAATGAGCCATTACAGAGGCTAACTTTTCACGATCATTCTCATCTTTTGCTAATACCCATGGTTGTGTTTCATCAATATATTTATTCGTACGACTAACTAGTTGCCAAATAGATCCTAACGCTACAGAGAACTCCATATTCTCCATTGCTTCTTCTACTTTTTTCAAAGTATCTTGTGCAAACGCTACTAACGTTTCATCAAATTCCGTCACATTTGCTTTAAATGCAGGGATTTCTCCGTTAAAGTACTTATCAATCATAGCTACTGTACGATTTAATAAATTACCTAAGTCATTTGCTAAGTCGAAATTAATACGCTCCACAAATCCTTCTGGTGTAAATACGCCATCAGATCCAAATGGAACTTCACGAAGTAGGTAATAACGTAATGCATCTAATCCGTAACGATCGATTAATGTAACTGGATCTACTACGTTTCCTTTTGACTTACTCATCTTTCCATCCTTCATTAAAATCCAGCCATGAGCAAAGACTTTCTTCGGAAGAGGTAAATCTAATGCCATTAAAATTATCGGCCAATAAATTGTATGGAAACGAACAATTTCTTTCCCAACTAAATGCACATCTGCAGGCCAGAATTTTTTATATTTCTCTTCATTTGCTGTTCCATAACCTAACGCCGTAATATAGTTAGATAATGCGTCAACCCATACGTAAATAACGTGTTTTGGGTTACCAGGAACACGAACTCCCCAGTCAAATGAAGTACGAGAAACTGCTAAATCTTCTAATCCTGGTTTAATAAAATTATTAATCATTTCATTTTTACGAGACTCCGGCTGAATGAAATGTGGATTATCTTCATAGAACTTTAATAGTCTGTCGACATATTTACCCATTCTAAAGAAATAAGATTCTTCACGAACAAGTTCTACATCATGACCACTATCTGGGCTTTTTCCTCCAACTACTTTGTCGCCTTCCATAATTGGATCTACTAATTGATGCTCTGTATAGAACGTCTCATCTTGTACAGAATACCAACCTTCATATTCATCAAGATAAATGTCACCTTGATCTACTAATTGTTTAAAGATTTTTTCGACAACATCTTTATGACGATCTTCAGTTGTACGAATAAAATCATCATAAGAAATATCCATCTTCTCCCAAAGCTCTTTAATTCCTGCAACAATGTTATCAACATATGCCTGTGGCGTAATATTTAACTCTTCTGCTTTCTTTTGGATCTTCTGTCCATGTTCATCAGTTCCTGTTAAATAATGCACATTATAACCTTGCATACGCTTATATCGTGCCATCGCATCTCCTGCTACTGTCGTATAAGCATGTCCAATGTGTAATTTTCCACTTGGATAATAAATTGGGGTAGTAATATAAAAGGACTTATTTTCCTCTGTCATTGTTTTGGACCTCCCGAATAACCTCATATGTATTTATAAACAGTATATCAAAAACTCATATATAAAGTGAAACTTTAATCAGTAGGGTTTTTGTTCCTCCCCACTAATTATTAGCCTACGTTAATTGGGCTTTTACGAGCAGCCCAAATCTAACTTATCTTCTTTACGCCAACCTAATTTTCAATTTAGATCTTAATGCTCAATATCTTTATCATCTATTGCTCATATTTCAAAAAAATATACAATATCCACTTTTAATTTATTATTTTTTCAGAAAATAATGTAAATAATTGTGGAATTTCCTCTCAATCTATTATATATAAGAAATAAGAAATCTATAAATCTTTTTAAAAAATATAGAATTTAAGAATTGACGGAAATGTAAATGATTGGTATCATATGTCCATAGGGTATTTTGTCGAAAAATGACGAATCTAAAAATAGACTCGAAACTTATAAACTATTTATTTAGGAGGAAAAAAATTATGAAATCTACTGGTATTGTTCGTAAAGTTGATGAATTAGGTCGTGTAGTAATTCCAATCGAATTACGCCGTACTTTAGGTATTGCAGAAAAGGACGCTCTTGAAATCTATGTTGATGACGAAAAAATCATCTTAAAGAAATATAAACCAAACATGACTTGCCAAGTAACTGGTGAAGTATCTGACGGTAACCTTTCTTTAGCTGAAGGTAAAATCATCTTAAGCAAAGAAGGCGCTGAGCAAATCTTAAACGAACTTCAAGATTATATCGAAACAGCAAAATAAGCTTCTCAATTATGAGAAGCTTATTTTTTATCGACATGATAGATTTGATATACATCTCTTTTCGACAAATCTCGATCTTTAGCGACTGTTTTAATCGCTTCTTTTGAATTCATACTTTTTTCATTTATATAATATTCAATATGATCATATACCGAAAGAGATTCCCACCATTGTTCTTCTGGAGCAGGTTCTTCTGTTGAACCAGCTACTAAAATACAAAACTCACCACGTACTTCATTTTGCTTCGTCCACTCAATTGCTTCTTCGATTGTTCCTCGAATAAATTCCTCAAATTTTTTCGTTAACTCTCGACATAATACAATCTCTCTATTTCCCAACACTTCCTGCATCGAAATTAAAGTATCATCTAAACGATGAGGTGCTTCATAAAACATCATTGTAGTTTGTACATAACGAAGCTTTTCTAACTCCATCTTCCGTTCCTTTTTGTTTCTCTGCAAGAAACCATAGAAATAAAACTGCTTTGTTTCAAGACCGGATGCAATTAATGCTGTAAGGGCTGCATTTGCTCCAGGAAGCGGAATTACATGATATTGCTCAGCTACTGCCTCAACGACAATATCGTAACCTGGATCAGAAATACACGGCATACCAGCGTCACTAACAAGTGCTACATTCTTTCCATCCTCTAATTTCTCTAATAGTTTCTTCCCACTTACTTCTTTATTGTGCTCATGATAACTCGTGACAGGTGTTTCAATTTCAAAATAATTACAAAGTTTTTTCGTTTGTCTCGTATCTTCAGCAGCAATTAAATCAACTTCTTTTAAAATTCGGATTGCACGAAATGTCATATCTTCTAGATTTCCAATAGGAGTTGGTACTAAATATAAAACTCCCTTTTCATTTTGTTGAAAGCTTTTTTGTTGCCACATAGCGTTCTCCTTTTTGCATATATGCCTCTTTTTGTTTTCTCGTTAATTGCTTAAAGTAATACTCCGCTTGCATAGCTGTACGCTTATCATCGTGGGTCTCTACATATTTTAAAACGACAGGAAGCCTGACGCGTGTATACTTAGCCCCTTTGCCGCTATTATGAGTCTGAATTCTCTTTTCTATATAGTTTGTATATCCAGCATAATAACTTCCATCAGAGCACTCTACCACATAAAAAAAGTGCTTATTCTTCTCCATATAAAATTGAACGTAGCTCCTTTGTATATTCGTTATTGTTCTCATATACAACGAGAGGCGGTAAAATTTTCAAATCTGCATTTCCATCCTTAATTCCTTCAATTAACAATGTATTTGCTTCTTTTCCAACCTTAGGATAAACAAATTGCACACGCTTTGGTTCAATTTTATATTTACGCATTAATGTGACAATGTCTAGTAATCGCCCTGGACGATGTACAAACGCTACTTTCCCACCTTGTTTTACTAACTGACTACTTGCAGATACAACATCTTCTAATGTACACATAATTTCATGACGAGCTATCGCTAAATGTTCATTCATATTTTTCTCTGAAGTTTGAGGTGTTTGAAAATATGGTGGATTACATGTAACAACATCATATTGATGACGTCCAAGTTTCTCTGGCATATCTTTCAAATCTCCATGTATGAGGTGAATTCTTTCTTCCAACCCATTGTATTGAACACTTCTTACTCCCATATCATATAAGCGTTCTTGAATTTCCACACCAGTAATATTTCCTTTTGTTCTTGTACTTAATAGAAGGGGAACAACCGCGTTACCTGTACACAAATCAAGTAAATTCCCCTTTTGAATTGGTACCCATGCAAAATCTGCAAGTAAAACGGCATCTAAAGAAAAATTAAATACTGATGGGCTTTGTATAATCTTCATGTCTTGTGCTAATAAGTAATCTAAACGTTCATCTTCATATAAATTCATATACTGCTCCTTTTCTTACCCTTAACCTACCCTATTTCATGTATAAAAAATTACCTTTCCAATTATAATTGGAAAGGTAATTTCACTTTTTATTTAAGAATGAAAGACAGAACAAACAATCTCCCTCTTTACGTACACTTCCATAATGTAGATTGCAAATATGAAAACCTTCTTGATATAGTCTCGCTAAATTGTCATAGCCTTCACCAATATCTGTTTTCGGCTTCACTTCTTTACGTTTTTGAGTTTTTTGTTTTTCTTTATTCTGCACTTCTTCAAAACGGTGTCGCAAATTGTTATTTTCCATTTTTATATGCTGGTTTTCTTCCAACAACTCTGCAAGATGCTGTTTTAACTCTCCCAACTGTTTATATAAATGTCCAATTTGCTCTTCCATACTAGAAACCGATTCAAAAATATCTTTTTTCTCCACAAGCACCCACCTCATTAATCTGTGGTTTGACTCGAAACGACCCCTTTATTCACTAACTCATCTAACGTATATTCTACTATCCGTTCCTTGTCTACTAGTTCCACTTGAATTAATCTTTCTAAAATATTTAATCCGATAACACGGCCAGTACCATGCGGGGTTTGTATACGTTGATCTAAATCAGGAAGTTGTTCCTTTGCTGCCTCATATTCATCATTCTCATATTTTAAGCAACACATTAAGCGACCACATAAACCAGAGATTTTTGCAGGATTTAATGATAAATTTTGATCCTTTGCCATTTTAATGGATACAGGTTCAAAATCCCCTAAAAAAGTAGAACAACAAAGCATACGACCACATGGACCAATACCACCTAGCATCTTCGCTTCATCACGAACACCAATTTGTCTTAGTTCAATTCTTGTTCTAAAAATTGCGGCTAAGTCCTTCACTAGTTCGCGGAAATCGATCCGACCATCCGCAGTAAAATAGAAAATAATCTTATTACGATCGAATGTATACTCTACATCTACAAGTTTCATATCAAGATTATGCTCTACTACCTTTTGTTGACAGACTTGATATGCTTCTTTGGCAGCATGTTTGTTCTCTTCAACAATGGTACGATCATTTTCATTTGCAATACGAATAACCTTTTTTAGCGGTAATACAACGTCGTTTTCATCAACTTGTTTTTTGGTAATAACTACTTTTCCGTATTCAATACCTCTTACCGTTTCTACAATGACAAACTCATTTTCAGAGATATCGAACTGGTTTGGATCAAAGTAATATACCTTTCCGGCCTTCTTAAAGCGAACACCTACTACATCATACAAAACGGTCATCCCTCCTGCAACCGCAACACTAACTGTTCGAACACAAGCTGCGCATTTACATTAGCGTTGATTCTATTTTTTGCCTCTAATATATTAAAGAGAGCTGATACAATGCGCTTCTGAGCATAGGAAAACGATTCAAACATCTCTTTCTGCTCATGAAAAACAAGACGATCTTCTTCTCCAAGTTGAACATATAATAAATCCTTATAAATAAGGAGTAACATATCTAAACCTTGCTGTAATTGTTCTTTCTCTCCAAAGTGTTTTCCCCATTTTTCTTGTACAAAAAAAATAGAGGTTTTATCTTTTTCGAGCGCTTCACATAATTTTATCACTAAAGCTCGTGCTTGTGCAAACCATTCATCACTACATAAAGCTAAAGCTTCATCAAAACTATTTGTAAGTTGAGCAGCAAGTGTCGATAAAGATGCTGTAATCCCTTCATCCTGTAATCTTCTAATTAAAGATTCCGTAGGTAACGGTCTAAACGTAACAACTTGGCAGCGAGATAAAATCGTATTTAAAATTTGATGACTTTGTTCAGTAAGTAAAATAGCAGTTGTATCACTACTTGGTTCTTCTAAAAATTTCAAAAGTGTATTTGCCGCATTTGCTGTCATACGATCTGCGTGCTCAATAATATATATTTTTTTATTTGCCTCTAATCCTGTTTTGGAAAACTCTTCTTGTAAATCATGAATTTGCTGCTTCTTAATAGATAATCCGTCTGGTTTTACAATATGTAAGTTAGGGTGGTTACCTGAATCAATTCGCTTACAGTTTGTACATACATGGCAGGGCTCTACTCCATTCCGCTCAGAACAGAGAAAACTCTTTGCCATTTGAATTGCTGTCGCAAACTTTCCTGTCCCTTTCCCTCCCTCTAACAAGTAAGCGTGGGATATACGCTCTTTTGCAATGCTATTCATCAACATTTTTACACCGATGGGTTGTATAGCAGAAAGCTGCTCCCACGTCTTCGTCATAATGCATACCTCACTTATTTCATTCTTTCCTTCTATTATAACAATTTATCTTCTATAATCTGAACAACTTCTTCTATAAGTTTTTCCATCGGTTGATCAGCATTTACCAATACAATACGATCCGAGAAACGTTCTACAACTTGTAAATACCCTTCGCGCACACGTTTATGGAAAGAGATATCTTCCATATCTAGTCGATTTACTTCACGTCCTGCATCTTTTTCAATCCGAGCCAAACCAACCTCAGGCTCAATGTCTAGATAAATTGTTAAACTAGGCATACAGTCCTCTGTTGCGAAACGATTTATTTCAAATATCTTATCCATACCCAATCCTCTTGCATAGCCTTGGTATGCTAAAGAGCTATCTATAAAACGATCACATAACACGAGGTAGTCCTCATTAAGTGCTGGCATAACTTTTTCTACTAAATGTTGTCTGCGCGCAGCAGCATAAAGAAGCGCTTCTGTACGTGCTTCCATCATCGTATATTCTTGTTTATGTAAAATCGTCCTAATGTCCTCAGAAATTGCAATACCGCCTGGTTCCCTTGTCGCCATTACCTTCTGTGCTTTTTGTTCAAAATATGGCAATAAGCTTTTAATTAACGTTGTTTTACCTGAACCTTCTGGGCCCTCAATTGTTACAAATAATCCCTTCATCCTAAAACCTACTTTCTATATCATACACTTTCATATATTTCGTATTACCTTGAAAACGAGCTCCTGCTCTTTCTAAATACATAATTTGCTCTTTATGCTCTGAAGTAATTCTCTCTCCATACATAATTAATGGAATTCCAGGTGGATACGGAATCACCATTTCCGCCGCTATCATTCCAACAGCCTCTTCTATAGATACTATCTTTGTTTCATATCCGTCTAGTTGTTTATACGTATACGGTAAAAGAGAGAATTCACCATTATAAGTATAACGAATAGATTCCCTCTTGTCTTTCACCTCATAATGTTGCAATGCTACTCGGATCATCTCTATAACCTTCATATATCCCTCATTTACTTGTAAGGGTAAAATAAATAGGACATTGTACGGATCAGCCATCTCTGTATATATACCGACCTTTTCAAATACAGACTGTAATTCGTACCCTGATAACTGACAACGAGTTTGTACGGTGACCTTTAACTCATCTTGCAACGGATATTCTAAAATGGCGATTTGGGGAATAGAACGTAATTGTTCCTTAAATCTTCGTAAAAACTCAACAATTTCACTGTGACCTTCTTCTTTTATACGCGCCATTGTAAAGCGTGCTATATCCAAGGAAGCCATAATTGGATACGATGGACTACTAGATTGTAGCATACTTAAATAAGTAGTAACCTTATCTTCGTCTACTAAATGACTATTTATATGTAAATAGGAACCCATTGTCATTGCGGGTAATGTTTTATGTGCAGAATGAACTACAATATCTGCACCATATGTTAATGCTGACTTCGGAAATGGTTCTCCCAAACATAGATGTGCCCCATGTGCCTCATCTACCAAAACAGGGATTTTATGTGCATGTGCAAAAGCGATGCTTGCCTCTAAATCCATCCCCATACCATAATAATTAGGATGCGTTAAAATAAGTGCTTTCGCATTTGGATACTTTCCAATTGCGTTCTTAATAATTTCATTACGAACTCCCACTGGTACGTTATAAGCTTCATCAATCCATGGATCTAAAAAAATGGGATTTGCTCCCGCAAGTTTTAAACCATTAATAATTGATTTATGACAATTTCTTTGTACAAGAACAATATCATGTTCCCCGCAACAAGACAAAATCATTGCTAAGTTCCCGACTGTTGAACCATTAATTAAAAAATAACTTCTCTTTGTATTATAAACTTCAGCCAATAATTGTTGTGCCTCATCTATACATTCAAACGGACTATGCAAATCATCTAGTCCTGCTAATTCAGTTACATCAATAGATAGAATACCTTTAAACTCTCTTATTGCCTCCTGAGGGAAGTTTAAACCATTCTTATGACCAGGAACATGAAAGGATAACGGCCCTCTTTCTTTAAACTCTATTAACGCCTCATATAAAGGCATACGATTTTGATTCATCTACATCTCTTCCTTATTATTCATTCTCTATCTATTATACAGAACAAAAAAAATAATAGGCATATGCCTATTTAAAAATATGATACTTCTAATTTTCGAAGCTGCTTTAAATAATATATATATTTCGGATCATCTGTCTCTGTATTCACCATATCCTTTTCACATTCATGGCATATTAAATTATTATAAACATATATACCTTCTTTTCTTTTTGTCTCACAAACAATACAAACTTCACTTTGTAATTTCATAATCTTCCCTCCCTATTTAAGTGAACCTATTTTATACTTCTAATCCTTAACAATTTACAGAAAAATATACACCCATCTTTTATATAATATGATTAACTCTTGGGCAACGTGTTTGTATTTCCATTACTTCTTTCCCATTCTTTTTAACAATACAAAAAAACACAAGTCAAATGACTTGTGTTTTTAGTTGCTTGGCGACGTCCTACTCTCACAGGGACAAGGTCCCAACTACCATCGGCGCTAGAGAG
>NZ_FNDM01000020.1:0-3884 GCF_900100505.1 Bacillus sp. cl96
TCAAATGAGACAGTACGTCCGGACACTTGAATCAAGAGCTATCGTCCAGAGTATGTCTCGAAAAGGCAACTGTTACGACAACGCAGTAATAGAAAATTTCTTTGGGATTATGAAGTCGGAGTTCCTCTACATAAAAGAATTTGAAAATGTAGAGCACTTTAAAATAGAATTAGAAAAATATATAGATTATTATAATACGAAACGGATTAAGGCGAAATTAAAAATGAGCCCGGTACAATACCGGACTCACTTTTATCAAGCTGCCTAATGAAATAACCGTGTCTAACTTTTAGGGGTCACTTCAAGTAGCTGCTCTCTTTTTATTACAAAAAAATAGGTTAACAATTGAATATTGATGTTTTTTGGTAAAAGATGTAACGAATTGTGAATTTTTTGTAACAAAAAAGTAACACTGTAATTTTTTCTGGAAAAAAGTTCTTGTGCTCGTATATGAAAAATATATGAAAACCACTGGAGATTGTATTAGAAATGCATTTTATTAATATGGAAATTTATGTTACAACTCGTTAATCGTATATTACGAATGCTTTGTAATTGTGTGATTTCTAAAAATTCTAAAAATCTGTTGCTATAATGAAAATACGAAAACAAAGCAAATGGAGGCTATTCATGAAAAAATTATTAGGTATAGCAACAGCAGCAGTTTTTGGTCTTGGGATTTTTGCGGGTTCTGCTAAAGCGGAAACAATTGTAACAACAGACGTATTAAATGTTAGAGAAAACCCAAATGTAGAGTCAAAGCTTGTAGGTAAAGTGTTCAGTGGGAATACACTAGATGTTATAAATACAGAAAATGGATGGACAAAAATTAAGTTGAACGGTAAGGAAGCGTTTGTAAGTGCCGATTTTACAAAGAGCACATATTATGTAACGGCGGGCGTATTAAATGTTCGTGCTGGAGCGAATACTGATTCTGAAATTTTAGGTAAACTTAATAAAAATGATGTGATTGAAACGACGAATCAAGTTCAAAATGAATGGTTACAATTCGACTACAATGGAAAAGTTGGATATGTTCACGTGCCATTTTTAACAGGAACAGCACCTGTAATCGAAAAGAAAGAGGTTGTAGCTCAAGAAGAAGCGCCAGCTAGAACAAATACGCCAGTTAAAAATAATACAGTAGTTAAGAATAAAGAGTCTGTTAAGAGTAACGATTCTATTAAGAATGTAGAATCAAGTAAACCTGTGGTAAAAGAAAAACCGGCTGCAAAACCAGTTGCAAAATCTACTGAAACAAGTGCGCCTACTGGTGGTCGTGAAATTACAGTAGAAGCAACGGCATATACAGCAGATCCGAGTGAGAATGGTTCGTATGGTGGTCGTGTATTAACTGCAATGGGGCATGATTTAACAGCAAATCCAAATATGAAAGTAATTGCTGTTGATCCGAAAGTAATTCCGCTTGGATCAAAAGTATGGGTAGAAGGATATGGAGAAGCGATTGCTGGAGACACCGGTGGTGCGATTAAAGGAAATCGTATTGATGTATTAGTCGGTTCAGATGGTAGTGCTAATAGCTGGGGGCGCAAATCTGTAAAAGTGAAAGTTATACAATAGGTTATCGATATTAATATAAAAAGCGGTTGCTTGAAACTATGTAAGCAGCCGCTTTTTATGGATTATTGAAATGGATAAATAGTTTTACCTGTAATAATTTTATATGCACTGCAAAATTGCGTTTGTATATATTCTGTATTTTTATTTTCTGGATGTAATGTTGTTTCATGGAGAGTAGAATGAAAAGCCCGTAGTAAACAATTTAGGGCGAAGTATAATTCCTCTTGTGAACAATTTTGTTCTTTTGTAGAAGTGGCTAAAATGAGGTCTTTTGTCAAAGATGAAAAATTGATGGTGGATTGTTTCATAGTTAACTCATCCTCTCGAAACTATTTTTATCATGTATATGCAGAATTGGACAAACTATGTTCTTTTTTCTGTATAATTTCATGTACCGAAATGAAAGAACTTGCAATCATGCCGTTAAAATTGGTAAGATTGGGTATAATCAATAGATGGAGTATATTACATAAAGAGAGTTGAATGATATGGGAGAAGTGCAACGTGAAAAAGTTGCTGTCATCATTGGACCAACTGCTGTTGGAAAGACGAAGTTAAGTATCGATCTTGCCAAAGCGTTGAACGGTGAAATTATTAGTGGTGATTCCATGCAGATCTATCGAACGATGGATATTGGAACCGCAAAGGTAACAAAAGCAGAGATGGACGGAATTCCACATTATATGATCGATATAAAAAATCCGGAAGATTCATTTTCTGTCGCGGAATTTCAAGAACGTGTTCGCAAGCATATTCGAGAAATTACAGAACGTGGTAAATTACCAATTATAGTTGGTGGGACCGGTCTTTATATACAATCTGTTTTATTCGATTATCAGTTTACAGATGATGCTGGTGATGTGATATACCGAGAGCAAATGGAAAAGTTAGCTTTAGAACGCGGTGTGGAATATGTACATGAAAAATTGCAAGAAGTAGATCCAGAAAGTGCGGAGCGTATTCATGCAAATAATGTACGACGTGTCATTCGGGCGTTAGAAATTTTCCACACGACGGGTGAAAAAATGAGTGAACAAATTGAGAAACAAGAAAAAGAGTTACTCTATGATGTTTCATTAATTGGCTTGACAATGGATCGAGAAATGCTATACGATCGCATTAACTTACGAGTGGATTTGATGATGGAACAAGGCCTATTAGAGGAAGTAGAAGGGCTGTATAATAGAGGGATACGAGATTGTCAATCTATTCAAGCGATTGGATATAAAGAAATCTATGATTATTTTGAGAATCGAGCCTCTTTAGAAGATGCGGTGTCACAATTAAAGACGAATTCGCGTCGTTATGCAAAACGTCAATTAACGTGGTTCCGTAATAAAATGGATGTCACGTGGTTTGATGTTACAGACGGTGAAAAAACGTCAGAAATTTTACGATACATAGAAGGAAAGTTACAAGTAAAGTCGAATAATAGTAAGTAGAGAAAAAGAGGAGGATTCGACATGAAGCAATCAATCAATATTCAAGATCAGTTTTTAAATCAACTCCGTAAAGAAAATACGTTTGTTACGCTGTACTTATTAAATGGTTTCCAGCTTCGTGGACTAATTAAAGGATTTGATAATTTTACAGTCCTGCTGGAAACAGAAGGTAAGCAGCAGCTTATTTATAAACATGCAATCTCCACATTTGTACCACAAAAAAATGTTTCAATTGAATTAGAATAGTAATGAATTATTGTACATAACAACAAAAGAGCGAGTTTCCTCGCTCTTTTTTTATTTGTCATAAACAATATATCATGAAATTTAAGCGATTCTAAATACAGTAAGGCGGATGTTAGTATTTCCTGTCGCAGGGATCGTAATCTCATTAAGAGTAGATTGAACAGAAATTCTTGCACCAGCTGCTAATGTTTCGATTGTAGTAAATGAAAGTGAGTCGCCTATTAAATTTGAAGAGAAATTATCAGTTGCGACTGCTCCATTAATTGAAATTCCTACTCCGAGTGGAGCGCATCCTGGCGCAGTTGTAGAAATGGATACGCTAATTACATAAATACCACCGTTAATAACAGTAACTGTATCTGTGCCGTTGAAGATAATATTGTTTACGTTAATTGCAGTACTAAAAATAAAGTTATTAAATTGCAGTACTGTTTGCTGAATATTGTTTGTTACAACAATTGTTGCTATAGGGAAGCTAGGTCCAGTAGGCCCAGTAGGTCCGGTAGGTCCACCAGAAGGTCCAGTAGGTCCAGTAACTCCTATGCCAGTAGCGCCGGTAGCACCCGTTGGTCCTTGAACGCCTTGAGGTCCAGTAGCGCCAGTAGCACCTGTGTT
>NZ_FNDM01000020.1:4916-5155 GCF_900100505.1 Bacillus sp. cl96
CCTTGAGCACCTTGAGGTCCAGTAGCGCCGGTAGCACCTGTGTTACCTTGAGGTCCCTGAGGTCCAGTAGGTCCAGGAGGCCCGCCAGAAGGTCCGGTAGGTCCGGTAACTCCTATACCAGTAGCGCCAGTGGCACCGGTAGCACCTGTGTTACCTTGAACACCTTGAGGTCCAGTAGCACCAGTAGCGCCGGTAGCACCAGTAGCACCTGTGTTACCTTGAGCACCTTGAGGTCCAGT
>NZ_FNDM01000020.1:5395-49662 GCF_900100505.1 Bacillus sp. cl96
GGTCCAGTAGCGCCGGTAGCGCCCGTGTTACCTCGAGGTCCAGTGGCACCGGTAGCGCCAGTAGCACCCGTGTTACCTTGAGGTCCAGTGGCACCAGTAGCGCCTGCTGGTCCAGTAGGTCCGGTAGGCCCTTGAATAAACGAAGCAGAATTAACTAGAGCAGTTTGTAATGCTGCTATTAATTTAAGGAGCTCTTGAAGTGTGCAAGGGTCAATTCGGAATAATTTTGTAATGTATAGTAAATAGTTAATGAGATTTTGAAGCTCAATAAATACAGCGCTTGCTACAAAGGTTGGATTTCTTAATATAGTTATTAAGTTTTTAATAATAGCTAACCCTTGTGCTTTCAGGGAGGAAGTAGCGTCTAGTGAACAAATAAATTTACTTAGTAGGTTCAATGTATCGATTAGATCTTCAATATTTTGGGGAGATGGATTTGCAAAAAGTGTTGGGATTATTTTTGTTAAATCAATAATAATCGCACGAAATGTTCTAAGTTGAGCTTTAGTAATTGGGATTGATGGAGTATTTGGTATTCGTCCAGCGCTACTTGGAAAGCATGGTTTGGAGAATTTGTTTTGATTGTCGTTATAACGAGACATTAAATCTCTCCTTTCTCACGAAAATGTGAACGAAACTCATCATAGTAGATGCAGAAATTAGTTAAATGGTCATAGTAAAATCGTTTGTTTAAAGAAAAAATAGAAAAAACGCCTTACAATAAGGCGTTTTTTCTATTTTCTGCGTATTGATAATATCGCTTTAATGAAATTTTTGATTTGAATCCAGCGAGTTTTATAATTTCTGATTCAGGAGTTTCTTTTTTTATTAAGTTTAAAATATAGGTGTTACGAAAATGTTGTCCTGAAATTCCTTTACGTAAATTGGCTCTAGCCACTTCGAGGCGAATCATTTTTTGTATAGCAATTTCCGTTAATGCCTTTGGTGCATCATTTTCATATACCCATCTGTATGTTCCACGGTTAAAATCGAATGCGACAAATAATGGATCATCACTATGGTATTTGGGACGAACTGGTTCCGGGATGCTTTTGTAATAATTATATAGTTGTTTTTTGTCTTCTTTTGCTAATGTAATTGTTCTTTCTACACCTGCGGTTGCTGGGATTGATAATGTGTTAGTTTCAAAGTGAACGTGATGCATTGTTAATGCTGTAAGTTCCTGTAAGGATAAACCGTAGTCAATCAATAGATTTAAAATAGCAATATTGCGATCCATTAATAAGGGGCGCACAGGAAGTTGTTTTTCTGAAAGTCCTTCTAATGAAGTGACTATATACTTTAACCTTTTTTCTTCATCAGGTGAAATGAAATCTTCGTTACGAAGTGTACGGTCTGGTTGAATAGATATCTCCATATTTTTCAATGGATTAGGAATGTTTAGAAAATGATGCATTCTATTTAGTACAATAAATACACGATGCATCGTTTTTTCTGAGTAATGTCGATTCGTTTTTAAATCGGAAAAGTAATCTTCGTAGTCTTTTGTACAAAGTGTAGCCCATATATTACTGGAAGGGAGCTTTTTGTTTTTTTCTAACCAATGTCCGAAGTCTTCAACGTCATAAACATAACGTTTAATAGTTGAGGGTTTTCGGCCTTTATTCAATAAAAAAATAGAAAAGGCTTGTATTGTATCATGGAATTCCGTTGTCTCCATAGTCCCACCACCTTAATTATTTCTTATATTATAGCAAACTTTTCTGAAAATAGGCATTTACAAGGGGGACAGGAATAATAATATTTGGTGAGTGGATAAAATGAGGTGATTGTATGGAACAATCGATGCGAAAGAAGAACAATAATCAAATTAATATTGTGTTAAACCATCGAAAGAAAATTTCTTTGCCAGCCGCAGAAAATAAAACGGTAATTTCAAATGAAACTACAATTAAACATGAAATGCTGCAGAGAATTGAAGAAGAGATGGGGAAGCTTGTTGGGATGGATGATATAAAAAAGATAATAAAAGAAATATATGCTTGGATTTATGTGAATAAAAAAAGACAAGAGAAGGGATTGAAGTCAGAGAAGCAAGTACTTCATATGCTGTTTAAAGGGAATCCAGGTACAGGGAAGACAACAGTTGCTAGAATGATAGGAAAATTGCTGTTTGAGATGAATATTCTATCGAAAGGCCACTTGGTTGAAGCTGAACGTGCTGATCTTGTAGGAGAGTACATCGGCCATACAGCCCAAAAAACAAGAGACTTAATAAAAAAAGCAATGGGAGGTATTTTGTTTATTGATGAGGCGTATTCTTTAGCTCGAGGAGGAGAGAAGGACTTTGGAAAAGAAGCAATTGATACGCTTGTAAAACATATGGAAGATAAACAACATGGTTTTGTATTGATTTTAGCTGGATATTCAAGAGAGATGAATCACTTTCTTTCATTAAATCCAGGGCTGCAATCTCGTTTTCCATTTATTATTGAATTTGCGGATTACTCGGTAAATCAGTTGTTGGAAATTGGGAAAAGAATGTATGAAGAGCGTGAATATCAGTTATCGAAAGAGGCTGAATGGAAATTTAGGGATCATTTACATGCTGTAAAGTATTCGTCGCAAATTACATCGTTTAGTAATGGGCGGTATGTACGGAATATTGTTGAAAAATCAATTCGTACACAGGCGATGCGGTTGTTGCAAGAAGATGCCTATGATAAAAATGATTTAATTGGAATATCGAGTATGGATTTGATGCTCGAAGAGGAGACGCACAGTACATAAACTGTGCGTCGATTTTGTGTATAAGTTCGTTTACTCTTTTTTTGCTTTTTCTTGGTGTGCTTTATGGAAGTGTTCCATTTTAGCGCTCTTTTCGTGTGCTGAATTAGGATCGTGCCCGAATTGATTTACTGAGCTTTTTTGAGCTCCTTTATTAACGTGGTTTGTCATGTGTATTCACCTCACTTTAAAAATTAGTATAAACATTATATAAAGAAAAAATCGTTAGAAAAGAAAAACCTCTTTACGATATGTAAAGAGGTTAGATTGCTATTTATGCATTGAACGTTCTTTCGTTTCGATACGTCTGTGCGGTAAATGCCATTTGTAATGAATAGAAACCATGCGGAAGCAAACAATTAAAATGAATAAAATGTAAAGAGCCCAATCGCTAACAATAATTTGAGCGCCAATTAAGAAACCTGCTAAAATTGTCCAAAAGGCATATACTTCAGCTCGAAGAACGAGAGGTTTTCTGCGGGCTAAAAGATCGCGAATGATACCGCCGCCGATACCAGTTAAAACAGCTGCTACAATTGTGGCGCTAATTGGTAAATTTAATTTTTGGGCATATAATGCTCCTTGTACAGCAAATGCTGATAAGCCGATAGCGTCAGTGATATTTTCCCACTTTTTCCAATGTCTAATTAACTTATTTGGAAAAAGAAAAATAATAGTCATTGATAAAAGTGCGATTTGGAATAACATGTCTTGTTGCCAAAACGCGACAATCGGATAACCGATTAATAAATTACGAAGGGCACCTCCCCCAAATGCGGTTGCCATTCCTAAAATATACACCCCGAAAATATCATAATCCTCTTCCATTGCAACAATGGCTCCGCTTAGTGCGAAAGCGATTGTGCCTATGATGCTAAAAATCTCCCATGCCATGAATTTTCTCCCCCGCTAACTAGATGAAATGTGCTTCCTCTGCTATTATATTAGAAGGTTTAAATTTCGAAAAGGATGAGTGAACATATTTGATGGAAGAAAAAGAAAAAGTCATATTAGTAGGCTGTCAATTGCCACAAGATGATGATGAAAAATTTATGCATTCCATGAAAGAGCTTGCATCACTAGCGAAGACTGCACGAGCAGAATTGTTAGTGTCAACAACGCAAAAACGACCAAAGTTTCATCCGGCAACTTACATAGGTAAAGGGAAATTAGAAGAGCTTACAATGTTAACTGAAGAATTAGAGCCGGATGTTATTGTATTTAATAATGAATTAACGCCGAGTCAAATTCGGAATTTATCCTCAGTATTAGATGCGAGAGTAATTGATCGAACGCAACTAATACTGGATATTTTTGCGCAACGTGCGAAGTCGAGGGAAGGTAAGCTTCAAGTAGAATTAGCTCAGTTGCAATATACAATGCCGCGTCTTATGGGGCAAGGATTGTCCTTATCGCGTCTTGGTGGTGGTATTGGAACGAGAGGACCGGGTGAGACGAAATTAGAGACGGATCGTCGTCATATTCGATCCCGTATTGATGAAATAAAGAAACAACTTGCAGTTGTTGTGGAACATCGAAAAAGATATCGTGAGAGAAGAAAAGATAATAAAGTATTTCAAGTTTCGTTAATAGGGTATACAAATGCAGGGAAATCGACACTGTTTAATAGATTAACGGAAGCTGATACGTTTGAAGAAAACCTTCTGTTTGCAACATTAGACCCAACGACGAGGAAGATGCCGTTACCTTCTGGTTATACAGTATTACTAACCGATACTGTTGGTTTTATACAAGATTTACCCACTTCATTAATCGCTGCTTTTCGTTCGACACTGGAAGAAGCGGGGGAAGCAGATGTCATTTTACATGTAGTTGATTCTGCGGATCCTAACTACATAGGGCATGAAAAAACAGTAAAACGATTATTATCAGAACTTGAAATTAATCATATTCCTATTATTACGTTATATAATAAAAAAGATGAATTACATCAAAACTTTATTCCGTTTCCGAAAAGTGATTTCTTAATGACTAGTGCTTTTGAAGAAAGTGATGTATTGCGTATAAAAGAAGCGATAGAAATGAAAATGAAGAAAGAAATGGATCGTTATCGAGTAGAAATCCCTCCGAGTGAAGGTAAGTTATTAACGCTTTTAAAGACGGAAACGCTATTAGCAAAGATGGAGTTTCTGGAAGATAAATTTGTATATGATTGTGCAGGGTATATTTTTACTCATTCATCGCTTAATGTGCAATTAAAGAGATTTTTAGTGGAAGAAGGAGAAAATAAAAATGTTTGATCGTTTGAAAAATGGAGAAAAAATTGCTCCAATCGTAAAAGAAGTAGAGAGTCAGATTACAGAAGTACATAAACGTGCGGATGAAGTAATTGAAAGTAATCAGTTTCGTGTATTAGAAAGTTTTCGTAAACATAAAATTAGTGACTCGCATTTTATCCCGACGACAGGTTATGGTTATGATGATATTGGCCGTGATACGTTAGAAAAAGTGTATGCTGATGTGTTTGGAGCGGAAGCTGGACTTGTTCGTCCGCAAATTATTTCAGGTACTCACGCTATTTCTACAGCGTTATTCGGTATTTTACGTCCAGGAGATGAGTTATTGTACATCACTGGAAAACCGTATGATACGTTAGAGGAAATCGTTGGCGTGCGTGGGAAAGGTGTAGGTTCATTTAAAGAATATAATATTGGTTACAATGCAGTTCCGCTAACTGAAGGTGGGCTTGTTGATTTTGAAGCTGTTGCAGCAGCGATTCATAGTAATACGAAAATGATCGGTATTCAGCGTTCGAAAGGTTATGCTACTCGTCCATCGTTTACTATTTCTCAAATTAAAGAGATGATCGCGTTTGTTAAAGAAATTAAACCTGATGTTGTTGTGTTTGTAGATAACTGTTATGGTGAGTTTATTGAAGAGCAAGAGCCATGTCATGTTGGTGCAGATTTAATGGCGGGTTCGCTTATTAAAAACCCGGGCGGCGGAATTGTTAAAACTGGCGGTTATATTGTCGGGAAAGAACAGTATGTTGAAGCGTGTGCATATCGTTTAACATCTCCGGGAATTGGTGCGGAAGCTGGAGCGTCTTTATACAGTCTGCAAGAAATGTATCAAGGGTTCTTCTTAGCGCCACATGTTGCAGGACAAGCGCTGAAAGGTGCAATTTTTACAGCTGCGTTTTTAGAAAAGTTAGGAATGAACACGTCACCAGCGTGGAATGCGCCAAGAACAGACTTAATTCAATCTGTTCAATTTGATGATAAAGACCGTATGATTGCCTTCTGCCAAGCGATTCAATATGCATCTCCAATTAATTCGCATTTTACTCCGTATGCAAACTATATGCCAGGTTATGAAGATGATGTAATCATGGCGGCGGGAACATTTATTCAAGGTGCAAGTATTGAATTGTCTGCTGATGGTCCAATTAGACCACCGTATGTTGCATATGTGCAAGGTGGCTTAACGTATTCGCATGTTAAAATTGCGATTTGTTCTGCAATTGACGAATTGATTGAAAAGAATTTATTAACAATTTCTTAATGGGGAGCTGTCGATATCGGCAGCTTTTTTCGTATAAAAGTAACGATTTATGCGATTAGAAAAAAGAATGAAAAAATTTATAAAAAAATCATGTAAGAAAAGCTAACATCTATTGACACTAAACATAACATGTTATAAAATGAGAAGCAGTTAAGGCGAAGGAGGAACTGAAAAATGAAAGAAGATAGACGTTCTGCCCCGCTGTTTCCAATTGGTATTGTTATGGATTTAACACAATTGTCTGCACGTCAAATTCGCTACTATGAAGAGCATAATCTTGTTTCTCCAACCCGTACAAAGGGGAATCGTAGATTGTTTTCATTTAACGATGTAGATAAGTTGTTAGAAATTAAAGATTTGTTAGATCAAGGCCTGAATATGGCTGGTATTAAACAAGTGTTACTAATGAAAGAAAATCAAACAGAAGCAGTGAAAGTAAAAGAAGAAACGAAAGAAATTTCAAAAACTGAGCTTCGCAAAATACTTCGAGATGAACTACAACATACAGGTAGATTCAATCGAACTTCATTGCGACAAGGTGACATTTCAAGATTTTTTCACTAAAGATAACTGATTCTGAAGGCGATTAGAGGGACTAAGGAGGAATTTATAATGTCTAGATACACAAAAGAAGATATTTTCCGTTTGGCGAAAGAAGAGAATGTAAAGTATATCCGTTTACAATTTACGGACCTTTTAGGGGTAATTAAAAACGTAGAGATTCCAGTGAGACAATTAACGAAAGCTCTTGATAACAAAATGATGTTTGATGGATCTTCGATTGAAGGTTTCGTACGTATTGAAGAGTCTGATATGTATTTATATCCTGATTTAGACACTTGGGTAATTTTCCCTTGGACAGCTGAAAAAGGTAAAGTAGCTCGACTAATCTGTGATATTTACAATGCAGATGGCACTCCATTTGATGGAGACCCACGTAACAACTTAAAACGTGTGTTAAAAGAAATGGAAGCTTTAGGATTTTCAGACTTCAATCTTGGACCAGAGCCAGAATTCTTCCTATTTAAGGTGGATGAAAAAGGAAATCCAACATTAGAACTAAACGATAACGGTGGATACTTCGACCTTGCGCCGATGGATCTAGGGGAAAACTGTCGTCGTGATATCGTTCTTGAACTTGAAGAAATGGGTTTTGAAATTGAAGCATCTCACCATGAGGTTGCTCCAGGACAGCACGAAATTGACTTTAAATATGCAAATGCAATTCGCTCATGTGATGACATTCAAACATTCAAACTTGTTGTAAAAACAATTGCTCGTAAACATGGTTTACACGCAACGTTTATGCCAAAACCACTATACGGTGTGAACGGTTCAGGTATGCACTGTAACTTATCATTATTTAAAAATGGTGAGAACGTATTCTTTGATGCAAACGGTGACTTACAATTAAGTGATGATGCTCGTCACTTCATCGCAGGTATTTTAAAACATGCACCAGCATTTACAGCGATAGCAAACCCAACTGTAAACTCATACAAACGTCTAGTACCTGGATATGAAGCACCTTGTTACGTAGCATGGTCTGCACAAAACCGTAGCCCGTTAGTACGTATCCCTGCATCTCGTGGTATTAGTACACGCGTAGAAGTACGTAGTGTTGACCCAGCTGCAAACCCATATTTAGTAATGGCTACATTATTAGCTGCAGGTCTTGATGGAATTAAAAACAAATTAACTCCACCAGCAGCAGTAGATCGTAACATCTATGTAATGACAAAAGAAGAGCGCGAAGAAGCAGGTATCGTTGACTTACCAGCAACATTAGCGCAAGCATTAGTTACATTACAATCTAATGAAGTAGTATGCGGTGCACTAGGAGAACACTTACTTGAGCACTTCATCGAAGCGAAAGAGATTGAGTGGGATATTTTTAGAACACAAGTTCACCAATGGGAACGCGATCAATATATGTCTCTTTACTAAGAGGCTTGAACCCTTGATACAACTCGTATCAAGGGTTTTTTAATTCCCTATTATTACAATTTTATGTGGTTGCAAAATGAAAAACAGCCACATAAAAGCCAATAATTAATAACAAGTAGTGATATCATAGAAAAACATTATCAGATAAATGTAAGTTTTATATAATTTGTGAAATGAAAAAGCCTTGATACTACGGTATCAGGGCTTTTTTAGTGAAGTTATTGGATATGTTAACTACTAGATAATGGATTGTTTTTGGTTATTTTGAATCATGTTACTAAGAAAATCTTTTCAAAAGAATTGATTTTATCTTTTTTAATCACTTGTGCTAAAACTTAATAATTCTTTACTGCCTGTACAACGCGACCAATTATTTTTACATCTTCAGCTGAAAGGTCGTAAGTTTTTGGTTCGTGGATAGGGTCATTACTCAATGGTATTAAAGTAATGATGCTTCCGGATTTTGAAATCTTTTTCACGGTAGCATCATAACCATTGACTTTTACAACAGCAATTTGTCCGTTTTCAACATAAGGAGTTTCCTCTACTAAAACATAAGAACCATCAGGGAATTCGAGATTCATGCTAGTGCCTTTTACAGTAAGATAAAAATACTTTTTACGCTTGTTTAAAAATGTACTTAGCATGGGTAAATAGCCTTCGATATTTTCTTCAGCGAGTATGGGTGTACCGGCTGCTACAGAACCAATGATAGGAATGTAAATAATGTTTGATTGATCGTTTTGGATGGTTTCATAAATAGAAACTTCTTCTTTAACAGTATTGTCCTCTTGAGTTGCGAGTCTTTCTAAATCATCAGTAGTGATTCCTAATCCCTTACAAACTTTTATGACATTATCAACAGATGCTTTACCAATCCCTCTTGATAACATGGATTGCAGTGTTGTGGGGGGGAGACCTATTTTTTCGGCGAAGGCTCTTTTACTATAGCCAGCTTCTTTTATTAAGCGTGTTACAACCTCTGCTTTTTTCATTACTTTCACCATCTTTCTTATTAAAATGTATACGATATTGCGTATTTCTGTATATATCATAACCTAACTAAAATTGTTAGTAAATAGAAAAGCATACGAAATTGAGTATTTAAATACGTTTTTTTGTTGACTAAATACGAAATTGAGTTTATATTTAAATGGAAATGAACGCAATATCGTACAAAAAACAGGTGGTGAGTAAATGTATCCGAATTTGCGTGCAGAGATGGCGAGAAAAAGAATTATGATTACACAAATTTCTTCGCATCTGAAACTTCGCCACGCAACAGTGAGCGACAAAATAAATGGTAAATTTCGTTTTTATTATGATGAAGCTTTTGAAATTAAGAAAACTTTTTTTCCAGAACATAGTTTGGAATATCTTTTTGAATTTGAAGAAAATGAAGCGAATTGAAATCGGAGGAAATTTACTTAAAATGTAACCCTATAATCGAATTATTGAATGATGATTTAGTAAGAGGGTTCATATCAAAGTATTTAATTTAAATTCTGATAACTAGTTAATTTGTAAAAAGAAAGTAAAGAATTATGCGTAGTGCGAAATTATCTCAATGCAATAAAGATAGTCCAAAATTAGTAGTGAGGAGGAGATGAGGATGGGGCAATTAATTGACTCATCAGTACATAGTTCATTAGTATTTGAAGTTAATGGCAAAGTAGTAACGGATAGTTTGGTAATTGCGAAGATATTCAAAAAAAATCACTTCGACGTTTTGAAGGAAGTTCGAAAACAAATTGTATATGTAGGTGAAGAGTTTGGAGGAGAAAATTTTCACGAGTCCACTTATTTTAATTCAAAGAATAGGCGAATCCCTAAATATGATTTAACAGAAGAAGCATTCACGTTACTTGTTATGGGATATACCAGTAGAGAAGCGGTTGGAATGAAAATTAAATTTATGAAAGAGTTCAAACGAATGAAGCAATATATACAAAATCAACAAAATGTGCCAAAGGACCCAATGGGGGTTTTAAAGTTAACATTTGCTGCGTTAGAAGGACATACTCAGCAGATACAAGAGATAAAGTCTGAGGTGAAGGGTTTGCGAGAAAATACGCCGCTTTATGCTATCGAGTGTGAAGAGATAACAAGGGCTGTAAAAAGCTTAGGTGTTATGTTATTGGGAGGTAAAAATTCAAATTCTTATCAGGATATCGGCCTTAGAAGGAAGTTATATAGAGATATTTATAGTCAGTTACATCGGGAATTTGGTGTGAATAGTTATAAAGCTATTAAACGTTATCATTTGGATAGAGCAATACAAATGATTAATGAAGAATATTCAATTCCAACTGTTTTAAATGAAGAAATTACAGTTAAAAACTCACAAATAAATATGGCAGACATTCAGTAGGAGGAAAGAACATGCAAAGAAAGATTTTAGTAATTACTAGCAGTTTAGCAGGGTTACCAACTGTCAGTGAATTTAAAACAAAAGAAGATGCAAAAGAGCAGGTTAGAAAGCTTATTCAAAAAGGAATGAGTCAAAATGTGATTCGTATAACACAAGAAATTCCAATGAATATCGAAATTCAAGTGGATGTTGAACTTGAGGAATAAGAGAGGTTTAGAAGAAAATAGATATGGATAGCATGATTGTTTTGAATGAATGCATAAGAAAAGAATCCGTTGCAGCGGATTCTATAAGAAAAAATATCTCTAGATAAGTATAACATTGAATACCGTTTTTGAGAATTTATGAGGTGGCTAGTATGGGGATTATTCGAGTGAAAAAAGATAGTAATTATTCCGTTATAAATAATACTGGTTTAAAAGATGAAAGGTTGTCATGGAAAGCGAAAGGAATCTTAGCCTATGCGCTTACATTACCAGACGATTGGACTTTTCATATTAGTGAATTAGCTCGACATGCTAAGGATGGAGAAGATTCGCTCCGTACAGGTTTTAAGGAATTAAAAGAATTAGGTTATGTAAAACGTTATCCTGTTCGTGATGGGAATACGAAAAAAATTGCAAGGTGGGATACGGAAATTTACGAAACGCCACAAAGGGACATGCCACAAATGGAAAACCCAGATGTGGTAAAGCCATATGAGGAAAATCAGAAACTACTAAATACTAATAGACTAAATACTAATAAACGAAATAATAATGATTATGATGATATGGATAAATTAGAATCTCGTGTATTCATCAATGAGAGGGTTAAAGTAAGTTGTAACTTTATTAAGGGGATGGGCATTCCGTTAAGTGAAATTGCAATTGCAGAGTTGGGGAGCTTTTGTAATTTGTTTAGTGGGGAGTTAATTCAGCATGCAATTAATAAAGCTGTTGATGAGAATGCGCCAAGATGGAACTACATTAAGGCTATATTGAGGAATTGGAAGGAGCAAGAAGTTAAAACATTAGTTGATGTGGCTATACTAGATAGACGTTTCGAAATGAGCAAGAAAAAGAAATATAACGGGACAGGTAGGAAGTATTCAAATAGAAAAGAGATTGTACCCGATTGGTTATATAAAGATGATGAATCAACAAATCTAGAAGAGGAAAGAAAAACCGTGCAGTCTACTGATGAAGAGCGTGAGAGATTACAAGAAGTGTTAAATAAATATAGGTCATAAGAAAAAATGCTAGATGATTTACAAGCAATAAAGATTGAAAAGGCTAATAAGCATATTCATGCTATTAAATTAGTATTAAGAGACTTTGTAAAAAGAACGGAAGTGGGTGAATCAGTAAGTGTTCGAATGGCTCAAAGATTATAAGAAGTTAGAAGAAGAAATTGCTTATTTAGAATACAACTTAGATAAATCAAAAGCCGAATTGAAGCGTTGGATTAGCGGTGATTTGCAAAATGTACGATTAACCGCTGAATCGGAAGGGGCTAAGGTAGAAGGGCGGATTGAAGCAATTGAATATGAATTAGCTCATAAAATGAATGAGGAGTATGATTTAAAGCTTTTGATTAATAAGTTTACAGGACTGGATCATCAAATACTTAAAATGAAATATGTTGATGGAATGACTTTAGAGCAAATTGCGTTTGAATTACATTATAGTACAGGCTATATACGCCGAAAACATGCTGAAATAAGGAAGATTGTCAAGTTTTTAGATGGATTTTAGTGTTACCTTTTTGTAGGATACATGCAGTGTACAGAAAGTATTGAAAAAGTGATTTATAGTAGTAATATAAGATTTCGACGAAAGGGCAACTATTTTTATGGTTGCTCTTTTTGATGTGAAAGAAGGTGAGTAATATGAAGTGATTTGATGGATTAATAGGTCTTTAGCTTCTAGTTATATTTAGTAAAGTAGTAGTTTTACAGGCGAAAATAATAGAAAAATAAGGAGATGTTTAATGATGAGTTTATTAGCTGCTTCAGTCAAAACAAAGAATTTGCCACAACAGGTGTTACGTTGGCAATCAATGGTAGAAAGCGAATGTTCTGCACAAGGTGTACCTGAGTTAGTTCCTTACGTGCTTGGAATTATTATGGTGGAAAGTGGAGGGAATTCTGAAACGACACCTGATATTATGCAATCCAGTGAATCACAAGGGTGGGCAATGAATACAATTAAAAACCCGAAAGATTCAATTTATTACGGAGTGAAGCATTTAAAGGGTGCTTTTGATGATGCGAAGAAAAATGGAATTACAGATTTAAGTGCCATTGTTCAATCATATAATTTTGGACGAGCTTACCTTCGCTGGTTAGCATCTAACAATAAACAGCATTCATTACCGGTGGCAGATCTGTATTCTAAAACGGTTGTTGCGCCATCACTTGGAAATACGACCGGTGCTATGGTGAAATATAGTAACCCTATCGCTGTTGCCTACAATGGTGGTTATCGATATAAAAACGGGGGGAATTTCTTCTACTCTGAAATTGTTAAACAATATGTAGATTTTGATGGAGGAACTGGTGGTGGTGTGCCGCAACCAGAGGGTATTGGATTTGCCAAATCAAAGTATCCAGAGGGATTTGGTGTTAACTATCATGATAAACCACATGGCTCTTTTCAAGGACGTTTTACAACAGCAGCGGAAGTATTATATTGGGGTGCCTACTGGGGAGCAGATGGTGATGTTTGGTTAGATTTAGGTAGAAGTCGTTGGGTAAAGGCTGAACATTATAATTACTGGCCTTTCAAAGCAGTATCAAAGTATCCAGAAGGATGGGGAGTAAATTATTACGATGGTATTGATGGTCCATATAAAGGTAGAATTTCTTCAAAAGCGCCTGTCATGATTTATGCTCGTAAAGAAGGATGGATTGATGTTGGTAGAAATAGTTGGGCGCCAGAAGAACATTTTGATATTTTAGATATTCGATAAAAGGGTAGTAAAATTAGTTGAACAATGATTCATTGCTTATTCAAAATATCCAGTAGTTTATGGTATTAACACATATGATGGTCCTAATAGGAATTATACAGGTAATGTAGATGGATTTGTTCCATATAGGGTTTATGCACGACAAGATGGTTGATTTGATATTGGAAATGGTGCGTGGTTAAAAGAAGAACATTTTGATGTTAGGTAACGGCGGAGAGCTTTTCATTCTGTTCATCTTTAGATTTGAAAAACTATAATATATTAGAAAAATAATAAATATAGACAGTGAACGAAGGTGCTCATTTAAGTACCTTTTTTATATTTTGTAAAAATAGAAAGGAAGATTAATATGGCAAAATTTATTTATCCAACGGATACAACAAGAGTAACAAGTGGTTTTAGGGGTGACAGACCAGATCACCATGGGGTAGACCTTGCTGAATCGGGTTATCATCCGATTTATGCAGCGGCTAGCGGACAAGTTAGTCGTTCTTATCTTTCATCCAGTTATGGTGAATGTATTATGATTGTGCATACTATTGATGGAGTTACATGGGAAACTGTATACGCTCATATGCGTAGTGGTTCTCGAACGGTTAAAGAAGGCGATTACGTTATACAGGGACAAACAATTGGAGTAATGGGAGAAACGGGGCAGGCCAGTGGCCAACACTTACATTTTGAATTGCATAAAGGACGCTGGAATGTTAGTAAGAGTGATGCTGTGAACCCGTTAGACTACTTGGGCAAAGGTGGCGGAAACGGTGTGCCGCAACCAGAGGGTATTGGATTTGCCAAATCAAAGTATCCAGAAGGGTTTGGTGTTAACTATCATGATAAACCACACGGCTCTTTTCAAGGACGTTTTACAACAGCAGCGGAAGTATTATATTGGGGTGCCTACTGGGGAGCAGATGGTGATGTTTGGTTAGATTTAGGTAGAAGTCGTTGGGTAAAGGCTGAACATTATAATTACTGGCCTTTCAAAGCAGTATCAAAGTATCCAGAAGGATGGGGAGTAAATTATTACGATGGTATTGATGGTCCATATAAAGGTAGAATTTCTTCAAAAGCGCCTATCATGATTTATGCTCGTAAAGAAGGATGGATTGATGTTGGTAGAAATAGTTGGGCACCTGAAGAACATTTTGATATTTTAGACATTCGATGAAAGGTTTAGAGTCACTCATATGAGTGGCTCTTTATTTTGGAATCTGGGCATGACAGAGGAAGAAAAATGGCGGTGTGTACTGAACTAAGTTGTTTTCGTGTCTCGATTCGAGAATGAAAGGAGTAGTTTAGTGACTAATTTGTTTAAAGGCTGCTGCATAAACGCTGTGACTATTCTATGTAAAGATATTACAAAGCACTTAGTCAAGTTACCAAAGAAAAAATGATTCGAAATTTTAGAGGAGCAAATTATATCTAGCTTTGCCAAGGGTGAAAAGTACTAAAAAAGTATGGGGCAATACCATGAAATTACAAGGAATCTTAGAGAGGTTCTACAATCATAATTACTGTGAAAAATACAAAAGGTGAAATAGATAAAACAGTGACTAAAATGCAACAGACAAATGAAGAGTTTAACAAATCCATAGAAATATTAACGAAAAAAAGTGAAATCACAAACGAATTAAACACAGTAAAAATTCCTACAAAAGTTGATGGTGCGGGCTCTATTGAGGGACATATAGATGAGACAGATAAAAAAGAAGGAACTCAATAATGAAACGCAAAGCCAAGCATATGTAATATAGGATTTTTAATTTTAAATTAAATAAGAAGTGGGAAAGAGGTGGAAATATGGATGGTTTACAAGAGGTGCAAAGTAATGTTCAGGAAATAAGGCAAGATATTAAGGATATACGATTAGAGATTAGAAGTTTAGAAATGCGGACGACAGGTAATGAAAAAGATATTATTAATATCAATAAGCAATTAGATAAAATCAGTGCTAATACAACTTGGATCTTACGCCTTATTATCGGTGGAATAATTGGAGTTGCTCTTACCTTCTTTTTGAAAGGGGGAGGTATGTAATGATTGAAATTACGGCAATGATTGGGGTTGTTGTAGGAATTTCACAAATTGCAAAAACAACTGGACTGCAAACAAAATATATCCCAGTATTTAATTTGACGCTTGGCATTACGTTAGGCGTTTTATTTTTGTCTCAAGATACCAAAATGAATATATTTCAAGGAATAATTATCGGATTATCAGCAAGTGGATTATTTGATCATACGAAAATTATGAAAAAGGATGACAATAAGCAATGAAAAAGAAATGCAAATATATTTTATCCATATTTGTTACTATGATTTTAATAGTAACAATTGAAACCAATGCATTTGCTGATAGAACGCTACTTATTCCTGAATTGCCTAAGCAACCTTTCCGTTATGGTGTTGGTGCTTTTGAAGGTGTTGTGGCACATTCTACAGCTACCCCTGAGGCGCCAGCAATTAATATTCAAAAATATGAGTCTCGTACATGGCGTTCGGCATTTGTTCATTATGCAGTTGATTGGGAAGAAAAGATTCAAATAGCATCTATTAAATATCGTGCATGGGGGGCAGGTCCAGCAGCAAATACTAGATTTGTTCATGTTGAATTGTGTGAGACAAGTGATTCATCCAAATTCAAACGTTCTTATGAGCGATATGTAAAGTTAATTGGAGAAATCTTGCGAGAACGAAATATTCATCCTTCTAAGGGCCTATGGACACATAAGGATGTTACCTATAAATTAGGTGGAACAGATCATGAGGACCCTCTTGATTATCTTCGTAGTCATGGTGTATCTGAGGCTAAATTTCGAGCGGATGTGTTAAATGTCTATAACAGTGATTCAGTTGCGGTTGATGCTAAACCACAAGAGTCAAATGATTTACCTAGCATAGTGGAGGCGAATGGTGTTGTAAATATTGAGGGATACAATGTAAACTTGCGTTCTGGACCATCAACTAAGAACAAAGTCATTCGTAAACTACAAAAGGGTGAGACATATAAAGTAGGTAAGAAGGTAGGAGATTGGTTAGATATTGGAAGTAATCAGTGGATTTATTATGATTCCTCATATATCCGTTACAAGGGGATGGATGCTTCTACATTAGTTGGTAAAAAGGTTATTTCCAAAGTGGACAATCTACGATTCTATGAATCCCTATCTTGGCAGGATAAAGATGTTGCTGGTACTGTAAATATAGGATTAGGATTCACTATTGATGCTAAAGTAAGTGTAAATGGATCTCCACAATATAAAGTACACAACAGCAAAGGGAAAACATACTATTTAACAGCAAATGAAATTTATATATATGTGAAATAAAAAAAGACCGCCTGTAATAGGTGGTCTTTTTTTATTTATTATATTCGTAATTTCTATGAGTTCTAAATCAATTGATTTTTCTATTTTCAAAGTTCAATCAATTTGTCTATGTACCAATGAGTTTGTACTCCTATATATCAATTCTATTTTGAGGATGGTCTAATATTATTTATTTCTATTTAATATAGACTGAAGAGACTGTTCTACCTTACACATTTCACCTAATATAGGATTATCATAATAACTACAAGAGTCGAGATGTGCTCAAACGCTATCAAAAATCTTGAAATCTAGTCTGGATAGTAAAGAAAGTTCTTTAGTTTCTAATATAACGACAGCTGCTTTGTAATGTTTATTTATATCATCAATCATTCTTTCCAAGATGTTAATAATATTATTTATTTGTTTTTTAATTCAGTAATATTTTTAGCATGCATTAGTATTTAAATACCTCTATTTTAAGTGTTTATTTGGTGCTTTTTGTATATCGATAATCCATTTTAAAGGCCAATTTTGTAGAAGTAAAACTGGATCCACCACCTTTAAACTTGCTCCCACTTATTTTGGATTTTTAGCGCAATTTAAAACTTGTTAAATTCAGAGGATATATTCCATACATAAGTTCACCGATGGGAACGCGGTCGGTATATGTCCCTATACGAAAAGAAAAGCTTTGATACTATGGTATCCGGACTTTTCTTTTCGCGGGCAAAAGAGGCGCTTGTGAAATGTCTGAAAAAATCAAAGAGATTATTTGAGGTGGTACCGTATATTTTTAATTTAATGTAAAAGGTTTAATCATTTTGCAGTTCAGGAAGAGGTGGTTGAACAAGTGTTTAATATGCGTGGTAGCTGTGAACATATATAGAATAATTGTATTGTATGTTTTGCTCGACGTTTGATGTTGTGAGTGTGAATAGTGCTAAATATAAAAATGAAAAATACAGTACCTTGCAATAAATAATACCAAGTGGTATATTATGGATAAAACAGGTACCGTGTATTGAACAGTACTAAGATAGGAAAGGAGGATGGCACTTGAACGTTCAGTTTAAAAAAGGTGTGCTTGAACTTTGTGTATTAGCACTTGTAAAACGTAAAGATAGTTACGGTTATGAACTTGTTCAGCAAATTTCTAATAAATTTTTAATATCGGAAGGGTCAGTATACCCTTTATTACGTCGTTTGACGAAAGAAGGGTATTTTCAAACGTATTTAAAGGAATCTACGGAAGGGCCACCTCGTAAATATTATCAATTAACAGAGCAAGGGGAGACGCAATTTCATTTGTTAGTAACAGAATGGCGTGATTTTGCGAAAGGGGTACAAGAAATTATTGAAGGGGTGGAATGGGATGAGTAAAGAAGGGTTTCTTAAAGAATTATCAAGTTATCTTAGAAAGTTACCAGAGGAAGAGAGGCAAGATATTTTATTGGATTATGAAGAGCACTTTCAGTTTGGACTAGAAGAGGGGAAAACTGAATCGGAAATAATACAGAGCCTTGGTTCTCCGAAAGTAATCGCGAAAGAATTACTTGCGATGTATCGCTTCGATGAAATGAAAAAAAATCCATCGACTTCAAATGTGACAAGAGCTGTTATGGCAGCGATTGGACTTAGTTTGTTTAATTTTATTATTGTGTTAGGCCCGTTAGTCGCAATTATTGCTTTTATATTTTCTTTTTGGATCGGTGGTATTGCTAGTGTAGTAACACCATTTTTCATTATTGGAAAAGTATTTATGGGTACTTTTATATGGTTGGATCTTTTCGTTAGTATAACGTTTGTTGGGGTAGGTTTATTGTTATGTATTATCGCTTTTTATAGTACAAAGTGGTTTAAGAGATTGTGTGTACGATATGTAATATGGAACTTCAAAATGATAAAAGGAGAGTAAATGATGAAAAAACTATTTTTAATCGCTATCGCTTGTATCATTATTGGAGTAATAGGAATTTCCCAAACATATGAAAAAGCAGTACAAACTGCTGAAAAAGGCGATAAAGAAAATGTAATTAAAAACGAAACATTAAAAAATATAGAAGTTAAGTTAGATGCCGGGGATATTATTGTCCAAAAATCTCCTGACTCTTCTTTTTATGTAAAGCAATCGGGAGATGTACGTAAACAAGAGATTCGTATCGCAGAAGATGGTGACACATTAAAAATTATTGGGGAAAGAGAAAAAGGTGCTTCATTTGATTTTTCTTTTTACGATTTTAGGTTTCAAACGTCTAAATTGACTCTCCTTGTGCCCGAACGCTCTTACCAAGATGTAAAAGTAAATTCATCTGCTGGACAAATCGAAATGAGTGATGTGAAAAGTGATAGCGTAAGTGTTAGAACACTTGCTGGAGAAGTAGAGTTGAAACAAGTAACGGCTAAGAATGTGGAGGGATCGACAAAAGCTGGTGAGGTGAACTTTAAGAAGGTATTAGGGAAAGTGACCGCAAAAACAACAAGTGGGGAAATAAATATTCAAGATCATGATTCTAAGTATAATCTAGAAGCAAGTTCAACTGCGGGAGATATAGATATTACTTTATCGGAAAAACCACAAGATGCGGTAATTACTGGGCAAAGTGCTGCTGGAGATGTAACAATTTTTAATGAAGAAAATAAAAATGTAACAATTGGAAATGGCAGTAAAAAGATTAGCGGTAAAACGGCTGCGGGAGATGTGACGATTGAAACTCGTTAATAAGAAATAGAATGCATGGAAATCTATCAAAATACAAAAAGAAGATAATTACCGTATATAAATAAGGTAATTATCTTCTTTTTTTTATTTTTAATGTAAATCACGATATACGCCAATTACTTTCCCGATAACTGACACTTGTTTTAAAATGATAGGTTCTAATGAAGAGTTTTCTGGTTGTAGACGGAAATGGTCTTTTTCTTTATAGAAACGTTTAACTGTTGCTTCGTTATCCTCTGTTAAAGCGACTACAATTTCACCATTATATGCAGACTGCTGTTGGCGAACAACAACTAAATCTCCATCGAAAATACCAGCTTCAATCATACTATCTCCAGAAATACGTAACATGAACACTTGGTCTGCTCCAGCAACAATACTAGCTGGAAGTGGGAAATGTTCTTCTACGCTTTCGACCGCTGTAATTGGTAAACCAGCAGTGACTTTTCCGACAATTGGAACTTGAATAACAGATTGTGTTTCCGTATCCATTCGGTCTTCACCTAAAATTTCAATTGCACGTGGTTTTGTTGGATCGCGTCGAATGTATCCTTTTTCTTCTAATCGTGATAAATGTCCGTGCACTGTAGAACTAGAAGCGAGGCCGACTGCTTGACCAATTTCACGTACGGAAGGTGGATATCCTTTTTCTTGTACTTTTAGCTTAATAAAGTCGAGAATGTCTTGCTGGCGTTTCGTTAACTTTTCCATGTTTTCTAACACCTCGTTTTCTTTCATTTTTCTTATTAATAAGTATAACATGTGAAAAAACATTCTACAAACATAAGTTCGAACAAATGGCGGATTTATGTTACACTATAGGGAAATAATAGGGAGAAAGAGGGGTTCAAAATGAATGCAATTATTTATGCACGTGTGAGTACAACGAAAGAAGCGCAAGAAACATCATTATTACGTCAAAAAGATGAATTATTGCATTTAGCTGAGCGCTATCAAATGAATGTTACTAAGGTGATTGAAGAGCAGGCTAGTGGATATATAATTGAACGTGACGGTATATTAGAGGTGTTGGATACAATTCGAGACGAACAAATTGATGTGTTACTTATACAAGATGAAACGCGTCTTGGTAGAGGAAATGCGAAGATCGCGTTAATGCATTGTTTACATAAAGAAGGCATAAAAGTATATACGCATACACATAATGGTGAATTACAATTGTCGGATTCTGATTCAATGGTATTAGATATTATTGGTATTGTTGAAGAATATCAAAGAAAGATTCATAATTTGAAAATTAAACGTGGTATGCAACGTGCAGTAGAAAAAGGTTATCGTCCAGAAAAAAATTTAAAAAATCGTCATTTAAGTGTAGGAAGAGAGAAAAAAGAAGTGCCAATTGAGGAAATTGTACGTTTGCGAAAAAGTGAACTCACGTTTGAAGAAATTGCAGCAACATTACGTGGATTTGGTCATAATGTTTCAAAGGCGACTGTACATCGTAGATATGTAGAGTATACGAAGCAATTGCTTGATAAAGAAGAGTAACTATTGTATGATAATAATCAGTTTTGATTAGAAGGGGGATTCGAGATGATTAATCACGAACTCGTTGAACGCATTAACTTCTTAGCGAAAAAAGCAAAAGCTGAAGGTTTAACTGAAGAAGAGCAACGTGAGCGTCAATCGCTACGTGAACAATATTTAAAAGGATTTCGTCAAAATATGTTAAACGAACTTAAAGGTATTAAAGTTGTTAACGAAGAAGGTACAGATGTTACACCGACGAAATTAAAAGCTTTAAAAAAGCAAGATAATGCAAGATTAAATTAAAAGATGGGCGAAGCCCATCTTTTTTATATTTAAAAATCGTTATTTAATAACTTTCCAGTTGTTATTAACTGTTGCTTCTATCGTTTTATGTTCCAATATATAATTAGCGATAAGTTCAGACATATCTGTGGGGATATCTTTTACTACCGGTTTGTTTTGAAACATAAAGAAATTTCCCCCGCCACTTGCACGATAATTATTCATTACAACGTCATATTCTTCATTCATATTAAGAGGAGCACTGTTATGCTGTAAAGATTCTACTCTTTCACCAATTGGTTTTGAAATGTTTAATACGTATGAAATCCCTTCCCACATATCATAATTATAATGTTGTGGCTTTGGTTCTATGTAGGTAGGACTTACGGTGATGGATCCATCTGTTTTTAATGTAAAATAAGAAGCAGAGAGTTCAAGAGCATTTTTTATGTCCGCTCCAGTTAGTCTAATTACTTTTAATGTGTTCGGATAAATATAATTAGAAACGATGTCACGCATTGTTACATGTTCCGGGAAACCTGGAGATGTATTATGGAACAAACTTGTACAAGAAATTGATACATTAGCTATATCCATCTGTATTTTATTTATGAATTCGATAAAAGGATGATCATGCAAACGAGTTTGCATAGCATCTGAAATTTGCATATCCCCCTGAATGATTCCAATAGGTTGATCAAGCCACTTTTGTGTTTTCTCTTCATAATCGGCTACCAATGAAAGTGCATCTTGGTCAGCCTCAACTCCTTGTACAGATAATAATTCAGAAGAACTCTCTTTTTTAACCCATTTATGTTTTGTTTTTTCGAATGTTATTTTTACTTTTCCAACTGAGTTTCCATTACATCCGGTCTGTAAAATTGTTACACCGTTAGCCATTGTGTGAGCAATTTCCCGGTGTTGGTGGCCTGTTAATAAAATATCTATGTCTTCAATTTCATGGCACATTGCATATCCTTGGTTTTCTCCTGTTAAAACTTCAGTCGGTACCCCGGTTTGTAAATCTCGTTCAACTCCCCCGTGATACGCTACGACTAGTAAATCTGGTTTCTCATGTTTGCGAATGTAAGAAACCCACTTTTTCGTTGTTTCTAATGCATCTTCAAATTGTAAGTCTTTAATGTGATGGGGTTGTTCCCAATTGGTAATGTAGTGCGTTGTCACCCCTAAAATAGCAATTTTTATATTGGATTCAATCTGTTTGATTATATAAGGTTTTCCGAAATAAGGTTTCTTTATGTTTTTATCTAAAATGTTTGCTGATAGGTACGGGAAGTTCGCAGTAGTCACAGCATTATTTAATATACCCATCCCGTAATTAAACTCATGATTGCCGATAATTGCAGCGTCATACTGTAAGTAATTCGCTAATAAGGACATTGGGTTTTTTTTGTTTTTTTCGTATGTAACATAATGATAAGTAAATGGTGTTCCTTGAATAAAGTCGCCATTATCAATTAAAAGAACGTTTGTATTTTGGGAACGTTCTTTTTTTATAAGAGTAGAAATTTTAGCTAAACCAAGTTCTGCTGGGGAGTTATCTTGGTAGTGAATAGGATAAACAGTGCCATGTATATCGCTTGTTAATAAGATGTTTAAAGTTACAGTTTGATTTTGTTCCAATATGACTCACCTTTTCTATTGTTATCTTCCAATTCATCATATCAAATATGTGAAGAGAATTTTAATGTGAGTGTATAGAATGTGTAAAGATTCTGTAAATAATCAATTATTTGTAAAAATATGTGATATATTTCTTCATGTTTATGAAAGGTTATTTTATAACAATGAAAAATGGAGGCATTAATATGTTGAAAAAAGTTTTTGCAATGAGCACAACAGTTGTACTAGCAGCGGGATTATTAAGTGGCTGTGGAACGAAGGAATCAAGTGCAAGTAAAAATGAAGATACGAAAAAAGGGTATGTACCGAAGACTTTAAATGTTCAATTTGTTCCTTCTCAAAATGCAGATACGTTAGAGGCGAAGGCAAAACCGCTTGAGAAGCTATTAAGTGATAAGTTAAATATTCCAGTAAAAGTTAGTATTTCAACGAACTACAATACAATTGTAGAAGCGATGGCATCTAAACAAGTAGATGTAGGATTTTTACCGCCAACAGCGTACGTATTAGCACATGAAAAGAAGGCTGCAAATGTAATTTTACAAGCACAACGTTTTGGAGTAGAGGATGAAACAGGAGCTCCTACAAAAGATTTAGTAGATTATTATAAATCTGAGTTTGTTGTTAAAAAAGACTCTAATATAAATAGTGTAAAAGATTTAAAAGGTAAAAAGATTGGTTATCAAGACGTAACATCATCAGCAGGGTATGTATGGCCTGCAGCTGTTCTATTAAAAGAGGGAATTGATCCGTTAAAAGATGTGAAACCTGTTACATTAAAAGGTCACGATCAGTCGCTTATTGCTCTTTTAAATGGTGACGTAGATGCAGCTGTTGTATTCCAAGATGCTCGTAATATTGTAAAAAAAGATTATCCGAATATATTCGAGCAAACGAAAATAGTGAAATTTACGGAGAAAATTCCAAACGATACGATTTCGGTACGTTCTGATTTAGATGAAGAGTGGAGCAAGAAATTACAGGATGCTTTCATTGAAATTGGAAAAAATGAGGAAGGTCACAAAATCATTAAAGAAGTATATTCACATGAAGGATATGTTAAATCTGATGATAGTAAATTTGACATCGTTCGTGAATATGGGAAGAAAGTAAAAACGCAATAATACATATGGAAATGGCAGCTAGCTGAAAGGGAATGTTTTCAGTTAGTTTGCCGTTTTGAATACATAGAAGGTAGGTAAGATGTGTGATAGAATTTCGAAATGTCTCCAAAGTGTATCCAAATGGTACAAAAGGATTGAATAATATAAACTTGAAAATTCAAAAAGGTGAGTTTGTTATAATGGTAGGGCTGTCCGGAGCTGGAAAGTCTACACTTCTAAAATCGGTAAATCGTCTTCATGAGATTACAGAAGGCGAAATCATGATTGAATGTGAGTCTATTACTGCTGCAAAAGGAAAAGATTTACGACGTATGCGCCGGGATATTGGTATGATCTTTCAAAGTTTTAACCTTGTAAAGCGATCAACAGTATTGAAGAATGTATTAGCTGGCCGTGTTGGATATCATTCGACATTGCGTACAACGTTAGGTTTGTTTCCGAAAGAGGATGTGGAGCTCGCATTTCAAGCGTTAAAAAGAGTGAATATTTTAGAAAAAGCATATGCACGTGCTGATGAATTATCAGGAGGACAACAACAACGTGTATCGATAGCTAGAGCATTGGCGCAAGAAGCAAAAATCATATTGGCAGATGAACCTGTTGCGTCGTTAGATCCGCTAACAACAAAGCAAGTATTAGATGATTTAAAGAAAATTAATGAAGATTTTGGAATTACAACAATTGTAAACTTACATTCTATTGCTTTAGCTAGGCAATATGCGACGCGTATTATTGGATTACATGCAGGCGAAATTGTTTTTGATGGTTTAGTAGAAGCAGCAACGGATGAAAAGTTTGCTGAAATTTATGGTGACGTAGCACAGAAAAGTGAATTGTTAGAGGTGGCAGCTAAATGAATGATGTGACGATATATTCGAAGTCGATACCGAAGCCGCCGAGTAAGTTAAAACATATGTTAACGTTTATTCTATTCATTTTACTGTTGTGGGGAAGTAGTATACAGGTCGACGCATCATTTTCAAAGCTAGTAGTTGGTTTTCCTAATATAATGGATTTGTTAAAAGAAATGGTGCCGCCAGATTGGAGTTATTTTCAAGTTATTACAACAGCAATGTTAGATACAATACGTATGGCGATTATTGGGACGACTTTAGGAGCGATTTTAGCTATTCCACTTGCACTGTTTGCGGCAAGTAATGTGTTTACTAGTACATTTTTATACAGTCCAGCTCGATTGATTTTAAATTTTATTCGAACGATACCAGATTTATTATTAGCGGCAATTTTCGTAGCTATTTTTGGAATAGGACCACTTCCGGGTATTTTAGCTCTTACTTTTTTCTCAATTGGGCTCGTGGCGAAATTGTTGTATGAATCAATTGAATCAATTGACCCTGGCCCACTAGAAGCGATGACAGCTGTAGGGGCTAATAAGGTGCAATGGATTGTTTATGGAGTCATTCCACAAGTAAAAGCACACTTTGTTTCCTATGTACTATATACATTTGAGGTGAATGTACGGGCAGCGGCTGTCCTAGGTTTAGTAGGAGCAGGTGGTATTGGACTATATTATGATCGTACACTTGGATTTTTACAATATCAACAAACCGCATCTATTATCATCTATACTCTTGTTGTTGTATTGGTAATTGATTATGTAAGTACATTGTTGCGGGAGAAATTATAATGAGTAAAACGACGATAATCGTACCAAAACCGAAGAAACCGAGTGTGTATCGCTCGTTTATTTTTATAGCACTTACATTTGTTTATATATGGGCTTTTTCAGGAGTACCGCTAGAGGGAATAAAGGAAACGGCGGGAGAAATTACAAAAGCAATTATGACAGGGATATTGACTCCAGACTGGGCGTATGTATCTTTGCCAGATGGTGAAGATTTATTACATGGATTAATTGATACGTTGGCAATTGCGATATTAGGTACATTTATTTCTGCATTTTTATCTGTTCCGTTTGCTTTTTGGGCGGCAACGAATATGAGTAGTGGAAAATTAACTTCAGGATTTGGGAAATTTGTACTTAGTTTTGTTCGTACGTTTCCTGAATTAGTTATGGCTCTTTTATTTATAAAAGCTGTTGGTCCAGGCTCTTTTGCAGGAGTATTAGCCTTAGGATTGCATTCTATTGGAATGTTAGGAAAACTATATTCAGAAGGAATTGAAAACATAGATAAAGGACCGACGGAAGCGTTACTAGCAACAGGAGCAAATCGTTTTCAAATACTTTGGTATGCGGTGTTACCGCAAGTGTTACCAGATTTTCTATCGTATACGTTATACAGATTTGAAATTAATGTACGATCCGCTGCGATTTTAGGAGTTATCGGAGCAGGAGGGATTGGTACACCTTTAATTTTTGCGCTGAGTTCACGGAATTGGTCTCGTGTTGGTATTATTTTATTAGGTATTATTTTAATGGTAATTATAATTGATTTGATTTCAAGCTCGATTCGGAAACGGATTGTTTAACTTATTTGAAAAGCATCGAAGTTAGATGCTTTTTTATGTTTTTAAAAACGTATTTAAAAAAGTAAGTATAGAAGAAATTTGTATAAATATACAGATAATTCCCTTTCTTTTTAAAATAAAAATAATAAAAAAGTATGTCATATTGAATGCCCATACATTCCCGGAAACATTGATTTTTTTATAAAAAATCAAAAAAATATCAACATATTTGTCGATACATGTTGTATAATCTTGCGTGGGAAGCTATCATATAAATGTATAAAACGTTTACTAATATAAGCGAAGGGAAGAATAGCATGTCACATTCAATCGAACAACTTTCTATCAACACGATTCGCACATTATCCATCGATGCGATTGAAAAAGCAAACTCTGGTCACCCAGGAATGCCAATGGGTGCAGCACCAATGGCTTATACATTATGGACTCAATTTATGAAACACAATCCAAATAACCCAACGTGGTTTAACCGTGATCGTTTCGTATTATCTGCAGGTCATGGTTCAATGTTATTATACAGCCTACTTCACCTATCTGGTTATGATGTAACAATGGATGACTTAAAGAACTTCCGTCAATGGGGAAGCAAAACTCCAGGACATCCTGAGTATGGTCATACAGCTGGTGTAGATGCAACAACTGGTCCACTTGGACAAGGTATTGCAACTGCTGTAGGTATGGCAATGGCTGAAAGACATTTAGCTGCTAAATATAACCGTGATGCGTATAATGTAGTAGATCATTATACATACGCTATTTGTGGTGATGGAGATTTAATGGAGGGCGTTTCTGCTGAAGCATCTTCATTAGCTGCTCATTTACAATTAGGTCGTCTTGTTGTGCTTTACGATTCAAACGATATTTCATTAGATGGCGATTTAAATCGTTCATTCTCTGAAAGTGTAGAAGATCGTTACAAAGCATACGGATGGCAAGTAATCCGTGTTGAGGATGGAAACGATATTGAAGCAATCGCGAAAGCAATTGAAGAAGCGAAAGCTGACGAAAAACGCCCAACGCTAATTGAAGTAAGAACGACAATTGGTTTCGGTTCTCCAAACAAATCAGGAAAATCAGCTTCACATGGTTCTCCACTTGGTGTAGAAGAAACAAAATTAACGAAAGAAGCATATGCTTGGACTGCTGAGCAAGACTTCCACGTAGCAGAAGAAGTATATGACAACTTCCGTAAAACAGTACAAGATGTTGGTGAAACTGCGCAAGCTGAGTGGAACACGATGCTAGGTGAATATGCACAAGCATACCCAGAATTAGCAAACGAATTCCAAGCAGCAATGAACGGTCAACTTCCAGAAGGTTGGGAGCAAAACTTACCAACTTATGAATTAGGATCAAAAGCAGCAACTCGTAATTCTTCTGGTGCTGTAATTAATGCTATTGCAGAGTCTGTACCATCATTCTTCGGTGGATCTGCTGACCTTGCTGGTTCTAACAAAACATACATGAATAACGAAAAAGACTTTACAAGAGATGATTACAGCGGTAAAAACATTTGGTACGGTGTACGTGAGTTCGCAATGGGTGCAGCAATGAACGGTATTGCACTACATGGTGGTTTAAAAACTTACGGTGGTACGTTCTTCGTATTCTCTGATTACTTACGTCCAGCAATTCGCCTTGCAGCATTAATGCAATTGCCAGTAACGTATGTATTCACACATGACAGTATCGCTGTTGGTGAAGATGGTCCAACACATGAACCAATCGAGCAATTAGCAGCGCTTCGTGCAATGCCAAACGTTTCTGTTATCCGTCCTGCTGATGGTAACGAATCTGTTGCAGCTTGGAGACTAGCTTTAGAATCTACAAACAAACCAACTGCTTTAGTATTAACTCGTCAAGACCTTCCAACATTAGAAGGTGCAAAAGATGATACGTATGAAAAAGTAGCAAAAGGTGCATATGTAGTTTCTGCAAGCAAGAAAGAAACGGCTGACGTAATCTTACTTGCAACTGGATCTGAAGTAAGCCTAGCTGTTGAAGCTCAAAAAGCATTAGCAGTAGACGGCGTTGACGCAGCTGTTGTCAGCATGCCATCTATGGATCGCTTCGAAGCTCAAACTGCAGAGTACAAAGAATCTGTATTACCAAAAGCAGTAACAAAACGTTTCGCAATCGAAATGGGTGCTACATTCGGATGGCACCGTTACGTAGGTCTTGAAGGAGATGTGTTAGGTATCGATACATTCGGTGCTTCTGCTCCTGGTGAGAAGATTATGGAAGAGTATGGATTTACTGTAGAGAACGTTGTTCGTAAAGTAAAAGAAATGCTTTAATGATTTCAGAAAAATCTCTCCGGCATGGAGAGGTTTTTCTATGTAAATGAGTTTTTTCGACAGAAAAAGTTTTTTATCTCTCCGCAGTCAGACAATCATTGCAAATTTTCTTATATATAATGAAGAGAAAAGGTTGTCCAGATTGGGAGTGGAAAAATGAAAACGTATGAATTGTATTTAATTCAAGAGGATATTGCGAAAGCTTATTTTGGTCGTGAATATTTGTTTTTTGATTTATTTGCTCGATTTTCAGAATCTGGGTCCCTTTCGGAGAAAAAAGTGTTATATAAGCAAATGATGTATATAACGATGCCATTGCAAGTAATGAAAATTCATCATAAATTAGAACAAGCTTTGCGCGTTCTTGGTAAATATGATAGAACACATCATACACATACAATTTATACGGGAGCGGAGTACGGCGAAATAATGGTGAAACCGCACTATATTCGTATGAATACCTCTGGAAATGTCTCTATGGAAACGACGTTCTTTGAGGTGTTAAGAAAGTGTGAATTAACATTTTTAGCTATGGATTATGAAAATACAAAGTACGGATGGCTGAATCCTCTAAAACAAGTACGAACATATGTGTAAAAAATGTCGAATTGTATCTTGTCTTATTGAAAAGGTTTTAGTACACTGTAAGGTAGACAACATGAAGGAGGAAAATATATGCCAATTTGGTTAGGTATTCTAGTGGGCGTAGTAGCACTAGTAGCAGGCGTGGCGTTAGGATTTTTCATTGCCCGCAAATACATGATGAATTACTTACAAAAAAATCCACCAATTAACGAACAAATGTTAAAAATGATGATGATGCAAATGGGACAAAAACCTTCCCAAAAGAAAATCAATCAAATGATGAGCGCAATGAACAAGCAACAAATGAAATAAGCGAATGGCTCATCCTTAGAGCCACAAGTGTTTCATCGCTCTGATATAAGCATTAATTTCGTAAAAATGAATAAACTCAATGTATTCATTGGTTTATCTTTCTCTGAAATTTTTACGAAATTTGCTTTGTTTTTCTTAAAAAACCACTTTTTCTGTTGGAATATAAACCAACGGGAAAGGTGGTTTTTTGTTTGGAATTAGAAGATGTAATTGAAGAGTATTTGTATCACTGCATGGCAAAAGGATTCACGCCAAAGACAATGAAGAACAAACGTCAAGAAATGAAACAATTAAGAAAGTTTCTAATGGATGAGAAGGGGATAAGCGAGTTAGAAGCCATCAATACATTACATTTAAAGCAATACGTCAGAGCAAAGCATGGGGAGGGCTTACAGCCACAATCCATAGTATCTATGTTTAAAATGGTTAGAGCATTCTTTTCTTGGTGTCAGAAAGAAGAATATCTCAAAGAAAACATTGCGAAAAAGGTAGAGATGCCGAAAGTTCCTAAGAAATTACTAAAGGGATTTACCGTTCAAGAGGTATCGGCAATGATAGACGCATTTAGTTATAAAAACTATATTGAAGCAAGAAATAAGGCAATAGTAGCCATGTTAAGTGACTGTGGACTACGAGCAATGGAGATTAGAGGATTATTAACTAAAAACGTAAAAGAAACGACAATTTTAGTAAATGGTAAGGGGAATAAGGAACGTATAATGTTCATCTCCCCACCATTAAAGAAGATTCTAATTAGATACGAGCGGTTAAGAAAGGAATACCTCAAAGATAAAATCGTCAAGACAGATCATTATTTCTTATCGTATACAGCCGATCCTTTATCACATATGGGTATCTACAACGTTGTTAAAGAAGCAGGAAAAAGGGTAGAAGTTGAAGAGGTAAGATGTAGTCCGCATACGTTTCGTCATTTCTTCGCTGTTCAGTGTATTTTAAACGGAATTGACATCTTCACATTATCAAAATTGCTAGGTCATTCTGATGTATCGACCACACAGCGTTATTTACAGTCATTAGAGGATTTTGAACTTATTAAGAAGGCAATGCCTTCAAGTCCATTAATGAATATTGGTAGGTCATCATAATATCGTTCTCATCACTGATATTGAAACAAAAAGGGTCATTGATGACCTTATTATTTCAACAGTTATTTAAATGTCAATAAAAAAAGTAGAGTGTTGGTAGCACCCTACTTTTTACGTTAGTTTCATTCGCATTAAAACTAAATAGGAAAAATCCTACACCTTCATTTTATCGAAAAAAATTTGATGATGCAAGGGCTATTAAGTATTGTCTTTTTTATGAAGTGTACGGTAATTTTCAAACGTGGGAATGACCTAACACCACGCTAAACACTTGAACAGGTTCGCTAAGCCAATGTCATAAAATTAAGCGTATACTCTCAAAAGCGTTTCCTTGTTTACGCTGAGTATAGTCTAGGAGAGAACGTCCATAAACGGTTTGGTAAAGGTTGCTTGGTGTACTACGGTACAGGTAGCAACGAATAAGAAAGATAATATTAGGTTGTGAGTAATTAAGGATATGTCAGCAGTACAATTCCTTCCCTAAATCTTTCAGCATGTTGGACAAGCATAACATGTTAAAAGTTCGTTGTAGGTGAAAATCTAACGTTCAAACAGGGTGTTACTATACGGAAACCTTAACCCGATATACAATGTTGGAGTGACAATGAACGTCTGCTTTATATCGCTTTAACTTTTTTGTTTTTGCGATATAAGGTAGACGTTCTCTGCCCTAGCCGTTGTCCTTCCCACTCAACCAATGTAGAATGACAGCCAAATCCAGTCAATACTTTTAGGGAATTTAATGAAAATATTATTAGAAAATTTAATGGAAATATACACTTTTTATCAAAATGCGGAAAAAAGTGCTTAGTTAAAGGCATTATTAATGAGGGGATTATTTCTCAAATACAAAACACGTACAAAGTGCCTTAGTTAAAGGCATTATTAATGAGGGGTATTTTAAAAAAGGTAAAATGGTCACAAAATATCCTAGTTAGGGGCTTTATTAATGAGGGGTCTTTTAAACAAATATAAAACACGTACAAAATGCCCTACAAAAGCACTAATATATGAGGGGTATTTTTTTATAACTTTACTCAATTTATTGTATGAGTAAAATTCCTTGGAAAACTAATTATATTTTTCTTACGATAGCGATTAGTATATTCCTTTTTAGAAGGGTGGATAGCCACACCCTTATTTTTATTTTAAATGGAGGGCTAGAAATGCAAGAAATTAATAATCAAGAACAACAAGAACAGACACAAGGTGTTGAAGAAACTCAACAAACTGATGAAATAATTGAAAATAAAACTTATTCGCAAGTAGAAATAGATGTACTACAAGAGCAGATTGATCAGTTGTCACAATATAAGCCAAAAGAATTAACAGATGATGAAATCAAAATTCAGCAAAAATTAGAAGCGATTTGGCAAAGAGAGGTTACACAAACCTTAAAAGAAGAAGGCGTTGAAGTTTTCGCTGACTTCATTAATGTTTCTGTAGATGATACAGAAACATTAAATAATCAAATTACAAAATTAAAGGAAATCATTGGTCAACTAGAGTTGGCGAATGGATATAAACCGACAAATCATAAAAAAGTGGATGGCTATAGCATTGCTAAGAAAAACAAAGACACTAAGAGTATGATAAGTCAAAAATTAAATTTTTAATAAAAGAAAGAGGAAAAAAGAATGTTAGATTCTAAAAAATTAACTACACAAGAAAATATTCATCTTACTGATGAAATCGCTTTAGTAGCACCTATTGCTACTCCATTTTTCACATTACTTATGAGCAAAGGATTATATGTTGACTCAAAAGGAAAATTCCACACATGGAGAGAAAAAACTCTTGATGGTACTGCTGACATCACTGTTGATGAAGGTGTAGATGCTACTCAATTCGTACAATCTGGACGTGCAGAGTTAAATAACATTATGGAAATTTTCTATAAAGCAACTAGCGTATCTGGGACAGCACAAGCAACAGGTGCAGTTAATGACTTATTCGCACAAGAAATCAATGACCGTTTAATTGAACTTGCTATTGGTATGGAGAAAAAACTAATCAATGGTGTTAAGAACGATGGTGCTAGCGGTAAACGTCAAATGGATGGTATTTTAAAATTTGTTGATGCAGGTAACGTTGTAAACGGTGCTACGACAAACGTATTACAAGAAAAAGAAGTTAAGGAACTTGTTAAGAAATTATGGAATGCAGGAAATGAAAATGGTGAATTTTACGCTCTAGTTGGTGCAGACATCAAAGACCAAATTGACGAACTATACAAAGACCGTTATTCTTACCAACATGTTACAACTGATTTCGGTATCGTTGTAAATTCTGTAGAAACTTCTTACGGAAAAGTTAACTTTATCCTAGATCGTTATATGCCAGCAGATAAAATTGTTGCATTTGACGTAAACGCTCTTAAAGTTGCTTTCTTACGTCAACCCCAATTTGAACAACTAGGTAAAACTGGTGATAATGTTAAAGGTCAAGTTGTTGCAGAAGCGACACTTGAGGTTGGAAGTAAAAAAGCAGTTGCAGTATACAACTTAAAACAAGCGTAACTAAATACATAACTCAAATAAGGTAAGAGGAATTATCCTCTTGCCTTATTTATTTTGATGAAAAGTAAAAAAAGTGAATGAGTTAGGAGGATAAATACAATGAACATGAAAGATATGTACATTATTGAACGTAGGAAGAAAAAAATACGTTTACGACAATTAGCAGAGTATATTGGGTGTAGCCCATCTCTCCTTTCCAGATATGAAACAGGAGATTGTGAGATGGATAAAGAGAAAGTGAAAAAGTATAAAGAGTATATAGATTCTTATTAAGTTTTAGGTAAATGAAAGATAAATTAAAGGAGTGAACAATGTGAAGGTGTTCGTTACTTAAACTCTTGTATTCCAATAAGCATAGGAGATACAAGGAATACAAGAGATAAAAGGTAGCCACAATATAAAATTGTGGTTTTATTTAGTTTTAAAATTATGCAGTTTCAAGAGTGAAAGTTACATACTTTCGCTTTATTATGTTGAAAGAATTTAAAGGGAAATTTCCACAATGGGTTAATGAAAGTGGAGATTATACAGTTTGTTTGTCAGATGACTTAGATAGTTTAGTTGGTGCTTCTATTTTGAAGCGTGTTAAAGGATATGAAATTAAACATTTCTATGATTTTAACAACTTCTATTCAGTTGATGGTGACAAACGAAAAGCAATTGGTGTTGATATTGCATTAGAAAAAGGAATGACTTGGGATAACCATGTTGTAAGGTTGTCGAGATATGGAAAGGTAAATCCTTTGTCTGCTAATCCCAATGTAATAGAAAACATTAATAGAGAGAATTACACAAAGAAGTATGCAATGAGTACAGCACTTCTGATGTGGTCTTTTTATGGCTTACCGCTTCCAGAGAGTGATGAAGGAAAGATGTTGCTACTTAGTATAGATTCTTCTTATAAGGGTCATTATACGGGTTTTAAGGCGGTTCAAAATGAGTGGTTACGGAAGTTAGGTTTTGAAGAGTTAATTGATATTCAAAATAAATATACTTTGAAAGATTTTGCGAATATCAAAAAGAAATACAATTCTTCTATGAAAATAGAACTTGTGAATGGACAACTACAAACAGAGATGTATTTAGAAGGTATCTCAAAGGTATTAGGCTTACCTATTGAGTTGCCTATTTGTTGTTTCAAATTAAAAAAACGTTTCCAAAGAGAGAAAATTGAGTTAAGAAACCATTCATCTTGTACAAAAGATATGGTCGAAGAGAAGTATGAAAAAGAAATCTTCTCTATGGCTCTTACACAAAAGAATACTATTAGTTTAACCTTCAAGTGATGTGAGGGGAAATAAAAAAAGGGGAAATTAGAATGTTTCAAGAAAAAGAATATTTTTTCTGTTACTCAACAAACTTACATGAGTTTTTGAGATACGAGAAAGGAATTAAATATATTTGCACCGCATTTCACGATACAACGAATAAACGTTTTTGGTTATTTGAACGTGATGAAAAGTTGTTAAATGCTCTGGATGAGTATAGTAAGCATGGTAAAAAATTAGGTTTTAAAAACAAATAATCTATAAAGGATAATTTAATTAAAGGGGTAATTAAAAATGAAAATGACAGAAGATAATTATATCCAAATTCCAAACGTGGCGTTTGGGTTTGGAACAGAATGCAAGTTAAATAATGATGAGTTAAAGGTATTTGCTTACTTACAATTTATGAAGAATGTTGGCACGATGAATATTAGAACACATGTGACAATCATAGTGGAAGATTTAGGGTGGACGACTTCAAAAGCAAGTCGTGACAATGCGAAGGCAGGAAAAGCATTGGAAGGTTTAAGAGATAAAGGGTATATAACTCTATCTTTCAATGGTGATGTAAAAAAGAATGCACTAGCAATTGAAATAAACGATGAAATGAAGAAGGTTGTTGCAGAAAGTACAGTTGACTGGAAAACAAAAGCATTTAAATTCTCTGGTTATACAGAAATCAAAGCAAATGAATACAATCTAGCAGAAGAAAATGATTATCACCTAGCAATTATGACTTATCACAAATGGAGAGAAAATCTAGAAAAGAAATATGGTTTCAAATATGATATTTGTGATAAAGAGTGGTGTGAAGTGTTGGAATTAGGTATGACACGTACAAGGGAAATTATTAACGATTGTACATTTCTAACAAAGGTTTCTGGTAAGAAGTATCAAGATGAAAATGGACAATGGAAACAAGAAACAAATCATTATGTAAAAAGCACGTCTGTTAAGCCAGATTTAAAAGAAATTGAAACAGAAAATAAAAATCTAACTATCTTAGAAAAAGAACGTGAAAAGGTTACAGATGAGAATGTGTTGTTAGATGGTGATGTTTTCAAACAAATCTTTGACAAGAATACTTTCATTGAATTTAAGGGGTATAAAGCATGGAAAGAAACAACTTGCGACTATGTTAAAAAGGCGGGTCAAAAGAAATTTGAAATTCTTGAAAAAGCAGGTCAATCATGGGTTGGAGAGAAACTTGAAAGAGAGTATCAAGAACGCTTAGAAAATCAACAAAGAACACATAGAATGATGGAAATTCATATGAATGATTTTGAAGGATATGAAGAATTTCAACCTTCATATAAACCAAAGAAAGTTGAAGAAAATAATTTCTTCGATGATATGTAAGAAAGAGGTTAAATGAAATGACATTGAAAGAAGCATTAAAGAAAGTTACAAAAGAGAATCGTATGTATTTTAATTATAAATTCCCAGATACACGATTTAATCAAACTATTCAGCCGAAAAATGAAGAAGAATTTCTTATTTCAGTTGGTAGAAAAACTATGAATGGTTTTACAAATTGGGAAAAGACACCAGAGTATGCGAATTTGGTGGCACTATATTTACAATCTAAAATGATTGATGACATTTACAAAATCTATGATGTTGTGAGGGTTAAGGCACTTGAAGGTGATGATAAATCAATCACAACTTTCCTTAAATTAAATAAGGAAATTAACACTATTGTTAAGGCAGGTCGTGAACTTATTGACGATGAAATTGAAGAAGATGGATTGAGTTTATAGTGAGTAAAAAATTAACAAAAGAGGAAAAGTTACAAATCATCAATAATGACCCTGTATTATGGCTTAAAAATTTCGTCAAAATCACGACCAATACAGGTGAATACATAAATTTTGTGGTTAATGACCAACAAAAGAAATTCATTGATGAAATGGGACGTTTTAACGTAATTGCAAAGGCAAGACAAATTGGTTTTAGTACAATGTCATTGGCTTTGTGTTTATGGATGGCAATGAACAGACCACGAACAAATTATATGATAGTTTCCTATAAACAAGAATCATCAACATCATTATTTGACAAATTAAAAATGATGTATGATGACCTTCCACATGACAAATTTAAGTTTCCAAAAGACGTACAAAACAACAGAGGACAAATGAAATTTGATAATGGTTCATCTATTACGCTTGCAACCGCTGGGGGTAAAGATGTTGGTCGTGGTACTACATATGAATATATTTTGTTATCAGAATTTGCATTCTATGAAAATCAAGAATCAATTTTATTATCAGCAGAACAAGCATTGGCAAAGAGTAAAACATCAAAATTAGTAATTGAAACAACTTCAAACGGTTTTAATCCCTATCAAAAACTCTTCATGAACGCATATAAAGGTGAGTCAAAGTATAAAGCGTTTTTCTTTCCTTTCTATTCTTCCTCATACGCAAAACAATTCAAAGATGATTATGATGAAGCAGAAATATGGTACAAAGAAAATAATAAAGGAAAGCGTCTTACTAAAGATGATATAGAGCAAGACGAATTATATTTATACGAGCAAGGGGCAACGTTGAAACAATTAATGTGGCGTAGATGGAAACTACTTGATATGACTTTGCAACAATTCTATCAAGAGTTTCCTGCAACTCCAATGGAATCATTTATCAGTAGTGGATTAAATGTTTTCGATCAACAAAAGATTGTTGAACGCTTAAAATACATTTCTAAACCATTACAATATCGTGAGATAAAAATGATTATTCCAGATAGTATTGCAAAATACATTGGAAAATCGTTAATGATTTATGAATTACCTGTTAAGGGTGTTAAATATTATGGTGGTGTGGATACTGCAAGCGGTAGCGGTGGCGATTATTCTACTATCTCAATTTTAAATGGAGATGGTGAACAGGTGCTAAGTTTTTATGATAATAAAATTCCTGTTTATGAATTTGCCAAGTTACTTGATATTATTGGAAAGTTTTATAACTATGCTTTTTTAACAGTAGAAAGAAATTCTTTTGGTACTCCAATCTTAGAACGTTTAAGAAAAGAATATGAGTACATGAATTTGTACAAGCATAAAATTTTTAATCAGCAATTAGGTAAAAAACAATTACAGTTAGGATACCAAACTACACAAGTAACAAAAAATATTATGATTACAGATTTAAAAGAGCAATTTGAATTAGGGATGATTCTTATAAACTGTCAAGAAACATTAGAGCAGATGCAAATTTTTGTTGAAACAGATGGGAAAACAGGAAATAAAAAAGGTAATGACAAACATGATGATTGTGTAATTGCTATGGCATTAGCAATTCAAGGTATTAAACAAAATAAATGGTATGTTTAAGAAGGAATTTGTCTTTTTTTGCCGAATTATATTGTGTAGAAGGAGATGATTCAGTTGAATTGGACAGATGCATTTATTGATTCTTTAAAAGATTGGAATGAGTTATGCACAGTAAAAAATATTAAATTAGAAGATGTATTAGGGCAAATCGGCTATAGGATTGGACTGCAAGGTTTGATAGATAATAGTACGATAGAAGGTTTGGAAGATAGAATTAATTTTCTTGTTACTGAAGAAAGAATGGATGAGAGATTTCTAATTGAATCTTTAATAAATCAAGTTACAGTGATTTTAAAAGGTATGCTTAGTGAATTAGGTGAGAATATAATTCAAGCAGAAAAAATGAAAGAAACCCTTGAAGGACAAGATTCATTAAAAGATATTTATGATAGAAAACTTGCGGAGTTAAAGAGCCCATCATACGCTTATAATGCAAGGCATCAAATAGACACTTGGGAGTTTGTTATTAATAAGAAATTTTCTTCAACAATAAAAAAACAGTTTGAAATAGAGGACTTTATGAAAGCATCAGAAAGAGTAAAGAAAGATTTTGCAAAAATTCCTCAAGAAGATTTAAATTTATCGTTTGGTGAACTTCATAAAAAGTTAAATAAATAAAAAAGCATCCTTTTAAAGGGTGCTTTTTATTTTGGAAAGGAAAAAGAAATGAATTTAAAAGAATATATTAAAACCGTACATAATGGTAACTCATTCTGGTTTGTAGATGAGGTGTCTCATTTTGAAAATCAGAAAAGAATTTTAGACACAATTGAAAAGAAAAAATATTTGGATGGAAAACATGCAATCTCAAATAAAGTTGTAGAAAATTATAATGGTAAGCCATACGAACAACGAGCAATTTTATTGCAATATGCAAAATTAATCGTGAACCTTGAAACAACTTACCTATTAAAAAAACCATTAACTTTTACTGGTGAAGAAAAAATTGTTAGCGATATGAAAAGAGTATACAAAAAAGGTAAGTATGACAAAATTGACTTTGATCTGCTATCTAATTTAGTGAAGTATGGTAACGCTTATGAGTATGTCTTTGTCAATAGTGGTGGAGAGGTGAGTAGTAAGGTAATCCCTACTGAATGTGGTTATCCTATTTATAATGATGAGTTGGACATGATTGCATTTGTTGAGTATTACACGTCACTAGAGAGCGACTTCTATATTGTCTACACACCAGAGGAAGTAGTTAAGTATTCAACAATTGGTGGCACTGACTTACATGTGATTGGTTCATACAATAACGTTAGTGGTCTACCTATTCACTACAGAACAAACAACGAATTGAATGAAGCGTTTGGTAAGAGCGACCTAGACGACTTCATTAACATTATTGATGCAATGGAGGATTTACTATCTAAGTTTAGCGATTCATTCTATAAGCATCATAATCCAATTCCTGTTGTTATTGGGCAACAACTAAAAGGAGAAGGATTGAATCCTCATATCGTTGGTGGAGGGATTACTTTAGATGATGGTGCTGACTTTAAGATGGTAAGTAACGATATCAATCATAAGGCATTCGAGGTAATCTTCAATACTCTTATGCAACAACTAATTAACATTGCAAGTGTTCCTGCTGTTGCTTTAAATGCTAGTGATGTAAGTAATCTTAGTGAAATGAGTATGAGAATGCTATATCAACTTGCGGATATGAAGGCAGGGTTGAATGAGCGTTACTTGCGTGAGGGACTAGAGCACCGTACTGACAAGGTAGTGGGTCTGCTAGGTAGACAAGGCAAGACATACAGTGAGGATGCTATTGAGTCATTAGACATGGTGTTCCACTATTCAAGACCAGTGAATGAGACAGAGGTTATTGATAACTTAGTTAAGATGTATGATGTTGGTGCAATCAGTATCGAGTCATTGGTTGCAATCAATCCATACGTAAGCAATGAGCATCTAGAGTTGAAGCGTATCTTAGAGAGAGAGCAACGAGTGAGCGAGCAAGTCAATGAGAAGGTCAATGAACATGAGCAAGTGCAAGCAAAGACGAAGGATGCAAAAGCAGACGTTGCAACTAAGAAAGAGGATGCAGTCGAGAAGTAAGAAAGGCAGATGTGAGTGTTGTGATTGTGTGTTGTGGGTTATTAAGAATATTGGCATATCAACGTTTAGTGATGTGAGGGTATCACTTTCATGCGACACACTTTTAAGTAATACATGTGTGTGTGGATGAGCCGAGACAGAAAATAAACGAGCAAAAATAGAGAGGGGTATTCGGAGAACGAACGTTCGAATTACTCCTTTTTGTTCGTTTTTGGGTTGGTGAATAAGTGCGTTTGGAAGGAAATGAACGCAAAACAAAAAACGAACATTCCGACTAAAACGTCAATAAATGTTCGTGTGATAGGACTTCCTATAACCTTAATTATGTAAACTACCATATAATTAATCTTATAGGGGTACTTCTTTATTCGTGTATTGTTCATTTTTTGTCTTGTTGAGTAGAGAAGTCGAACAAAACCTTTACCCCATGTTCGCAAAATGTCCGTCTAGCCAACCTCTCAACACACACCCTAAAAAATTTCAGAAAGGAGAATCCATGATGTTTGATTCTATCCTAAATTTACCTAGTCAATCTCTATTATATCTCGAAAACAAAATCAAATCAATGTACCCAACATTAAATCCAATCAAACAACGTCCATTAATGACAACGGAACAATATGAAGCAATTTATCCATATGTTTCAGACAGGTTGTATCAAAAATTGTCCTTCACTCCATATGATACAACTCTGGTTCATTTTGAAGATGATGAGAACATGGAATATGAAGTTAATGGAATCAAACTGAATGGATTCTACATTGCGGAACATCACAACGCTAAAACACATATATTCATATTTACATATGAAGGAATCTGGCTCTATAACAATGAGCCATTGGATACACCTATTCACATTCAAGAGTACATCAATCAATTAATTTGTAACTCTCATGAATGTTTAATATATAACAAATTAATTACAAAGGAGAATATAGATATGGATAATATTGAAAGATTACAAATGGAAATCGGTGGTATTGAATTACCGTATGAAGAATTACTTGTGTACTTAGAAGAAGAAGGAATTAACGGTGATGCAACTTATAATGCTTCTTCAAAAGCCAATAAGAAAGCAATCTATTCAACTGCATTAGCAATCTTAAATTCAATTGCAAACCAACCGCATTTAATGAAAAACTACAGACAGGACGACATGACAATTGACAGTTTTGCAAAGTATTTGCAGTCACGAATTGACCAATTAGAAAAGAAGATTCGTCAAATGCCAAATGAAGATTCTGCACCTAGCAACTTCTTCAATTTATTTCAATAAGAAAGGAGAGTAAACAATGGCTAAGTTTAATATTTTTAAGACACAATACAACGCATTCAACGATATGTTGTCTTTGAGTGGTCAAGAAGTGTTTGTAAATGGTGCTAAGAAGTATGGAATCATTACAAATACAGACACTAGAGAATTTAATGATAAATATATCTCTACTAATTTTCCTTTGATGCGTGGCGATTACATCTATTACAACGATATGTATTGGATGATTTGGAATCAAGTAACTGTACCACGTGCAGAATCCTATAAAGGAATTATAAGACAAGCAGAACATGATATTATCTTTAACTTGTATTATGCAGGTGTAACAAGCAAGTATCTTTTAAAATGTCCCGCAATTGTACAACGTACAAGCGACTATACACAACACTATCAAAGTACAGTTTCTATGATTACAGTTGATTCAGAGATTCATGTGTTTGTAAAGGATACATCTAGCACAAGAAAAATCATCGAACTTGCAGGGAAAAGTGACGGTGAAATTATTTTAGGTGAGAGAAACTATGACATTATCGGTGTATCTATTGAAAAGAAAGGATATCTTAACATTACTTGTCGTTTAGGTATTAGAAATTCTGCATCTGACTACGTTAATAATATTTATTGGTCAACTAGTGGAAACAAACCTGCTGATTGGGAGAACCAAATTGATAATACTTTCTATCAGCGTGGAAGCATTTCACCAGATCCGAAAGGAACAGTAACAATTAAACATGTTAATGAATCGAACGTTGAAATTGCATCAACAGATTTATTGACTGGTAACATAGGTTCAACATATACAACGTCAGCAAAAACAGTAAATGGATATACATTAAAAACAACCCCTGCAAATGCATCTGGGACATATATTGAAGGCAACATTGATGTAGTATATGTTTATAAAGAAAATGTTCCAAGTAATCTTCCAACAGGTACAGAGCCAACAGAAATAACAATGAAATCATATAATGATTCATCTTCTGGAGACGGAAAATTAACATGGTCGGAGGAAGTAAAGAAAAATAATTGGGATGGTTTTAGTGGATATCGTGTAAAAGTTGGTTATGAGGATTGGGGAGAAGATGAAATAGTTAACACGTATACTACAACAGTAGAATGGCAAAAGATAACTAAGACATTAGATGGTACAGGATTTGTTACAATTGAATCTATTTATACTGATGGTACAACAACTGTATATCTTAAACCAAAACGATATACTAAAACACAATTAGAAGCATTATCAGATGAACCCCCACTTTGGTAATAGAAATATGGGCATATCTTATGATATGCTCTTTTTTTGCGTTCTATGACGTTTTGGTTGATTAGTGATGTTTCGTATCAAGTTGATTATTAAAACCTAGTACAAGTAAATTTGAGAGGTCGTTTTTTTAGTCGTGAATATTTTCAATTTTCCTTTTCGTGATTCGGTCTTCTATATATAGAAGTCTGCAAATCGGGGAATCCTCTCACCCCTTGATAATATTGATGTCCACCACCCTCAAAATGTACCAAATTATTATTAGGCACTACCATTTGGTATACTTTGTAGTGTTAAAATGCTTGCTTAAAATGCAACAGGGTATCATTTTTTGTTCTGTTTTGGTCAAAAAGCGAAATTGGTTCATCAGAAATTGTCCATTTTAGGACAAAAAGTGATAAGACCTATATCAGAAAATGAACAAAAATGGACAAAAAGTGATAGGTATAGAGAATAGATAATAAAAAGAATAGATAGTATAAAAGGAAGGTCGCTAACGCTCCATGCTATCTTTTTTCGCTAACGCTCTCTTGTTCGCCTTCGGCTCATTACCTCACTTCGTTCGGTGGGGCTTCGCCCATTCTTTTACACAATAAAAAAATGTTTAAAATGAACTTTAAAAGATATTTTAAGTGAAATACATTATGTCATCTATTTAATTTTAGTTTTAAAGAAGTATGAAAATAAAAAAGGGTGGTTATCTATTTTATAACCACCCTTTTAATTCAACCTATTAACCACCAGTATGACCATCTGACATTTGTTTTACAGTATGAATAGTTTGATGTGTATCTTTAGAATCCAGTACACTAAATGTTAATGTTAGTGCAGTCATAATTCCCATTAAACTAATTATTACTTTTTTCATTTTAATGCCCCCTTATCATGAATTTTTTCTCTTGCATTTGAACTTAGGTAGAAGTATTTACTTGCCTTTAAGTGATTGTCTTCATGATAAAATTTCACTGCTAATTTTTCATTATATTCATGAATGTACTCGTATAGGTTTTCTTTTTCAAAATAGAGCATTCCTGCTAGTATTATTGATTCTAGTTGTTCTCCAGAAACCTCATTGTTTATCGCTAGTAAGATATTAAAGCGATGTTGGTATTCCTCATTTTTCAATTCTGTGATGATTTCTAAACCTGTTTTCAAAAGTTCTAATGCTTTTTCTTTATTATTAATTTTTGCGTGTTCACATGCTTCAATTAAAATTGCTCTATAGTTTGCCGGCATTTTTTCAGTTACTTCGGATAAATAGCGAATTGCTAATTCTGAAAGGTTTTGATTTGCATACATAAAACCTAAGTTATGTCGAACGTATAAGGTTGCTTGTTCTTCGTTTTGTTTTTGGAATATATCCAATGCAGAGATAAGACATTCTTCTGCTAATTCATATTCTTTCAAATGTATACATGCTAATCCATAAAGGTTATTACAGTAACCAATGTTTAATTCATAACCATTGTATTTAGAAAAAATTTCTTTTGCCTTAGAAACCTGTTTAAGTGCTAAAACATATTGTTGGTTATGACAACTAAAGGTAGAAAGTTTAAAATAAAATTCTGCTTGTTCAAGTTGATCTGGGATTTGTTTTAATTTAATTTCGGCTTTTTCATAATGTTCTTTTGCCAAATTATAATCACCAGTTATGTTCGAATGCATTGCTTTG
>NZ_FNDM01000019.1:0-54797 GCF_900100505.1 Bacillus sp. cl96
CTTAAAGATTTACACGCAGGGTCCACGAATACTTCTGTATAGTGCATTTCAAACTTCTTAACGCACCACTCCATAAATTTCTTAATTTCTTTTGCATAAGTGGACATCGCTTTAACTTGCCCCGTGTCCTTACCGCTATGATAGTAATTAGCTACTCGCAGCAGTCTGAATTTGTCTTCATACCTCACAACAATATTGCAGCTACATGAAGTCGCATCGGATTGACCACCATCAGCAGTAAAATACATTTCGTATCTTTGGCCACGAATAGCAGGGAGTATGTTCTTTTTCATATCAAACATTGAATAGATAACACCCTGTGGCATAACCCTTCTACCGAACCAATCTCGTTCTAGTAAGTAAGGATTCTTAGAAAGGATCTCGTGTATTTCCTGCTTCCTCTTCTCAGTAAGAATTGGATTATCATCAGGAGTCCAATGCGTCCAACGTGTGTTTTGCACATCAAACACTTCTGAAATAACTGGATGGTTAGGAGCAGGCGGGTTTAAATCCGCTAAGTGGTAACGGTCCTGTGCTGCAAAAGTACGACGGAAACATTCTTGAATCATGCCCATGTTGAGTAAGTTAATCTCACAAAACACTACACTTCCAAGCGACATACCCGTTATAGCGCCGACACTGTTACTCTTTCCCGCTCCCTTATAATAGACACGTTTTATTCCATTCGGTGTGTGTATTTCTAAGTGCGAACCACGCTCATCATGTTTAATGTCAGCTAAGTTACCAAATATATTTTGCAATCCAGTACCATCGCCATCGATAAACAGCCGGTGCGCTTGCTCTTGGTTATAAGCAACAATCAAATGGTTTGTATCTCGTGCCCACGTCAAATAGTCAGCATAGCGAAAGTGCCCTGCTGTTGTTTTACCTGAACGCGGAGTGCCTTCCAGTACATCGAAAGTGTAATTGTATGGTCGATAGATTACTTCTAACTGTTTAGGAGAAAACTTAATCGCTGTTTTGCTCATATTGTTTACGCCCTTCTATTAATGCATCGAGTAGTGAAGTATCTTTTTGTTGACCTTTGAGTTTAGCAGTACGTATCTTAGCGAATTCAGTATCTGCTTTAACTTTCTCAATCTGTACCTTCTGCATTTCTTGTTGCATTCGATATCTTTCCGCTTCAATTTGATGCTTAAATGTATCTGGTACTAAGTCGAAGTACTGAGATAACTTATCCAGCGCCTTCATCTTATCAGCAAGCTTAACTGATACACCGTCTTTTCCTTGTTTAACTTCGGTAATAATAGAGCCATCTACCAAATCTGCCTCTTGTAAATCAACGAAGTTCATCATTCTAGTGAATTGATTTCCTTCATCATCTTGGAATTCAACCTCTCTTTGTCCAAAGGTCACATAGTTAGTAATATCCGCAAAAGCAATCTTAATGTACTCTTTTAGCACATCCAGCGCTTCTACAAATACATTTTCAACTAACTCACCCTTAAGCTCTTTTATATATGAAGAAACTCGTTCACGTCTTAGTAATCGACTCGCTTGTACATGAGCACCGTCTTTGGAGTATCCAGCTTTTAACGCAGCTTGTGTACCATTGAAGTATTTCACGTAATACAAACAAAAGAGCCGCTCCTTTTCGGATAGCTCTTCATCATCTAATATCTCTTTTAATTTAGCTTTCGTTTTGGGATTTTTAACATTAGTAACGCTCCTTTTTGCAATAGTTACGTTACCATTTATTTTTTCATCCCATTTGTCCTGAGATTTCCACTTTCTAATTTGCGAAGGATTTTTTATACCTAACTCTTCAGCAATCTCGACAAGCGGCTTCTCACCTTTACTTTCTTTGTATATTTCAAACGCTTTATCACGATCTGGGCTTCGTTGCCTAGCCATATTCACCACCTCGCGGTAATCCCTAATTTATTCTTGAAATTCTCTAAAACTCGATGTATTATATTTTCGGGTCTTGCTCCATAAATCATTATCAGGAGAATCTGCAGGTTTGCAGGTTCTCTTTGCTAAATAAAAACATCCATTATATGAACGCTTCATGTTATTATGATAAAGCTGTATTAATTCAGATTGATATGTAGGTGAGACTAATGGAAAATAAAGAACATGAACAAAAGTATGATCTAAGTAAGATATACTCTTACACAGAACATCCTGATAAAATCAGTGGTCGCTGTGATAATTGTGGAAATACCGCATTCAAAAGTTCCGTTAAAGATTTCATCTATTTAAGAGAATGCCGTAAATGTGGCATGAAGAAAAGTATCTAGCCCCGTTTAGGGCTTTTTTCTTTATAAAATAAAAAGCAGCGGATTCGCTACTGTAATTGTTCAACTATCTCATTAAATAACCGTTGTCCTTTTTCTGGATATCTTTCTAATCCACCATCAGCGAAATATTCGCCTTCACTATTTATTATCTCAATTAGTACTTCGCCTTTTTCCCAAACTTGAAGCGAGAATGCTACACATGAATCAAATTCTTTTAATGCTTCTTTTCTGTCTGCGGTAGCTAACATAATATCCGTATCAGTATGGTCCCACATCATAACTGTATAGATCAGCACGAAATCACCTCAAAAGAATCTTATTTTCATTTATTTATAGTCAAATTCGATTTATACAGGGAAATTAATAATATATTCATCTAGTTTTCTATTTAGTTTACATAATTATTGTTATCGGCAGTTCTCAAAAACCGATATTATGGGAAATCGTTGATAACACTAACTTCCTGTAACATATAATACCAGTTCTTTATGCATGATTTTATACACAACGTAGTTTAGCGGGTTTTCAGCACCTAATCACCGTTATTTCCTGCATAAACTTCACCAAGTTAACTACCTATACTTTTGTGAGGTTCTCATCTCTTTTGCAACAGACTTACATATTTCCTTTTCGTAGTTCTCGTTATAAACTGAAATACATTCATACATAACAGTTATCCATCCGTCTGTATCAAGTGGCATTCTCGAATGTTTTTCTCTCATCCTCTTATTAACTTCCTCTTTAAATAACTCTAAGTCCATTTTCCTCCTCCTCTATTTTCGTTCGTTGTGTTCGTTTGTTTTGTAACATATCGATAATACATGCGAAGGATGATTAGCCATATTAGAATCCCAAAGAAGTCTATCCAATCCACTTCCTCATCCCTCGCCTTTCATAGCTTTCAATTGTTCCATTTCTTTTCGCAATGATAATTCAATTTCACGATTTCTTTCCCGTTCACTTCTCTTTTCTAACCAAGAGCAGAATACAATTCCGAGTAATGCTCCCGCACAACAACCAATCAAGAAATCTAACCAATGCATTTCATCACCTCACCATTCTTTAAGTGATTTTGTATAAACGTGTCCACTCCAGTACTCTTCTCTCTCGCACTTTTTACACTTTCTTCTCGAGAAAGGAGGTGGTTCAATGTAAACCCAATGATGAGCACAGAACATCTCTTTTATGAAGCCCTTTATCCCCATATAAGCCATCCTGTCCCTAATCCAATTAAACAAGGGACGCATGCTCTTTTTAATACATACCACTTATATTCCCAATACAACTCTAGTACATCTTTAAAAGTAGTTGGACCCCACATTACCCTCACCCCTTATCTTTCCTTAACAACAAACAAGACGCCACCCAGATAACGGCAGCGCCTACGATAATTGCTATCGGTTTAATCATTGAATTACTTTAAAACACTCATGTACAGTTAGTTTTCCAAATTGGTCATACTCAGCAGCTACTGTTTCACCACAAATAAATTCCCATGTATCATCATTTAACTTAATATCATATTGCTCACCTTCATGGAATTCCTGAAGTAATACCTTACCTGTGTGGTCATATATACTAAAATCCTCAGTTACTTCTACTTTAATTTCATTCTTCATCATTCATCCTCCTTGATTAGTTTAGAAAACAATAATTAACACCTGATCTGTCATGTTTTCGCTATAACTATAATCGTATCCATTAGCGGACAAAAATGCTTCTACACTTTCTATAACAGAATTCACATCATCTTTTTCAATAACAACTTTCTTTTCTTCGACTAATTTATTTAAGTATCCAGTTAACTTATCTACTGCTTCTTTCATGTAATCATTCATCCTCCTAACCAAATGTCCATTTTGTTCTGTTTTACGTTTAATGTGTAATTTCTATATAGTAAAGAATTTTATTCTCTCTAAACTAGGAACTAACATAATTGATAATCCCTAGTTTACAAAAAACAAAAAAGCCATCACCGAAGTGACAGCTCTTTTACGGCTTATAAAAATATTAAAGGGGATGGGAGAAATCATTCACGAAAGGGGAATTTCGCAATCATTTCAAGGTCAAGATTACTCTCAACCTTCTCAAAACAACCGATACATACAATGCGACTCAGTTTTTAGCTCTTTAGCTATCCTGGTTATCGTGTTCGGTTGCTTGGAGAAGGGAAAGGCCTTCTCGTTTATACTCCGTAGAGTCGGAATGAATCGTTCCTCGAGTCAATCCATTCCTGTATGATCTGCGCTCAGTTGCGCCGGGGAGCAAGTCCCAAAGCATGAGGTCTATAACCTCTTTCAACCGACGACGTTCAGTAGGTGCTCCATGCGTAAGAGCTGTCATCGGTTCAAAGAGAGCTAGGGACTCTCTTGTTTATGTTCCGAAGAGTCGGTCAATACATCAGCTGTCGCAAAGCCTTAGCTGACCAAAACATTTATATAGCCGGAAATATTATATCCAAGACGTATATGTTTCTTCCGACGCCTTGTTTGAACTAACATATTTTCAAAGGGATGGAGAGGAGGCTCCACTATATTAGTTCAAACAAAGAGCGGAACTCTTTGCCTAACGAAAGATGTGAGTAATTCGTTAAATTAATTCCCGGTTCAAATTGATGAAGCAGCTCTGTATTCTTATTAATATTTAGAAACGCGTAATCATCCAATCATGGACCATCACCCCATTTCCATTTTCAAGAACAACATTAACAGAGAATAAGAGGTACTATGTTCACCATCAACCCAGAGGACATGGCGGTCTCTGAGCTGATCACTAAACACAATAGAAACAGCATGACGAATGCGAGTTATCTCACACTCGCCACACTGGAATATGTCTTCATTTGTTTTAATTGGTCTTTTCGTCTTAACGCGGGTTCTTACCGCCTTGCCCGCCCTACTATGCGGTATACGTTACCGTGACATTCTCGCATAAGAACGTTTCACTGATAGGTGTACTAATCCTCTTCGATATGCGGTTGTCAAAGGGCTGTCCAAAGCTCGTTAATAAGCTTGTAAGATAATGATAATTTGAATCACGCATCTACTTATCCGCTCCTTTATCGTTAATTTATCCGCATTTTATCCGTGTTTTTAAATAATAAGTAACGCCTCAGCAAGTGCCATAATCGCATGCTTCTTTTGTATATAGAACCAGTTATTCTCCATCATCATTTGTGCCTTCACCGCTTTATCGCTCATCAATCCATTTTTAAGATATTTCCTCTCAATAATTTCTCTCTGCTCCGGATCTAGTGCATGTTCTAACGCTCTTTTCATTTGAATGTACTTTATATCCTTTATTTTCTTTGTATTACGTACTTCAACGAAAGGACTACTGATATTCTCTGCTGCACACTCTTCCTGATTAATCATACGAACCTTTAAAGCTCTATAGTTGAATAACGCCTTTGCCACTTCCCTCTGTATCTCCTTGTACTCCTCATTCGTGATCTCTGGAAAGAATGCTAATTGCTCCATCTGTAATCCCCCTATTTCTGAATTTGTCTTTTTAACATCACGTAAGGTACGTGAAATTTTACTACTTTACTTTTAATTGTTTGTCGTGGAAATTAACAACTTGATTATCAGGGATGTAATTTGTAATGATAATTAACCCTAGAGATTTCAATTCGTTTACTCCTTCTATTGATCCGCTCACTTTATCGAATGTCTTTTGATTCATATATAATCTATCTTTGCTTTTTAATTCATTTACAGCATTAATTGTACTTTGCAATTGTTCAATCATTTATCCCACGCTCCATCTCTTTGTTGAATAAGGGAACATGCATAGCGAGTAGCTCGTTGCCAGCATTATAAATTTTATATATTTAGGCATTGATGACTACAATACAGCCCGTTGCCAAAATCTATAAACTTTTATACATTTAAACAACGATGCTTAGTAAAGTAGCTCGTTGCCAAAACCCTATAAAAATCTATAAAGTTTGTTTGCTTCCTGCTTCTACGTGTCCGATTTTGCCGAAGCTACTTTCGTTTGATATAACACTCCACAGGCGTAAATTCGGATACAACGAATCCTACATATTAACAGTAACTTTCATAGTGTTATTCTGCTAATTTATATCGTGATAAGTTTATTGCGGCATTTAAGTCCCTATCAATTACGTTTCCACAATCACATTTGTAGACTCGATCAGATAGTTTTAAATCCTTTTTGATATTTCCGCAACATGAACATATTTTTGATGAAGGATACCACATATCAGCTTCTACAAATTCAATCCCATATTTTTCGCATTTATACTTCATTTTTTCTTTAAAATCATGGAATCTCTGTTTTGCTATAGACTTCGAAAGGTGTCTATTCTTCATCATGCCTTTCACATTCAACTTTTCCATAACAATCCTGCAAGGCTTGGTTATCGCAATTGCATTTGTTGTTTGGTGAATGTGATTATCACGTATATTCGTTAATTTCCTGTATAACAACTTTATTTTCTTTTCGATTTTTATAATATTGTTGGTTTTGACAAACTTTGTTCCAATCTTATTCATTTCGTATTTCCGAGAAACTTTCCGTTGTAACATGCGAAGTCTCTTTTCGATTTTCTTAACAATAGATGTCTTATTGATATTTTTAAATATTTGCCCGTCCGAGCATGTTGCTAATTCTTTAATACCTATATCAATGCCTATACTTTCATTTGTTAATTGTTGTTTTTCTGTCTTTGTTTCGATTCCTACTGAAATGAACCAATACTTCCCATCAAAACTAATACGAGGATTTGTATACTTATCTGAGTTTGGTATTTTTTCAACAGTTTTAACCCAACCGACTTTTTCAATAATGACACTGTTTTCTTTTACTTTTAATCGTTCATTATCGTTATAAAATGTAGGTTTAGAATGTTTACGGATCTTAAATTTCGGCTTATTTGATTTGCCTGTGAAAAATCTTTTGTAAGCTTCACATAAATCCTTTATGGCTTGTTTAGTAATATTGTTCGACACATCATACAACCAACTGTATTCATTCGTTTTCTTCATTGTTGTTAGTTCTTTACGAAGCACACCATGAGAAATGAATTTACCTCCATCTTTATATGATTCTTCTTGCTTTTCTAGCGCCCAATTATATGCCCATCTTGCAACACCAGAGGATTTCCAAAGTTGTTTTTCCTGCTCCTCTGTTGGTTTTAAACGTACTTTTTTTGAAAGAATCATTTGTTACTCACCTCCATAATTCAATTATACATTTAACTACATGTAGTTGCAAGTAGTTTTGTTTTATGTATAATTTATTATGAGGTGATAATTTATGAATAACCGAGGACTAAAAAATCGCAAAACAATTTCAAATGCTATTGATAAAGATCTACATGAACGTTTTGAAAAACTAGCTCAAGAAACACGCATACCTAAATCCAAGTTATTAGATGAAGCTATTGAAGATCTTTTAAAGAAATATCAAGACTCTACAAAATAATTGTAGGGTCTTTTCAAAGTAGCCCCCACCATCCACTCTGCATGGTTCCGTTATCCATTAATCTTCTAATATTGTTAATAGCGATAATGTAACTCCTACGTTAGCATAAACTGCTATACCACCTAATTTCCCATCACTCGGACATGGACCTTCCCATTTAATCTCTACTCCATCTTTTGTAAACAAGTTGATTTTTCCATAGAATACTTCGCCATCTAATTCAAACGAAACTCTCTTTCCTAACCAAACACCTTGCGCCACTTCATTTACTAAATTAAATCCTCTTCCCATCTCTTCCCCTCCATTAAGCCTTTAATAATTTACGTTTCTTGTTGGCCATCTTCTCTTTTGCCGCTTCAATGTTATTTTCTACCCTTTGATGGTCCTGATCAAATTGAATCATTCCATCAAATATAACTGGATCTACTGCTTCATCTACGTATTGTAAGTAATCAACTGACGCTCGTTCTGTCTGTTCTACTAAGTACCCGTAAATATCAAAGTCTGCTCTTGGTATAGACTTCTTGCCCTTCGGTTGATGAGACATCCTTACATAAGATTGAATGACCGATAGTGGTACAACGAATATTGACTTGTCCTTACTAAACTCAATTAGGAAGAAACATATTGCTCCCATCTTCTCCGCTTTCTCCAGGTAATCCAATTGGTGCTGTGCAATGTTCTTTAAATCAAATCGTCCGGGATTCTCTGTAGACTTTGCTTCAAATGCGATAGCTCGTCCTTTATACACGCCGTCATAGTCTACTGTACTTTTAGCTTCATAGAATCCATTCAACACACGACCATTCTTACTCTTCAGCACCTTTACAGGAGTCGGACGCTTGTTTATAAGCGCCACGCCTCCTCTTTGATACATTTCATTCGCTAGATTGATAAGCATTTCAAATGCCATACCTCTGTTTCCTAGTCCCATCTTTATTCCTCCTCAACGTAATATTTTCTCATCCAGTAAACACACAGTATAATCCTTGCTATACTCCAAATTGAATCCGAGTATTGATTCATCCAAAACAATCTAGCTACTTCTAAACCGTTTTCTAAAGCTGCTACAGTAAAGAATACAGCTGCCCATTTTGTAGCTTTACCGTTCAGTATTACTAAGCCTATTCCAGCCATTAAACACGATCCACCAAGACCTGCTGATGCAAGCCACCATTTTTGCAAGAAAGCAGATACAATAGCTGTCGCTAAGTTAAGCGCCACTAAAATTGTAAACAGGCGTGTCCAGAATTTATTACTAATTGTCATTTCTTCTATTCTCACTTTCTATTAAAAGGATTATTTTGTTTGAATTTGTTCTAAATCATAAATATTACCTATGATTTCAAGTTCATTTGGTTCATCAATAGCAGTTGGCCATAAAAAGAATGCATGTCCATCCTTTTTTAGCACTAATGTCGTATCCATCCAATCAACTATACCTTCAGTTATTTCAGTACCTTCCACTTCCGTCCTACTACAATCTGTATACTGTAGCTTGGTCCAACGAACTTTATCACCAAGATAGATATCCTTACCGTACTTGTCCTTTAACCCTGTAGATGGGATAAGAGAACCTTCATCTAACAATTCTTTATTTACTCCATAACCAGGATCATCGTAAGTAATCATTATTCTCTCATCATCGTGAAAGTGTAATGCTATAACTGGAAACAATCCTGTATTACCATCGAAGCTTGTTGTCAAAACTTTGTATTTAATGTTCCTCATTTCCCTCTACCTCCATTTCAAATCCAAATACTAAATCACTTAATGCGTCAGCTAATTCATGAGCTTGTTCTATATCTAACGTGTGAAGCTTTATCATTCTTCCATCAGGAAACTTAATTGCAGCCCCACAACCAAATGTTCCGACTCTCATCTCTTTCCATCTACAAAAGGTGCATTCTTCCGGATTAATATGGCACGTACAATGACTACTCATTTCTTCTACCTCCTGAATAAAACCCAAAATTCCGTCAATACTGTAGACAACCCATTAAGTTACTTTCTCCTTGTTCCCCTTGGAGAACCGAGCAGTTAGCTTTTGCTAGCTGCTCTTTTTCTGCAAGTACATCCCATCAATAATTACATCTTTTTCAATCAGTTCTTCTTCCTCCACAAGACCATTACGAACTTTATCAATCGCCTTATCTGCATCAGATGCTTCAACATACGCTTCATACGACTTCGTTTCAGTGAATTCAACACGATATCTTTTCATATCCATTCCTCTTTTCTACAAAATGAAATTTTTATACTAATCTTCTATATAACCCATTCGTTCACCAATAAACCTTGCTATATTGACTGTTAACCCGTTTCCAGCCTGTGCATATAATTGATTCGGTGATGTTACTTCTTTTGCTCGATCAAAGTACTCATCCGGTATGCCCTGTAATCTCCATGATTCTCTTTCTGTGAGCCAATATAACTTCCCGTTACGTAAAGTAGTTTGTTCCCTAGATCTAAGTAATGTTTGTGCCACACCGCGTCCTATGCGACCTCTGCGTGTCTTAGATGTTGGTACTGCTATATTAATAGCGTCACCAACAACGCCAATATCATATCCTTGTTTAGTGGCTTGCCTTACTTTCACATATTCTTTTGTTACTTCTAAAATACAGCTGTTCTTTTCTGTATCAACTAAATATTCGTCGGACACCTGATCCTCTAAGATATCCTGCAATGAATATTCTTTTCCTTCTTTGAGGGATTCCAACCTCTGTTGAGGTGATAACATCCCATTCTGCATCATACCCGACTCCATCCATTTCAGCGAGAATACGGGCAAAGTCCCATCCTTTATTGACTGATAATGTGTTATCAACGTTTTCAAAGAGCAGGTAGGCAGGTTTCTTATGTTCAGGTACTTCTTTGATGAGCCGGATAACTTCTGTAAATAGTCCTGATCGTTCTCCTGCAAGTCCTTTTTGTTTTCCATTTTTGGAAATATCGGTACAAGGAAACCCTGCTGTCCAAATATCAGCCCTCGGAATAGTAGTTCCTTTTGCGTTTCTGATATCATGTTCCGTCCACTCCTTACTAGTGTTATGCATTGCTTCATATGTTTTTCTTGCAGGTTTGTTCCATTCGCAGAAACCAATACAGGTATGCCCTGCTTGTTCTAATCCGATTCTCATCATCCCCACACCTGCGAATAAGTCTATAAAAGTAAGACTCATATCACCACCTCGCTTTCTAATAAAATAGCGTTTTTGTTGAAAATGATGCCCTCATTTTTTTGGACACATTTACCAGTGTTTTTACAAAAAAATTCATGATATGGTTATTTAGTTGAGTACGTCATTACTTGACAATTACCCTTAGGAACCCCGCGGACAAACGGGGTTTCTTTTATTTAAATAACGATTTTTTCTTACTCCTCAACCAGCTAAAACTATGTTAAAATTAATCCATAATTTGTAAGGAGGTATATAAAATGCTCTCACTATATACATGTGTATCTTGTGATCAACCTCTCATACAACACGATGAACATTCGTTTATTCATTACTGTATTAATCCAAATTGCGAAGAAGCAAAACTGCACTTATCTCTGTTGGAAGAGATGGGGTTGTGAACCCTATCTCTTTTTCTATTCAAATACCGATTTTGTCTAAATCCATTCACTACTCTCATACTTTGACATACAATAATAGTGCCTTTCTAAATAATGTGAGTTCGTCACTGTCGTTATAATGAGGTATAAGGAGCGCTCTCGATTAGCGCTCTTTTTATTTAAATAAAGATTTTATTGTACAACTACACATACCTAAACAACATGCATACATTATGGTGTGTATTCATTCAATATAAGTTTTGGTAAGAGAGTTCTTTGGCAAGAGCTCTCTATTTTTAAAATAAGAATTTTGTTTAGTATTCTGTCGAAGCAATGATACATGGATTTGTAATATTATCCCGCTTTATTACCCATTCGAATGACCTTAAAACACACGTTTCTCCACCTCTATGAATTACTGGTTCGATTGTGGCTACTCGTTGTTCTTCGTCAGGTAATTCATCAATGCTGATATGCATTTTGTCTTTCAAACTAACTTCCCCAACAAAATATTCTTCAATTTCCTCCCGATCTATGAATTCCTCATAAAAGTTTTTCGCTTCCTCTTCGTTCTTTGCAGCTACCCAATCGTAATCATTCATTTTAAAAACTTTCATCAGTAGCTCTGGATTCTCATAAACATTTCCTACGACTTCACATTCTTCTGAAACCCAATCAATGTCCTCGTCAATTGGGCTATCCCCTAAATAAAACGAACAATTGCCATACGTTACTTTCCAATGACTATAAGTGGTCGCGGTGTTTTCTGGTGTTTCATACAGTGTAGGTCCTTTTAAAATGTCACCTACATAAATTTCTTTGCCGTTTTTATCCTTTATTCCCGTGTATGGTAACAATGGAGAATAATATTGATCTTCTTTCCCGCCATTCTTCAAAGTGTCTTTTAAGCTATCAAAGTTCAAAATTTCTTCCCAGCTGTACATGATTCGATTTTCTTTACCATATATCCGATATTTAATTTCATTCATATCTCATTCTCCTTTTCTGCCAAATAACTATTTTGTTTTGTTTTTTGACTGTTCAAATGCTTTTTTCTCACAATCTACACATGCTACAATGTCGCCACCTTCATCAAATTGATATATAGACTTTTCTTCAATATCCTTATTTAAAAAGCAAATATCACAATTAAATTGCTGTTTCTTATCCACTAATTCGTCATTGATTTTCTTAGTTAGTTTTACCGTTCCAATATCCTCGTAAGGCTGAGCAATATATCCTTTATCATGTAGGGCTTTAACTACTTCTTGCATATCCTTCCAAGCTTCTGTACCTTGACCGAATTTAATAGTAACCGTATTCATTTTTCATTCCCCTTTACGAATATTCTTTTCCACATTACACATACTATCTACAAGTCAACTTCCCATGACTACACTCTTTTAAAACGGAGCTTGTTCCTCCGGACTGTTTTGGATCGCGGCAGGTAACTTAGTCAATTACCTGCCATTTTCTATTCAAATAACGCTTTTGTTTGGTTTTAATCTTCTACTTGCACAATATTTTCAACAAAGAATACTGGTATTAACTCGACGGATTTGAATCTTCCCCTCACAATGGCACATGCATTAGAATCATAATAAGAACAAAGCACAATTTTCAGATCGCTGATAACATCTTCTACTTTCATGTAAGAATCATTATCATCTTTTACACAATCACCTACTTTGAATTCATTCAGTTCACGCCCTGCATTTTCAAACATCCTGCGACGTTTTTCTTTTTCAATCTCTTCAGGTGTAGCTTTTCTTAAGCATTCAAATGGATAGTGTTGATAACAACCAGATGAATAAAAATCAGTGATTGCAAAATCTAATCCGTCTTTCGTATATTTACCTTTTATTTTGAATGTGTGTTTTAAGGAAGTAACCCAGTCTTCCATTTGTAATGGCTCTTCATAATCTACAAATTCATCGTCAAAGAAAGAATTAATTGTTATATTGCAAGGTCCCGCAAGACCTCCGCACATCATCCAAATTTCCCCTTCATTATATTTATAGGCACTGCCATTATTAGAGTTAGGTGTAATCCAGTTTGTTTTCATACGCTCAATCGCTTTAAATCCTGTATATGTCTCCATTCTTCTAAACTCCTTTTCTATTAAAATGACACTCTTATTCAATTTCTCCTCTATATTTCTTTATTGCTTGATCAATTGCTTCAATACCACTATCTGAACTGTCATACCATTCAACTGCCTTCATCACGCCTTTTAATCTTTCTTGCATTACATCTACCCTTATTAACGACTGTTGAATAGTGTATTTCATATTGAGTACTTCTTTCGCTGCATCTTCATAACCTAACTCAATTAAACGACTTGCCATAGCTTCAAGATCTTCTATTTTTCCATACTCAAACAATTCATTCGCGTCTTTAAAACATAAATAGTTAAAACTTCCGCCACTCATATTTTCACTTCTCCTTTTGTACAAAATTCAAATTTTGTCTTACTTTACGCCTGTACTTCCAAATCCGCCTGTACCACGATCACTATCTGAAAGCTTGTCCGCTTCAACGAAATGAGCTGTTACTACTGGCGCTATGACACCTTGAGCTATGCGAGTTCCCTTCTCAATTACATGAGCTTTCATATTCAAACTTATTTGTCTCTCAGTATTATCAACTAATACCCCAATTTCTCCACGGTATCCACTATCCACCGTACCAAGGGCAACTCTTAACTTTGTATTGCGTGTCATACCACTTCGTGGACGCACCTGTAATTCATATCCTGGCGGAATTTCAAAAGCTAATCCAGTTGGCACAACCTTTGTTTCTCCTGGCCATATAACCGTGTCCTCTGCTGCTACTAGATCAAAACCAGCATCACCAGGTTTAGCATATTTAGGTAGTTCCACATCTTTCAAACGCTTTATTTTCACTCGTAAATTCATTCAATTCCGCTCCTTATAGGCAATTTAATAATGTTTCTCTACGCCATTTTAATTCTTCTATCTTTTTCTTTGTCTTTTCTCTTTCAACATCCATCATTACTAGATGATATTCGTACTTATTTATTTCTTCTTGATTAGATATAATCTCGCTTTTGACTTGTACGATTGTTTCTTTCTTCACGCAATCCCTCCTAGAATCCTAATTCATCTTCAAACTCTTTCCTTTCGAATCCCGCAAGTACATTCCCGCTTGGGAATACCGTTACTGGCGCTGCGGTATATCCGTAAGTATCAAACTCTTTTCTGTATTCTTCTTTTTCCTCTATGTTTCTCTCTTCAAATTCAACTTGCGCTGCCTTTAATCCGAATTTCACGTGCATACAGTTAGGACAATTGTTTTTCGTGTAAACGATGATCTTAGTTACCATTCTCTTCAGTCTCCTTTGCTTCCATTAATAATTGAGTTACTTCAAAAGTTCCATGCTCTGTATATTTCATTGTTCTTCCTCCTTGTATTTAGATAAGATAGTTGCTAATGCTATTGCCGTTCCTTCATTTGCAATCCATTGCCCTTTGTAATACCCAGCAAGTCCTAAATCCTCGTTATCATAAGCTTTATCCGCTTCTTTTCTGTTCTCTACTGCTGATAACTGTAACTGTTCGATATACTCTTCAATCGCTTCTCTCATTCTCCCCATCTCCTTTTAGTAGCCCCGCCAGTTCCTCGCAACTCCCTTCAAATAAGTCGCGCCCATCCGGTAGCTTAAATATATTCCTCTGAATCAATTTTTCTATTAACCTGTCTTTCTCGCTCATGTTGCCTCCCTAGCTAGCTAGTTTGTTTCTTCTTATACCTACGTGGTGGTTTTGTTGCCGCTTTTATTTCACTCCATCCAAGCGAAAGTCTTTTAAGATATGTGTGATATGCAATTCCATTCTTTTTGGCTAACTCCACATAATATTTATCAAATTTACCTAATGGTTGTGTTATCGCTCTTTTTATATCCCAATCAAGAGAGTTAACACGAACATCTACATTGTTTTTTCTAATTCCGTTCCTTTTGGCTATTTCATAGTCTTCCCATGTTGGTACAGGTTTGTATTTCATTTACCCGTCACCTTCTTTTTTCTTACTGGTTTTGTCGCCGCTTTATGATGATCCCAACCGAGTTTTCTCCTTTGATGAAAAAGCTCCACTTTTATTCCGTTGGCCTTTGCTAATTTAAGCCATTTATGATTTTCACCTTCGTATTCATGCCTAACCGTTCTGGGTGGCGCGGTTAAGGCTTCCTCTAGTTCCCATTTATCAGATATATATAGGCGATAATATAATGTTTTTGTACCTATTCCATTAGCTTTTGCCATTGCTCGTTCCTCATCAGTAAGCCAACGATCTAAAGCCATGTTCTCCCTCCTAATCTAGTGCTAAAAATTCAGCCCTTGTACGATTTGAACGTTTTATCTCAATCTTCTGAATACCCTTCCCGTGTTCTTCTAACGCTGCATTCCATGCCTTGCTTTCAGTATTAGTATCAAAGCAATCCATCTTTTGCTTTTCGTCTTGATCGTAGAAATGAACCTCGTATGACGTTATGACGCTAGGCTTTGCTAGGAATTGTTCGGCCGTGCTCTTAGCTGTATAGTCAAAACTTCCTACCACATCCTCAAGCGTTAGTTGCTTCATGCCCCTAACCCCATTGGACGGGATTGTATCTCGTTCTTATCCGCTTGATCCATTATTAGTGCTGCGATTTCTAACTGGTGTCTTCCCAGTTCTTTTGCAATTTCGATAATATTTTTATTCTCTTTCCACATTTCTTGTAATCGAATTACTTCACTTTCATCAAATACCAGATCCAGTTCTTCTAAAGCGATATACATGTTACGACGCGAGTTCTTCATGTACTTCCTTTGCTGCGCTGCTATTGTGTAATTCTCCTTTTCCAAATCCGTTCCAAGTCTTGGCATCCCATTTCCCCTCCAGTTGTAATTGATGAATCGCTTTTAACTCCGCCATAACGGCATGACGCTTTTTATCTACTTCTTCAGGTGTCTGGTTCGCCGCTTCGCAAACGCATGGTCCAAATTGATACATTCCCATTCCAATGTCGTTCTGAATTACTCCCGTTCCATTACATGCACACATCTTAATTCCCCCTTTTAAAATGGTAATGCCTTTCTTCTGTAATCCTTTGTATCTTTGAAAACAAGCGCTTTAAAGTTGTTGAAGATACGCGATACAATTCGTTCATCATATGCGCCCTCTAAACGTTCTCCTGTAAGGTTTGTCGTGAAGATAGTAGATTTACCTTGCCTACCATCGAAAACATCGAATAGTACCCTATTAATGAAGTTTGTCGCTTTTGTATTTGCATCTAACGCGCCTAACTCAGCTCCTAAATCATCGACTATTAATACTTCTGCTCTTACTAAACTTCTTATAATTGCATCTTCGGTTAATGTTGAATCTTTACTGAATGTACTTTTAATCTTCCGTAGCAATTCGCCAACTGTAACGAAGATAACTGACTTCCCTGCTCCTGCAAGTTGATCCGCTATAGCGTAAGCAAGATGCGTTTTCCCAGCTCCACAATTCCCGGCCATAATCGTGTTGAAAATCTTTCCGTTAAGGTAATCCGTTGCAATGACCTTTGCGAGTTCAAGGTTCTTCGCTCCTTCCTCGCTAGTAGGTTGATAATTATCAAAGTTAGCTTTCTTAATGTTGCTATCCGCAATCATACTTTGTTGATGGAACATGAATTTCTTCTCGTTCGCTTTATCTGCATCGTATTTCGCTTGCTCCTGTTGCTGAAGCTTCTTACTTTCGTTTTCAAGGAAGCATCGAGGGCAAACAACTTGTCCACCGAACTTCATCTTATTCATACCGTGCGTATCGCACACATCAGAATCCATAGTCATATTCACCTTTTTGGCTATATCGGTTGGTATTGCTGCCGCTGCTCTCTGCATTGTTCTTCGCTCCTTTTTTAGATTTCATCTGAATAGTAAGTTGATCAAACTTCTCACGTAGCTTTTTAGGAGATAAGATATTCCCTTGCCAAAATGGATCTGCTTGGCACCAATCAATAACATCTTTAATCTCTTGCGGTTCTCTGTTATCGCGTTCTCGCATTAATCTAAACTCATTTGCCCAATTATCGAAGTTAGGCTCTTTTTGTTTAGGGTTGTTACCTTTAATTTTTTCAAACAAATACTTAGCCCCGTTGGTGTCGCAAGTTTCAAACTTGTGACGAGAAGGTTTTTCTTTCTTCTTTTTATCTTTCTTTTTATCTTTATCTATATCTAATTCTTTATCTTCTTCTATATCTGTTGCGTGACTCTGCGTGATTGTCCCGTGACTGTCACGTGACGTCTCTAATCTAAGTTTTTCTCTTTGTTTTTGCTTACGTAATCGATTTTGTTCACGTATTTTCTCTAGTCCATCAACATTTTGATGCTTTTCCCAATTTGAGATGCAAATGTACTGATCATCAGTGATATCAATCATTCCGAATTGTTTAAACGTTTGTAGAGCAAGCCTTACTGTTGCTATCGGTCTATTGAAAAGTGTTGAAAGCATTTCTTCTGTGAAAGGAATGTTTTCGCTTAAGAAAATGTAACCATTGGCATTTGTTCTGCCCGCTTGAGACAACAATTTAATCCAAATGATTAGTAGTGTGTCTGCATCTGGTAAGCTTTCAATCAATCGAATCTTTTCATCTTCAAACATGCTAGTAGAAAGTTTTATCCATTTAACATCTGCCATTTAGTTCACCTTCTTCATCACAAACAAATACTCAACTGTATCTGTGTACCCGTTAAATTTATATCCACCGTTTCCAAAGTTACGGCTCATATCATAATCAAAACTTTTTCTTTGCTTATAAATCTTTTGATATGGCTTTACGTGTTCATATCCGTCTTCTTCCAATTCTCTAACTCGTTTAAGTAATTTAGTAAGGTTGTAACCTCTAACCGGAATTGGTTTACTTGTATCTCGGTTATGTTTATTCCATTGAAAACTCATCACATCACGTCCCTTTCGCATACCGCTATGTCGCCTTGAATTTTGATTATTTTATATCCTGGGTAGCGATCGGGAGTAATGTACTCAATCGCCTTTGCTTTTGCTTCCTTTTCATTTCTTACGCCCTTCCACACCCAAGAGGGCAAAAGTACATGAGATTTGTTATCTTCATTAATGAACATCTTTTAGCCCTCCTTTTTGGTTATGTCTTAATGCGCCCGGTTTGCTTATCAAAGCCTTTCCTCTATACCCCCGATAATATCTGGTAAAAACAGTCCCTTTATTTAGGGAATAGCGTTCCACTATTTCGGGGAGTGTTAACATTTCACCATCAATATCTACCTGTATAGTGTTTCGTTTGTTTCTTTGTTGAAGTGATTGAGGAATCCATCTACAATTGCTTGGCGAGTAATCCCCATCAACATCTATGCGGTCTATTGATAAATCATCTTTATAACCGTTTTTCATGGCCCACCAATAAAAGTTATCGTAACTTTCTAGCCATTCATCACAGACTCTGATTCCTCTTCCGCCGTAATGTTTATAAGCATCAGTATTAGGGTTAGAGCAACGTTGTTTCATACCATCAAATATTTTATTAAGTCGTTTGTTGTATTTTTTTCCTTTAGATCTCGCTTCGCTAAGAAGTCTCGATTTTTGGCATCCGCAACTTTGAACGATTCCTTTTTCTAAATGGTGTTTTAGGAATGATTTTTTGTTGCCACATTCGCAGACACACTCCCAAAAACTATTTCCTTTGTATTCAATTGCTGTTAGAAATCCGAATTTCTGGTTCGAAATGTCTTTACGTTTACGTGACATACAATTTCACTCCTTATCCTGCTTGGCTATACTGTTTTTCCCAGCCCATTAGTACTTCAATTGCTTTCGATGCTACCTGCGAGCTAATCTCGCTTAAGTTGTCAGTTCCGATGTTGCCTTTCAATGTATCCTCAATCGTTTGTTTGTCAGCTTTCGCTAGAACTGAAATGTGCGCTATCTTAGCATGTATCATCTTCATTTGTTTCTCAGATGCTTTACCATTACCACTGTTACCTTGTGGCTTACTTGGAGCTTGTCCACTGTTACCTCTAGGTTTAGGCTTGTCCTTCCCATAAGTAGCGCCGTTACCATCATCATCTTCACCTGTGTTCAAGCTGAGGAATGCAGCTAACGAATATCGTCTTGCGTATGTGATGCAACTCCCTACTGCTTGCGGATCATTTTTCACTGGCTTCATTGTTAGTTCATCTGATTCTAGCCATTCACCACTCTCATGTAGGAGAAGTGTTTTTAACGTTACGTTTTGACCGTCACCGCTTGGGATTTGCATAATGCTTAATCCGTGTTTAGAAAGGATTGGTCTAATTTCATCTATAATCGTGTCTAGCGTTGCGTAATTGTTTTTAAAGAAAGGATTGTCTGCATCTTTAGCGATTTTGTTAACTTCTGAATTGAACTTCACTAATGCTTTTGCTAGTTCAGTAATCGTTTCGCTCTTATTCATCGGATTCTCACGCCTTCACTCTGACGTAATGTAATTCCATCCCACTGCATTCCATCCTTAACCGCTGCAAGTAATGACTTTTTATCAACTTTTGCTGGTTGCGGAATCATGTATTCCGGAGGAACTACTGCATCTTCTGCGATATCTAAGCTTGCTGGGTTCTTTTGAATACCTACTGTTACAATTGTTCCTTTGATACGTTTTAAATCAGTTGCTGTCATTTGTTGATACAAGTAATCTTTTAAACTCTTACAATTGTTTTCTATTGCCTTTCTACGCTCTGCCAGGCGTTTTTCTTCTGCTTTGATAGCATCTACATCAGCTTCAAGGTTACGAATTACTAACGCTGTGTTTTGTACTTTATCCTGGATACTTTCCTCAATCGCTTGTAATGTATCTGCTAATGCCGATGGATCTACACCATCCTCAATCATCATTTGTAACTCTCTATAATTAAAAGTAAGTTCATATAATTTCATTTTTATATCCTCCTAGAACGGCATTCCGCCATATGGTTTATTTGTTAAAACCGTAATTACATAGTCGAGATCTAACTTCTTCACGATGTCTTGTTCCTTTTCAGACATTTGTTTTAAAGTTTCGATTGCACGTTCTACTTGTTTATCTTTAATTTCAATCATTTTTATGTCCCTCCATTAAGTTGATAGCTTGTCCTTGTGGTTTATCAAAAACAACTTTTAATGGTTGAAACATCATCGATGAAAATTGAAGCATTTCATTTTGCTCACTCGTTAGTGCTACTGGATATAGCACTCCATCCTTGCAATACATCAGAATTACGCCATCTTTCATTTTCACATTCCTCCACTTAGTAGTTATTTACTTAGAAGAAATGACCGTGTTATAATAGAGGTAGGATATTGAGTCATTTCTTCAAAAGAGTCGATTATTAGGCGTAGTCGGCTCTTTTTATTTTGTTTTGATGCTTTCACGCATCGGAATATCCAGGAACCCATTTACTAGGTGGGGGATACCGTTAGATTCCTGAATATTCCGACAAGCGAAGGCTTGTCCTATTTAGCTAGAGTGATAAACTCTTTATGCATTTCCTCAACCTTATCTGCGCTGTTATGTATCCCTCTAGCTCGTAAATCCTTTATGATCCATGCTAGTTTCTTTTGTTCGTATTCATCACGCTGCTGTTTATTTGTCATCTCTTGACCATCCTGTTTTCTTGTCCCAGACATCTATTCGGTGCGCCAGGTATACAAATATACATATTGTCGCTGATACGATTGCCAGTGCTAATGTACTTTCCTCCATCATTTAAACCGCCTCCTGATTTTGTTCTTTCTTCAGTCGGTCTATGATGTAGGCTTGTCCTTTTGGTGTTACGTATGTTGTTGTCCATGTGAATGCTTCACCATTTGGTTTCTGTTTAACACCTTGTGCGATTTCAAAGTATCCTTTTTCAACAGCTGGCTGAGTCGGCTCAGTAGAACGCTTGAACATTAACTCCCATTCTCTAAGTTTTGCGAATAACTGACGTTGACCAATTTTTATTCCTTGTTTTGTCGCTAACTTTGCAACTTCACTAACTTTCAGTGTTTGCTCTGACTGCATACACGCTTCTGCGAAGACTACCAATGGTTGTTGCTGTACGATTTGTTGTTGTGCTGCTGCAAGCTTTTCTTTCTCTTCTTTTAATTTAGTGAGAAGACCGATTGCAAAGTCTGGATTTGTTACCGCTTGTTCCAGGACTTGATCTGTCATGTATGCTCCATGCTTTCTAATAGAAGGAAGTACTTCGCTTGTTACCCACTTTTTGAATGCTTTCGCTTGTGGTTTGCGACTTGTCATGATCAATGAGTAAAGACCGCTTTCGTTGATGATATTTGTATCTTGCGGTCTTCCAAGTGAATCAGCGACCTTCATACTGTGAAGCTCATCTTCATCTAAGCGACTTAATGATCTAGTTGCATTTACGATTTCTAATACATCACACACATCTTTAGCTACAAACCAAACATCTTCACCTTTTACTACCGTTCGAACTTGTCCAAACTCTTCATTATTGAAAACTTGTAATTGGTTCATTTTCTTTCCTCCCTATCCGATAAGTTTCGTATCTTTGATACATTTTGTATCATCAAAGTCATTAAAAATGTCTGGGAACAATTCTGTTGCCCTGACACCGAAAAAACTTTGATATGCCTTCATTGTCTTGACGCTAGGGTTCCTTTCACCCTTTTCTACCTTACGAATGAATATTGTTGATAAATTTAGAGCTAAAGCCAATTCTTCTTGTGTTAAATTCCTTGATGCACGTTCATTTATAAGTCGTTTCCTCATTTCATCACCTACCGTTTGATACGTTTTGTATCGTTAACTGTAGTATAGTTGATACATTATGTATCGTCAACCCCTTTTGATACATTTTATATCTTTTTTAATAAAACTCTTTAAAACGATACATTTTGTATCTATAATGAGGATATACTATTAATAATTGACACGGTGCGAGAGGGGATTTATTAAAATGACATTTGGAGAAAAGTTAAAAGAGTTGAGAGGCAGCAGGACTCAAGAAGAGGTTGCTAAAGGTATTGAAATATCTAGAGCTAGATATTCTCACTTCGAAAACGATCGTAACGAACCAGACTTACAACTAATACAGAAAATAGCTGATTATCATAAAGTAACTACAGATTACCTATTAGGACGCGCTGAAGATTCACGTTTAACAAAAGAAGATGACGAGAAAGCAACAGAAATGGCCAAGAGACTTGAAAAGTTAATCGCGGAACTAGAGGATTCGGAACAAGATAAAGCATTAGAGCACTTAGAAATGTTTGTTCAATACCAAAAAGCAAAAAAATAGTGGTAAATAACAAAAAGACTACCAATCGGTTAGTCTTTTTTCTTTTTCTTTATTCTTCTTTGTATGTACTTGATACAGCTGACTGTAGTAATTCCTCTACATCATCGTTACCGCTTTTTAATAACCACTCAATTGCTGCCTGTTTTAATAATTGCTCTTTTGTCATTTCAAATTCCCCCTGCATCCTCTTTATAGTTTGTGAATTTTTCACAATTGGTAAGTGTTTTTCGATTTCGGCAAACACTTACCAATCTCCAGAAACAGCGAATGACATCGCCATTTTGACGATGTCATTCATATATAATATATTAAATTATTTATTCATCAAATTTGTTTTATATCAACCGGAACCAGTTCCAGGATCAACCATCTTATATAGTACCGGAGCTGTTGAAGCTTCTTGTTTAGGTGCTTCCTTTACTGGTGGATTCAGTAAAATCGCTCCAACTAATAGTAAAGCTGGTACTACTTTAAGGATTTTACACATAAAATACCTCCTTAATTTGCTAAGTATATTATACCATATTTACTATATTATCCCTAGGTTTTTCTTCGGTAATTGGGAGTAAAAAATATTACCTAATTGCTCGAACTTATTTAAAGACTCCACAAATAATTTTTTATCATTTTTTGCTAAAGCTAGATAATATAATTGAAATGCAGATAGCTCTCCATTTTCCTCTTTGAGACGTTCTAACATCCGGATAGCTTTTTCATTATCCCCTAATTGAATTTCTAAATAAGCTTTCTCAGCTATATGGATCGGATGAACATTATTTAATCCAACTTTCCACATTATTTTCAAAAATTCAATCGTGTTTACCATCATATCGTTACGTAAACTCATACGAGCGTTAAGTTTCTTCTCTAATAGTTCAATTGCTTGGTTAATATAATACGTTGCTGTTTCAAAACTTTCAAAAGTGTACGATTCTCCTAAAGTTCCATATGCAGTAGCTACGATCATCGGAAACCGTCGTCGTAACTCTTCCCTGTTTATAATTTCATGACATGTAGTTCTTGCTTTTTCCACTTCACCTGACATTAACAGTCCTTGAATCATACATTCTTTAATTTTGTATTCAAAGGAGAGTTTTAAATAAGGATCTGAAATTGAATCCACCTCTTCCAATAAGATAGCAGCAGTATCATTCAGCAATTTGAAATTCCTTCTATCAGCTGTTGCAAATAACGATAAGATTTCAAATAAAATTTGCATTTCGGTTGTAGATAACTTTATTTCCTTCTTTGCCTGATGTAGTCGTTTTTGTAATTTCTTCCCTGACAATTCGCCCTTATTACGTAAGTAAATTAGTTCATAAACATAAGCCCATTCACGATTATCTTTATCATGAGATACTTTTTCAATGTCGATCAATTGTTTTAATAATTCCTGTTCACCATGCACAGCGAGATAATCCATCGCTAACCTCTTATTGATTGGTTTATCTGTCTGAGAAAAATATCTTTCGCAACACATTCTTCTTGTAGTTACATCGTTGGGGAAAACTTCTTTTAATAATTCACCAAAAGTATTAGACCTCATTTGAGACTTCCCATTAAGGAAATTAGAAATGGTAACATGTGTTGTGTTGATCTGTTTTCCTATTTTACGAGTGCTCATTCTGTGAAAACTGATTTGATTTGAAATCTTATTTAATACCTCTTGCACAGTGCTTGTCCTCCTTGTGGACAAAAGACACGTAAACCCCAATTTGTTACATATAAAGGAAAACGCGCCACTTTCAATCTAAGGTGTGTTATAATATGTATGTACAAGATCCGCGACAATGTTCCCTAGCTGGCTTAGGGGGCAGTGTAAGAGTGCTCCAACACTACTTACACCGTGGGTCTTTTTTCACGTCCGTTTATTTTATTTGTTTTCATAATACCACAAATTTCCCAATATTCAGTCGTGCAGTTATCAGACAATTGTTGAGAAAGTTGAGAAATCGCTTTAAATCAACGTTTCTTAAATCATCTAAAAATAAAATATGCAATTTTGCATTTAGACGTTTGAAGTATCCACATGCATATTTTACCACTAAACAAACATTTGTTCTATACATATTTATCAAGTCCTTAAAAATACCTAAGTCACTTAAAAAAGTCAGATTATCGACCAATTGTGGTATAGTGATAAGGCGATTATTATACTCAAACTATGAAAACTACAGTCGGACAAAACATTAAACAATTAAGAAAGTCTTTCGATTTAACGCAAGAACAATTATCTGAAAGAACGGGTTTATCACGCGGACAAATCAAAAATTGGGAAACTGATCGTCATGAACCTGATCTTGAAAGTTTAAAGGTACTTGCGTCGTTTTTTAACACCTCCACAGATGCTCTTCTTAACTTCGAGAATAGGAAAGAAGATGCGTTACTAGGTTTACTATTCAATGATATCCAAAGAGCTTATGAGGAGCTCGATGGACGTCAGCAAGGTCGTTTTGCAAAACAAGTTTCATTGTACGTGAAAATGTTGCAAAACAACAAGGATATATTGTGATTTGATTTCATGATAAAAGAAATCATTTCCATTTGCTAGAGGTAAAATTTTACATAATTTTACCAATCCTACCAAGAGAGCCACTCGGTTCTCTTTTTTATTTGCGTTCGACAAAATATGACAATATTCGAATTAATTGTTTGCTATGATAAGTTCGGAAATCTTACATTTTACATAACTGGAGGAAACAATAATGAAAAAACCGTTCTACAAAAAATGGTGGTTCTGGGTTATCGTTGTTATCGTAGTACTTGGAGCTTATGGTAATAGTACTAAGGATAAAGAAGAAACTAAAACAGCTTCTACCGAACCAAAACAAGAAGCAAAACAGGAAACAAAGAAAGACGAACCTAAGAAGGAAGAAGCTAAAACTGAGCCTAAAAAAGAAGAACCTAAAAAGGAACTTTCTAAAGAAGGCGAATCTTCTAAAGTTAAAATCGCTGTAGGTTCTGTTGAATCAACAGATTCAGTAGGTGGCCAATACTTAAGCGAAAAAGCGCAAGGTGTGTTTAAAGTAGTGGAAATCTCTATCACTAACAACCAAAAAGACGCTATCACTGTCGATGCTAACAGCTTCAAATTAGTTGATAATCAAGATCGTGAATTTAAATATTCTACACAAGCTCAAACGGCTTTTGATGTAGGTAACGGCGGTAAATCTGATTTCTTCTTAAAACAACTTAACCCTGGACTAACTCAAACAGGAAAAATCATTTTTGATGTTCCTGCTGACGCACAAGGCTTAGTTTTAAAAGCTCGTGGCGGTATGATGGGTAAAGAGATTAAGTTAAAAGTAGAATAGTTGAAGGCACTCGAAAGAGTGCTTTTATTTTTTCTCAATCTTCTAACATTCTATAATGTGATATAATGATATTGGATGAGAATCCAACACTCATATTATTAAAATTAAAGTGGTTATCAAGTCGGAGGAAGGCACCTTAGGGTGTCTTTTCTTTTTTCTCAATATAACAACTTTAAAAATATGATATTATTTTTATGCAAAGTCCCTTTTGTGCAATGAGATAGTAGTACCCAACCCAAAACCCACTGTTACGAATATTCAATGGGCTTTTCATTTGTTTTTACATTTGTTATAATTTCCTTAAAGGTATTTCAATGTTTCTGTACGTATATAATAAAAGAAGAGATGCGTCAACATCTCTTCAAGTAACTGCTACCGCAAGGTGAGTAGTTGCGACTAAATACTACTTTTTAGATTTAGAAGACTTCCCACGCTTGCGAGGCTGACGGGTGGTCTTCTTCTTTTTGTTTTTAGAAGTAATCTTCTTAACTACGAAAACCACAAGTTCTCGTACAATCGTCTTAATTACCTCTAATACTATTTGAAGAAATAGATCCATTGGCTACACCTCCTTCCCTCATCAAATGAGAAAAGGACAGTCGTAACCTCCCACCCTACAATATACAGTTGTTCTTATTCTATCATACTTGTACAAGCTCACCAATATAAAAAAGCCCACCTATTTCCGTAGGTGAGTTCCATGTGATTTTGCACTTGTGCACGATTGATTATAACAGAAACCCTTAATCTTCAGTAGACCTCTATAATAATAATTTCACGTACTATATCTGATTAATAAAACCAAATTCGGAAATAAGGACTAGTATAACATCTCCACCATAATAAAAACCCCCTAAATAGGAGGTTTAGGAATAACACAGTACTAGGGTGCATATAACTTTGCTTTAAAGGGACAGGGATGTCCGCTTTTATATTTCTTTTCTTAGACGACGTAAATGCCTTTCCGAAATGCCCATTTCTGCTGCTACGGACTTCCATTTTGGCTTTGGATTTTCTGCGATCAATTCTTTTAATTTAGCTAGCTGATTATCAGTTTGTCTTGCAGTTTTTTCTTTATGTTCTTCTAAGCTAACAGAACCACGGGTTTTTCGCTTTCTTAGCTTGTCCCTGTGTTTACTTTCCTCTGAATCAATTAATGTATCCATCAATTCAAGTTCTTCTTTTGTTAATTTTATGTCTAATTTTCTAAAAATCGTCTCTGTTTTCATTGGTTTAATTAAATTTGACGCTAATCCTCGCATCGTAAACCCATTTTCCGCAAACGCATCGAAAAACTTTATAGCATCTCTATACGCATCTTTCACTGTTCTTTCTACTTCTTTTTTCGTTTGCGGTTCTTTAAATTTATCATTTATCTGAAACGTCATTTCTAACGTCGCTATTTGGTTTTTAACGATCAAAGCTGTCGTGAAGGCGTAAATGTATGTCATGTCGTGTCTATGCTCTATTTCGCCATTTCTGAGCGCCACAATCTTCTCTAAATCAGATTTCCTTTTTGTATTTAAACTATAAAGGTTCATTACCCCTTTTTGAGAAGGTAGTGTTGAAATTGACCCTTTTTTACGTGTAGCAGTTCGTTTCGGTTGTCTCTTCTTTTCTAAAGGTGGTACATAATCATATAACTCTTGTAGATCGTGTTCGCGTCTTGTCCAAATTTCAAGTTCTATTTGCTTTCCAGTTTTGCTATGCGTTGTATATGGCATGCGCAGGACCCTTGAAAGATCGCTACATGATCCGTCTGCACCTAATGGCATCAACATTTTTATGAAGTGGTTTGTTATGTATTGAGATAAAAATGCCATTTGTGGAGCTGCGCCACCTTGTACAGTGTAAATCAGTTGCATTCCTCGACCATACATAACTAAATTAGGACAAGGAAGCGTCCCTTCTGCAATGAAATCTTGTAAGTTTTGAATCACGTATTCTTTTGAAATATCTAACTTGTAAAAATCTAAATCTACGCCGATATTCCGTATTTGTTTTAAATCTGTCGCTTTCCTGCTTCCAAATACAAAGCTATTCAAAGACAGATAAAAATCCTTATTCGAAGGATTAGACATATTTGAAAGAGTTTTAATGTCGTTCGTGCCTATCCATAATTGTTTCTTCTCGCTACCGCTTAAATCTAAAACGGCTATATACCCACTCTTTTTATGTTCTGACAAGTAGCATTCATGCCACTCATCAATGAACGATTCCTGGTGTTTCCTTATAGCTAACACAAATAGACCTCCTTAGAGAATAAAAGGAAGTCACACAAGAGTATAAAAGTATTTACCTTATTGTTTAAATTTGATATCATAGAGACATAAATTAATTAACAACAGGGTATACACCTTGTGTAACTTATCAGAGAGTCTTAAATCCAAAGTTTGGTCGCGGAGGATTTAGGGCTCTTTCTCATTTATTCGATTGATTTCTACAACAATTGTAATACAAGATTCATAGAGATACAAGGAGAAGGAAGATAAGCGCGAAGCTTGTCTTCTTTTTTTGTTGCTGATAAAACTTTTAGGGAGGATTAACGAATCTTAGGGAGGACAAGCCTATGTCTTCCCTACCTCGCAACATGCATTTTTATTAATATTGCGAAGTCTTTGCGATGCCCTATAACCTTGCAAACCAATAATCAATGATTAACCAATAATAAAATTAGCGTTTTTGGTATATTTCATTGAATTTAAACGTAAGTATCTGTTAGAATCAAAAATATCAATGATTAACCATTGGTTTTGAAAGGGGAATATATATGCTATTAGGAAATCCGTATGCGATTGACTTAGGAAATGGTTTTACAAAGCGCGCTTCAAAGAAAAACAAATCACTAGAGGCTGATGTTATTACAGAATTATCGGTGTTAGCGCCTGTTGATGACTACTACAACGAAGCTAGTTTCACAAAAATTGAATTAACGAACACCGACTTCCCTTACTACATAGGAGAAGAAGCTAGAAAATCAAAACTTCCATTAATTCGCGCGCTTGGCGAGAACAAAGCAAAACGTTATGAGGATCCAACATTTAAGAAACAGCTATTCGGATTCATTGCAAAAGACTTTAAGAAGAACATTACTATTCCGTTACTTGTTACCGGTCTTCCAGTATCTCACTTCGGTAATCAACGCGAATCAATCCGTAAGGTCGCTATGGAAGAAACAGCAGTAAAAGTAAACGGTGAATTAATCACAGTTAAAGTAAAAGAGTGTTTAGTAATCCCACAACCAGTAGGAACACAATATTACCTGGTTAAAAAAGAAATTATTAATAAAGAAGATCGTATCCTTATCATTGATGGTGGATTCGGTACATTCGATGTTACTGATATGTCTGGTAATGCTGTTATCGACCGTTTAGGAACTGAATTAGGTTGCGAGAAAGCATTCATGGCTATTGAGCAAATCGTACGCGATAACATTGGCGAAACACCTGATTTAAGCGTTTCTAACATGCACTATATCCTTGAAAATGGCTATAAGTACAATGGCTCTCTATACGACTTATACACTCATAAAGATGTAGCTGAGAAAGTAGATGAAGAATTACAACGTCATTTCGATTCATCATTACGTGAAGTTTCTCAAAAATTCAACTTAGCTGTATACGATAAAATTGTGTGGACTGGTGGAATGGCCGCGCTTCATAAAAAGCGTATTGAAAAGAAAAAAGAGCAATTCCCTACATTTGCGGTTCTAGAAAATGGTCAAGAAGCTAACCTATTAGGATACTACTATTTAGGATGTGATGTCTTTGACAAACTTACAAAAGAAAAAGCTTCAAATTGAGCTTAACCCGAACAATGATAAGGTTCTTTATAACTTTGTAACTCGTTTAGAGGAACAAGGTAAAGGACAAAAAGGTTACGTAAATAAGCAAATTAAAAAGCGATTAGAAATGTACCAGGTACTTGCTGAAGTTGCTGGTGAAGAAGATCCACTTCAATTAGTTAAAAAGTTACTAATCAATATAAATACTCATGGCATACAGAACGATGCAGGAGAAGATGAGAAGCCTTCTGAAGAAGCTGTAGATAATGCTATGGATTTACTAGATAGTTTGGGTAAGTGGTAAACAATTATTTAAAGAAAATAACCCTCCTTCCTCTCTCTCAACGATTTTTCATGGAATATTGGAATTACGGAAAAGTGTCCCTGAGATAAAAGAGAGGGAAGAGGTGAATTTTCGAAAGAGGGGAGCTTCATGAGCAATGTTAACCCTATGTTTGAACCTTCCAGAAAATCTACTACTATAACAAACCAACAACCTCGTAAAACTCGTTCTGATAAAAAGAAAGATGTAAAAATCCCCGTAAATGAAATGCAAAGACAACTAATAAGATCCTCAGCATTTCAACAAGGAATAACCACTACACAATACATGTCTAAATTAATCACAGAACATCTAAACCTATCTTATATTGCAGAAATACACAGTTATGACTATATTGATACCAAAAGATATATACATGCAAAGCTAGATCAAGAAGTTCATAAAAAACTTGTCCATCTCGCTATAGATTGGGGAGTATCGCAGCGATGTGCTGGTGCAAGGATACTCTGTTTCGCTTTAAAAACAATGTGAAATATATAAAAGCCCACTATTTATTAGTAGGCTTTCGTTTAGAAATTAAATCTTCAAGTGCTTCATCTAACAATTTGCTCATCGGAATTTTTGTTTCATCTGATAATTTCTTTAGTTGTTCGTATAAATCCATTCGAACTGCATTAGATAATGCCTTGCGTGTTTTTAATCCACGATTTTCGCTCATAGTTATCACCTCTAAGTATATTATAAACTGCATTTTGACAACTTGCAATTGAATGTAGTTGAATGTATAATATATTTAAGGAGGTGAAAACAATGTTAGTTAATAAAGCATATAAATTTCGTATCTATCCAAACAAAAACCAAGAAATATTAATTTCTAAAACGCTAGGTTGTTCACGATTTATATTCAACCACTTCCTGGCGAAACGAGAAGAAGTCTATACCTCAGAGAAAAAACATCTTGGATACAATGAGTGCGCGAAACGATTAACTCAGCTTAAGAATGAACTCATCTGGTTAAAAGAAGTAGACGCTACATCTTTGCAACAATCGTTGAAATTCTTAGATGATGCATACAAATGCTTTTTTAAAAGGAAAAATAACTTACCGCGTTTCAAATCAAAACGCAATCCTGTTCAATCATATAAAACGGTTGGGAAAATAAAATTAAAAGAAAATCAAATGTTTATTCCGAAACTTGGTTGGGTTAGATTTTCCAATTCAAGAGAGATTGATGGGCGTATTCTTAGCGCTACAATCAGACGGAATAAAAGCGGAAAATACTTCGCTTCTATTCTTGTTGAATTAGAAATACAACCAATAGAAAAAACAGGTTCTTCTGTTGGTATTGATGTTGGATTAAAAGATTTTGCTATTTTGAGTACAGGGAAAATATTCTCAAATCCTAAATGGTTTCGTACTTTAGAAAAGAAGTTAGTTGATGCTCAACGTATTCTTTCTAGAAGACAGCAATTGGCTTTAAAAAGAAAATGTAAACTTGATGAAGCAAAAAACTATCAAAAACAAAAACGTAAAGTAGCGGTAATACATGAAAAAATAATTAATGCGAGAACAGACTACTTGCAAAAAATATCTACTGAAATCATCAAAAACCACGATATTATCGGTATTGAAGATTTGCAAGTGTCGAATATGTTGAAAAATCACAAATTATCCAAAGCAATTAGCGAAGTATCTTGGTCAAAATTTAGAACAATGCTTGAGTACAAAGCAAAATGGTATGGAAAACAAGTCATCGTTGTATCAAAAACTTTCGCTAGTTCCCAACTTTGTTCATGTTGTGGTTACAAAAATAAAGACGTTAAGAATCTAAACCTTCGTGAATGGGAATGCCCTTCTTGCGGCACGCATCATGACAGAGATATTAACGCAGGACAAAATTTAAAAAATGAAGCAATAAGACTTCTAACCGTAGGAACTACGGGGGTAGCCTACTAAGATAACTGAAGGATACTTTAGTGTTCGTAGGAATCTCTTGATTCGTAGGAGTGGTTCAAATAAGCGAAATACATGCATACGAATATAAAGACACTAAAAAGTACATCCATGCGAAATTGGAGCAGGAAACACATTCTAAGCTTGTCCAATTAGCAATTGAATGGGGAGTTTCGCAAAGAGCTGCAGCGACACGTATTTTATGCTTTGCATTACGTACTATGTGAGAGGTGACAGCATGTATAGTAAATACGATGTGATGACAAAAGAAATACAACTTATGAGCGCTAATAATTGGTGGGAACGAACTAAAATTGAATGGACATTAAAAGAGAAATATCGATTTGAGGTGAAGATGCTCAAAATTTACTTATTCCGAATGAATATCATTATTGAAGATATGGAAGAGGAAGATTATGAGTGTAACGCTAGTGATCTAGCCGAAATACTTGTTGAGGACTTTCTGGAACACATAAGGTCCAAAAATAGTATGGAGCAGCTGTATCAAATTTTAGAGAGTAAGAAACACTACACTGATTATGAATTAGAATTTAATGAAAATGATGAACGATATGGAACGATTGATGTAAAGATTGACAGAAGAACATTGAGAAGGATTGAAGTGTTTTTCTCGGATATGGCTCACACCTTCCCTATGCACGGATATACAGCTGACAAACTGATTAACATTCTAATGTGCGATTACATGAAGTACTATGCAGAAGAACCAGGAAAGAAGCTCTCTTTATTGAAAAGACGTTTTTCGTAAAAAATTGCCGACCATGCACCATTTTTAGGCCCCTATTTTTAGGGGTTTATTTTTTGTGCATTTCGGAAAGTACTGTAGATAACAATTTTCATAGGGAGTGAGAATAATGTGGAGGTTTCGTTCCAAGAGAACGCCACTAGGAAGGTTTTTAGATAAACATAGAATTGAACAGGAATGGCTAGTCAGGAAATCTGGATTAGGGAGAAATACTGTAGGAGATTTAGCGAATAAGCCAGATAGATCGCCCACAAGAAAAACAATGCAGAAAATATTAAAGGTGTTGAGAAAGTTTGATCCGGAGATTAAAGCGGATGATTTTTGGGATATGTAAAATAAGCCGCCCAATAGGACGGCTTTCATTGTTTACTTTTTAAAATACTCGTAGAACCATTTACCTTCAGGTCTAGTGTCCATCCACCAAGTAATTTTATCTAATTCAGCATTTGGTAACACTTCTGTTTGCAAATATGCTGTACCAGTTAATGGATCGGAAATAACTTGTCCTTTAGTTCCACGCTCAGCCATAGCATTTAATACTTCAGGAACCAATGAGACGCCAAATCCACCAGATTTAACATATTGATATCCACCATTAGAAACGTTTTGTTCCGGTTGATTCATTTCTGTAAACCAAGATAAAGGTTTGCTTCCAATTAACTCATTCAAATCGCACTTACCAATACCAGGTACATTTCCTGTTTCAGTATATTGCCAGATATCGCATGGATAAGCTGGTTTCTTTCCTCCATAGCGAGGGATCCATACAAAGTCACTCTTTACATTTGCCATTCCGAATGGAGCATACATATGATGGCCAACATACAAACCGACTTTTTGAGCACCTAATCGGCGTAGTTCATCAATAAACGCTTGTGTACCAGCTCTCATGTCCTCCATTGTTTTTACTTCTACATCTGCCACCCAAACTGTTGCGCTCTTGTCACCGCGATTCCAGAAGTCCTGTGCTTCTTTCTTTGCATCATTAATCGATACAAATCGGCAGAAAGCATAGTTACCAAAAGGGATACTATGTTGTTTCATAGCTTGTACGTAACCTTTGTATAAAGGATCCACATAATTTGAGCCATCTTGTACACGAGCAATAATAAAATCAATGTGTTGTTTTGCTACAAGCCAATTAATATTACCGTTCCATTTTGAAATATCTACAGTGTAACCCATTATTTATCATCTCCTTCGTTTTGATTATCAGCAAACCATTTACCCGCAGCAGGATTTGAAATAACACCCGCAGCAGCTAAAATGAACAAGATTACATCTACATATTCCTGATATCGTCCCAGATTAAAATGAGGGATAGTATCCATTAATACCATCCCTAACAAAGCAAATAGAGCTACCCATAAGCCACGATTTTTTAGTTTTTCTTTCATCATTATCCCTACTTTCCTGCGAACTTGAATAACGCTGTAATGGACCCAACAATAACTGCTCCAACAACTGTCGTACCTAACCAAAAAACTAATTTATCTAATCTATCCACACGCATATGAGCGCTTTTTGCTGACTGTTGCGCTTCAATTGCTACTTCTTTGACATTACCGAGTGTATCAAGCTTTGTTTCTACTCTGGTCAATCCAACAAGTAGTTCTTTCATATCATCGTGTTTTAATTCAGCCATTTTCCCACTCCTTTATTCAAAATAAAAAGCATGCTATAAGCACGCTTCTTTTTTTATATAAGTCATATTTTGTTTTAAAAATTACTCTCTTATTTATCGCCGAGTAATGTATACAGTAATAAATCAGCAATTATTTGTTGTCCTTTTTCGTTCGGATGAAAATTATCGTTGTTAATACTATTAAATGCAACACCCAAATTTGTTATGTGATAACTATAATAACTATACAAATCTACAAATCCTGTCTTATTTTCAACGGATAATTTTTTCACAATTGGATTTATATCGTTTTCTAATCGTTTATTAACTGAATCAGACTCCATTACTTTATTAGAAGTTCTTAATAATATTTGAGCATTAGTTTTCTGTTGTATCTGTTCGATTGTCCACTTGTATTTTGTTTCGAATTCTTCACTAGATATTTTTCTACCTACGTCATTTAATCCGGAATTTATAACAACTAAATCCGGATTGATACTAATAATCTTATCAATTCGTGCAGACATATCAATAATTGTATTACCACCAACTCCTGCATTAACAACATTAACTACATCCGAACCATAAGTGTTTTTCAAAAAGTCATTTATGATCGATACGTGACCAGGCTTCCCGTTTGTTTGGGAATTCTGTTCTGTTGTCGAATCACCCAGGAAGACTATAGTTGCTTTTTCTCCTTTATCTAGTTTTTCTATAGACTTTGTTTTAAACGGTATCAAATTTAGTTCGGTTCTTATTTCAGGAGATATTCGCTCTGAAATTTCTTTTTTAGATGCATTGATTTTTTCTTTTATTTCATCTTTTTTCTCTTTCTCTTCAACTTGAATACTACTTTTCGCTGCTTGAACATCAGCTTTGACTTTACCGTCATAATAAATTTTACTCACTATAATTGTTGCTAGAAACACAACTGTAATTAATATTGCACTAAACTTATTCATATTTTCCTCCTAAAATAAATCTATATACAAATATTAACCTATTAAAAGATGTTTAATCAATTTTTTCCTCCGATTCATCTATTGGCGGTGTAACTGGATCTGTAGTTTCCGTTTGTTCACCATTTCCTCCTGGTGGTTCTTCAGTTGTTGGCGGTTCAACTGGAACTGTTGGTTGCTCTGGTTCTGTAACTTCTTCTTTAATTAGAGAAACCTGCGAAACCTCAAATTTTTGATAAATATTCAAACCAATTATTACTGTGGTTACAGCAGAACTGTTTAATTGTGTATTTAAGAATTTAATATCAAAATCTTTTTCTACAGGAATTTCAACTGATTGTCCATTTTTTAATAGTACCTTTACTTTCTTTGAAGAATTATCCGTGGAATCTATAGGGACAACCACCCTTTTAATATCAAAACGAGCAAAAATGTTATCACCAATTAAAACAGTAGTAACCTCTCCATTGTTCAATTGCTGATTAAGTAATACTGGATTATAATCATCTGTTTGCACTACCAATTTTTCAGTTGCATTTGTATATACCTCAATTGTTTTCATGTAAACCCATCTCCTTTTGTAATTTTTCACTGTAACTAATGCTGCACTTATCATACATTCCTGCTGTACTTGAGCCTTTAATTGGTTCGTCCACAACCAGAGTAACATTCATGATAATTGGTTTATTTCCAACCAATCTCTTAATTAACCACTCTCTTAAATTTTTCATTTTAAAAAGTCCCTCCTACACGGCTCTGAATAAAAAGACGTGAAATAATGTTAGCATTTACTCTTCCTAATTTATCGGGTGTGATAGTGATAACGTGCCACTTGTTACGTTCTATTTTCCCTCCGCCATCTTTAGAAAGATAAGGAATAAGATTAATATTTTCAGCTGATATCGAATTAACCGGTACTATATTTCCATCAACTTTAATTGATACTTTACTTGGTTTTTCTGATAGCTTATAAATACCATGCGCAATATCGTGTACATGGTCGGGCAATTGAATTTCATGTATATGATCTTTAATCTCTATCTGGTGTACATGATCATTTAGTACTATTTGATGAGTGTGATCATTTAGGATTATCTGATGCACGTGATCATTTAATGTTATTTGGTGGCTGTGAGATGGCACAGAAAAATTATGACTGTGCGGTTGAATCAGTACAGAATGATAGTGATTTGGTAAATTTATCGCATGATTATGTGTAAAATAATCACCTGGTATTTTAATTTCATGCAGATGATTTCCCCAATTTTCACTACCTATACTGTTCTCTGGTACTCCTGACATTATAGAAAGCTCAAGAAAAGTTTTATGATCAGAAGTTGTTGATATCCCTCCGCCTGCACCACTTGTCTGGGTTGAACCGCCACCGCTCTCAGTGGATTTCGATACCCCACCTCCAGAAGTACTTGTACTAACTTGAGCTCCGCCTCCACCGGTCGATTGTACTGTACCTCCGCCTCCACCGGTCGATTGCACGGTTCCGCCACCTGCTCCGGTCGATGCTATAATAGCTCCGCCTCCGCCAGTCGATTGTACTGTAGCTCCACCGCCTTTTGTTGCCTTACCATATGACCTGAATTCTTCTGTTTCATATGTCAGTATTAGAGAATTTATATTCACCAAGTCTTCTGGTAGAAAGAATTTAATTACAGCTGGGTTCTCAGGGTCGCAATTATCGTTATAATCGTGCGAATCGATGTTAGTTGCACCTTGTGAATACGTCTCATTAATCTTTTGCCTACGCTCTAAATCAGCTTGTGTTGTACCTAAATCTTCAATAGGGTCTCCAATTTCTAAGCTCATATCAAGTGGATTTCCTGTAGTATTAGACTTACCTTTCTTCATTAAACGAACATCCACAATTCCTAATTCCTCATCATGAATACGCACCAATTTGCCAGACTCATATTTCTCTAGTTTGTATGGATCTATTAATTCATAATCGATAGCATCCACAGAATATGTAACCTTTGGTCTGCATTTTTTGTTTAAATCGGCTTGTGCTGAATTAAATAAAACCTCTGGATTTTCAAAACGTCTATCAACCCAAATTTCTTTTTCGATGCCATATTTTTCGATAATATGTGCGGGCGCTTCTATATACGGCTTCCCTGTTGGATTAACTTTAGTAATGTCTAATTGGTTAACCCCTTCACCATAACCCATAGGATAAATACGAGTAATAATACCTAATGGATCATCTACCCTTGTAATCCCTTTTAAATTTTTGCGATGACGAAGTTCACCAGTAATCTCAGTACTTGCTCTTTCTAAATTTAATGTCCAGGGATAGTTTTCTATTGAATCATCCCATGTCCATGCATGTTGTTCATCAAATGGTTTTGGAACACTAAAGATTGGACCTAATATTGTATTTTCGTGCTCCCAACTGTAATGAAAGTATCTAACAAAGTCACACTTACCTAGTCTCCAATGTTTAATTTCTTGCTGACTCAATAGATATTCAAGTACTTCTTTCGTTGTGTAATTTGATAATTGATGATAACGAAAAAGCACGTCACTTAGCAGAGTAGCTAGGACGTGCTCGCATTTATATGTGATTGTTCGATTGTTTTCGTTTTTCACAGTCTGTTTAGGAATAATACGAAACATTCCTATTCGTTTATCCTGGTCAAAGATTTCTAAGAAATCCAGTGCAATGATTTCATCATTTTTCGGATCATCTAAAGGTAATGAAAAAGCAGCTGTCCATATTGAATTGAACTGCTGCTCATAACTAATTTTAAAAGCATTTTCTAAATAAGCTTTTAACTGCATTTGTTTGTTGTATAGTTTTAACATTGTATCACCTCAATTCAAATAAAAAAGCGCACTAATTAGTTATTCCGAATGCCATCCAATTTAATCCTTTTTTAGCATCCGCAGAAGACCAATTCGGCTTGAATTTATCTGATTGATAGTCTGCGGATGACATGAAATATATTGGTTCGTAAGCTGGATTTGATATACCACCCCCACCACTTTGAGTAAGAGTGACATGATAACCACTCACAAAAGGAACAATTAGAGGGACATATCCGCCTTTATCACAAGATGCAAAGCCGCCCTGTATTGTAAATCCAGTTTGTTTATCTCGCATAGTGAAACCTGAATTATTGCGTGTTGTTGTAACGTTGGAACCAAACATGAGCATGTGTTGACCAATCTTCATATCAATACTTGCGGACCCTAGTATTCTAAACGCTCCAATATAAACATTGTAATTTGTGGAGCTAGGATTTTTTTGTGGAAGCACTTCAATTTCTAACACGTGATCTCCTATCGTTAACCCATTTTTTGTGTATACGTTATTCCATAACACTTTTGTAGAATACAAGTCATAACTTGATTCGATTACTGTTCCGTCTATCTTTATTTGAATTATCCCATGACTATTTGCTACAGTGTGATGGAATGAAATTCCGGTACCGTAAAACTTGACTGTAATTTTCTTCCCTACTCCTGCACGATTATTTAAATACCTTCCACCAGGAAAGTTAATTGCATTCGCATCTACACTTGTATCACCATAATTAAAATCAGTAACAACATTTGTATGATTAACATTTAATCCTTTTAAAGTGGTGATTCGATTGTAGTTTAAAGAGCCTGGAACAAAAAATTCTTTTAAAAAGTTATAGATTAATTCGTGACCTGCATCGTTAGGGTGAATCGCATCATAATAATAGTTCATCGCTTCTTCTTGGGTCATATTAAGCGACTTTTGATAAGAGAAATAATCGGCGAACACAACACCAAACTCATCACATAGTTTTTTTAATTCGTTATTAAATGCGATAAATGTTGGATGTAACTCATGATTTATATTACGTTGCATGTTCATCGTTCGGCAGAGAATATCTGTATCTTCACCACAAGTTGCGAACAAACCACCTATTATATTTCTGTATGCATTCATTGAATCTGAGAGTGGTACACTTTTGGATGAATCGTTAATTCCAGAACATATAACAATTGCATCTGGCTTATTACTCGCTACATCTTTATAAACACGTTCCCACATATCTAAAGCTGTATTACCGCCAACCCCTTTATTGATAACGGTAACTAAATCGCCATATCTTTCTTTTAACATGGTAGTTAATCGATCAACATGATTTACGGTTGCATAACTATTTTTCTCTGTCGTGCTATCCCCTAAGAAAACGAGTGTAGCCGGAAGACCTGCGTTTAATTTATCAAAGAATTTTTTTAACCCTCTCAAAGATTTTAATTGAGTAGCACTTTTAAAAAAATCAACTTGCGCTTTATCTAGTCGTTCTTTAAGGTTGTTAGAAGAAATTCCGAGAACGTCTACCCTAGCTTGTGCAGCCTCAACAGAAGAGTCCCCATTTACAACAAGTGTATCTAATTGTTTTTGTACATTATCTGCTTTATTAACAGCATTAGTGGCTGTATTTGTTGCAACGTTACTAATTGATTCGGCCTTAAATGATTTCTTTAATGCTTCATTTGCGTTATCAATCCCCATATTAATCTTGTAATAACTCTCACCAAGCATTTCTGTACCTATTAACTTAGGCGCATCAGCCATAATGTCACCACCTTATATATATTTAGCGCGGTATTTGAATGCAATGTTGATATTTAGGTTTGACCCGCCTATTGGTATTGCATTAGCGCCTGGCATTAACTCTAATTTTTCTAAGTTTCCTTGTAATTGAAATAAGAAATTCTGTCCATCTTTCAATACTGCGTATCGCTCTGCATCAAGTAAAAATGTTGAATTTGTAAAAGACCCCAAAGAAAAACGTTCACCATTTAAGGTGAACGTTAAATCATTAGCACTACCACTAATCTCTATAACAGGGCGTACAATTTGAAGACCATAATTATCTAAAGTCAAAGTTTGAGCGTTATTAACTGTATAAGATGCCTTTTTATAACTCATAGGGATATCAGACATCCAAGGAATCATATCTTGCCATCTTATGTCATTAGTACTCTCTAAAACTGAGTAAGCGTGTGGATCGTAAGCTGTTAAAGGTAATTCAAACTTACCCATACTAAAGAGTCGATTAATCGGTATATTACCGCTATACCGAACCATGTAGTATTTATCCGGTTCATAATCAAATATCAACTTTACTGTCTTCGGTTTACCGTACGGATCAACAAAAACAGCCATCACTTTTCTGATGGCTGAAGATAATGTTTCGTATTCATTTTTCACCTTTAAGTGGACAGGTAAGCGGAATTCTCTTACCCCTAATGAAGCGCCAAAATCATAAGCTCCATGCATCCCTGGTATAGCCATGATGCTATCACGGGTAGAGGGAGCAGCCGGGTTCTGGTGATTTCTTAAAAGTTGTAAATTGAGTTCGCTAATATGTTTTCCGTCTATTGTTAAACTCACAATTCTCCCACCCTTCTGCTTGATGCTTTCACGTATTTTCCTAGTTCTACTGCTAGCTTCTTGATATCTGCTTCTTCACGAACGATAAACGTAGCACCTTCAAGCATTCTTTCAAAATTATACGTGTTACCTCCACTTAAAGGAGCAGCGCTATTGTTTGAACCTGAATTCGAAGTAACCGCAGCATTTGAAGAACGAATACTAGGCATGATTAAACTAGCCAAATTATCTATTTGACCTAAAAGCGAATTATTACTTGTGGTAGCTGTTCCGATTGAAACACTTCCTACGTCAATTCCTTCAGAAAGTGAATCGAATGCACTCATAACAGTATTAGCCATTTTTCCAGCAGCGCCATATACCGAACTCCCCATAGATTGAATACCTTTTACAAGTCCTTGCCCTGTATAAATACCTAAATCCTTCATTACACGGGATGGAGAGTGAATGTCCAGAATTCCTTTTACGGCTCCGGAAATACTACTACCGAGATCTTTCGCTGCGGATACAGCAGAACCAATCATCGAACCAATACCATCTATTAAACCTTCAACGATATTTACACCGATTTCGAATAAATCTACATCACCTAATGAATCTAATAATTCACCACCGATTTCCACTCCTGAACTGAACACTTCGCCAAGCAAACTCAAAATACCATCGATTAAAGCGCCGATTAATTGTACACCCGCCTCAAGTAACTGAGGTAAATGATCGATTAGAACTTTTAACAATTCGGTCATTAATTTAATTGCTGCATCCACTAATTGCGGAAGAATTTTAATGATACCATCGATTAAAGCGGTTAAAATCTTAACCCCTGCATCAATAATCTGCGGTAGATTTTGTACGATTATTTCCGTGAATTTGGTGATTATCTGTATACACGCATCTACGATTTGAGGAAGCATTTGTATTACACCCTCAACTAATTTAACAAGCATATCCATACCCATCGCTATGATTTGTGGTAAGTTTTGTGTTAACACTTCAAGGAATTGAGTTATGATTTGCAATGCTGCATCTATTAACTGTGGTAAAGCTTGCATTATTCCATTCAGTAACGAAATTAATATTTGTATTCCCGCTTCAATGATCTGAGGGAGTAACGTAACAATCGCATTCATTAATGTCGTTATAATTTGCATACCTGCGTCTATGATTAAAGGTAAGTTTTGAATAATTGCAGTTACCAGTGTCATTAGTAAATTCATACCCAACTCTATTAATGTAGGTAGCAATGTAACTATTGATTGAATAAGAGTTTGTAAAATCTGAATGCCTGTTTGGATTATTGTAGGCAGTACAAGAATAATCCCATTTACTAATGTTGTAATGATTTGCGCAGCAGAAGTCACTAAAGCAGGTAGGATTTGAACTATCCCAGTAATTAGAGCTTGAATGATTTGTATGCCAATTTGTAGGATCGTCGGTAGTAATACTGCAAAACCATTAACTAGTGTCTGTATGATAGTAGTTATAGCTGTTACAAGTTGCGGTAACGACTGAACTACCCCATTTATAATACTTGTTAGAATTTCAACACCCTTTTGAACAAACTGAGGTAGTTGCGTTGTTAAAAACGAAACAATCTGAGTAACCGCAGTTTGTAAAATCGTTTGAAATTTAGATATAAACCCTGCACTTCCACCTGCTAATCCATCAGACATCGCAATAAACCATCTTGAAACTGCTATTACAAGACCGGGAACCCCACCAACAATAATTCCAATAATCGTCGGGATTAAATTAACGAATATTTGAGTTAGCTGAGTAAAATCACCCTGGAATGCACTAACTATCGCCTGTCTTAATGTAGCAAAAGCATTTCTAATCTTATCCGCAAAAGCCAGTACCATATTAATAGAGGAATCCGAAATACCTGCAGCTTGTAGTAAATTGATTTTAGCTCCACCATCTTTGAATAATTCCTTAGTGAACGCGCCGATTAGCATGCGAATCGAATTTAAAGCATGCCCAATTTTAGCTCCTGCAGTTGTAAATGCATTAATAGCTGAGTCGGATAATCCTGCCGCTCTTAGCAGATCCTTATCAGCACTCCCTCTTTTCATTAACTCTTTAGAGAACGCTTGAATCAACATTTTAGTCCCGTTAAGGTAAAATTTAAGTCTGTCTACATTTTTGTTAACAGCCTGTATAACGTCATCTGAAATACCAACTGCTTTTAGCAATTCTTGTCCTTTTAACGGGTTACCGAATACCAAATTCCAAAAACCTTTTATAGTTTTCCCTAAATTATCAATTGCTTTTCGAAATGGTTCTACATGTTTATATGCATATGAAAATCCTACAGATACACCAGCTAATGCTGCTGCAACTAACCAAACAGTTCCACTCATTGCGGCTAGACCTGTTACTAACGGGCCAATTAACATCCAAATTGCTGACCAAGCTGCTTGCATCCCAGCCCATAACCCGATACCGATGGCGAGTGGTGATAAAATCAGAGTCAGTAGTGGAACTAACATTATCATCCCTTGTATAAATCGAGCTAGAACCGGATGCGCTTCATTGAATTTAATAATCAAATCAGCCATTGCTGAGACGAAATTATATATCGGGATCATGACGGCAGCAAACGCATCACGCATTGGTTTTAAAGCTTTTGTTAGTTTCTCTATCATGTTGTTATACGCTTCGGCATATTTCGGATTCATTTCCATATTAGCCTTGTGTAGCGCGCCGTAGAGGAAATAAGAGGTAACTGCTGCTCCTAGCGCTACCATCTGGAATCGCATAAGACCTTGATTTATCATCATTTGCATATCTAGAAGTTCTTTCATGCTAGCTGTAGGACCCAATAAACGTAATGATAAAGCTGCAGCGTTACCATTATTAGCAATGCGGTTTAATGTACCAGCAACCGCAAGCCCTGCCCTATTGACATTGTAAAGAGGATTAGCCATACGTTGATAGTTTTGACTAATCCTTTGAGCTTGTGTGGTCATGTTCGCCATCATTCCTGCAGTTTGTAGCATCGATATCATTTGCAGTCTATTGGCATTTATCATCGCATCAGCAACTCGTTTTTGCTCTGCTCCTAATTGTCTTACTTGGTTCATAAATTGAGCAGTTGTTCCTGTATATGTTTGAGAAGAACGAGCAAGTTGAAAGTATTGATACTCAACACCAATCATATCGTCTTTTAACCCGCGCATAGCTATAGATTGTTGACGATGAGCACTGGCCATCTCTCTATACATCCTTCTTGCCTCATCAGAAGTACCTCGATACGCATAACGTATACGTCTTCCCATACTATCGAAACGAGCAGTTGTCTCATCGGCAATATCCCTAGCTACGTTGGGCATACCTTCGCCGATTCGGTTTAACTCTCGGTTGATATTTTGCACATCTCGTCTAACGTTATTGTTATTAATCCGCGCGTCTATCTCAACCCGTCCATCAGCCATCTACCTCACCTGCCTTTCAACCTGCTTCTTTTGTGCTTCCATGCGTTTCTGAAAGGCCGCTAACTCCATCTCTTCTCTAATCGCTTTAGCTTCAGGTAATTCGTATAGTTCTTTCATTTTTTTGATGCGTTTTCTTTCTTCTGCGTTATTCTTATCTTTCTTAGGGATCTCGCAAGTCCTATAATGAATAGCAGTTTTCATAGGCGACTTCTCAGATAAATTATCAAACAACGCTTTAAATTCATCCCACTGCATCTTTCCTTGTTGCTCGAAAAGATTAATTCCATAATCGAATAAGAAAGAAGCATAGATTCGCTCTGCATCAATGGTGAAGTTGAATACTGGTATATCCGGCAAACTCTTTTCATTACCATTATTAACTTTTAATGTTTCGTTCTTTTTATCAGTAGATGAAAAGTCGATTCCTAACTTATCTTTAAATACATTCAAAAATAATTGTTCCTTTTGATTCTCATCTAAATGAGTGAGTAACATGTTATCGACAATAAGCATGTTCAAAGCTATTACAGGTTTAATCTGCTTTGGGATGTCTTGATCATCAAACAGTTCAGTAAGCTTCAAAATATTATCAAATGACAAGTTGAGTTCAATCGAAACACCTGACCATTCATATATGTCTCTATTTCTATCAGTAAGTTTAAACACTAATGTTCACCTTACTTTTTAACGTTTTTTAAGTACTTAGCTTGCGCTTGCTCCGTTTTCCCTTTAGCTTCTTCTACATAAAGATCAGATAGATAATTCACAAGTCCCATAAGGTTCGTTACTGATTTACCTGCTTTTTCATACAGTTCCTCAAATGTGCCTTCACCTAAGAAAGTTTCAACAACATGCTTAGTCATTTCTTTTTGTTTGTTCATTACCGCATCGATTTCTTCGTCAGTAGCTTTCTCGTAATCTGTAATTAATGCTGCTAATTCCTTAGAATCTTTATCAAATGTTTTCAATTCTTTTTGATACTTAGCGATTGCATCGTCATTAAACTCGATTTTATAAAGCTTCCCAGCTACATCAACTTCCTTATAAGTCTTTTCAAATTCAAATTTAAATTGTGTCATATCCATATCTCCTTTTAAGTTAATAGAAAAAAGAGCCGTATTAACGACTCTTCATTAAGGTGTTACAGGTGCTTCTGTAAATGTTGGCGTTCCATCGAATGAGATAGTAAATTCAATTTCACCTTTAGCATTCGCGTCTCCACCTGGCGCTTTAATTTCGGAAATTGTCGCTTTACCTTCCCACTTATCACCGTTTGGCTCTGTTACTGTAAATGTCGTTTTACGAGCAGGACCAAATTTATTCAGTAAACTAAAGATATAATCTTGCGCTGCATCTCCATAGAAACGATGGCCTTCGAAACCATAACCGAGCATACCGCCTGTAACATCACGTTCTGCAGAACCGCCACCATCATAGTAATATGTCTCTTCTGTTTCTTCGTTATTATCAGGATCAACTGACGTGATACCTTTTGCAATGACAGCCTTGGTAGGTGTTTGCCCGCCTGGCGTTACGTCGATTTCAAATTTATAACCATAGTTCAGTAAAAATGACATATATTAACCTCCTAATTCAACAATGATTTTTTTATGAAAACAAAAAGCCCTCATTATGAGGACTTCCAATACTTTCTTTCTGCTTTTTTTCTAGCTTCAATAGCTTCTTCTAAAGTGTCGAAGTTGCCGATAATTATTAACTCTTTATTGACACTTATTCTGACATTATATTTACCTGATCGTTTTATTAAATTTACGCCTTTGTGACCAGTTAAACTCTCTTTTCTTACGCGTCTGTTTCTTTGTTGCGATATTCTATCAGCCCATCTGCAATTTGTTGGTTCGTAATTTCCGTTTACATCTATTCGGTCTATTGAATGATCAGGAGTAGGTTTTTCGCCCATATCTTTTAAGAAATTCTCAAAACTATCTTTCCACCTGTCACAGACAATAACTCCCCTTCCGCCATAATCCGGAAATTGTTTAAAATTTTGATTGTAACATCTTCTTTTAATTTCTGACCAAGCTATATATTCAGGAGTTTTATCACCTTTTTTTGAATTATTATGCTTAGTTATTTTTTCTATCCGTCTTTCTGTCCTTAGACAACCGCACGATTGAGTTCTTCCGCTATTCAACATTTGTGCTCTTACTTTTCTTTCATTACCACAATCGCATTTACAATTCCAATAATAATTTCGCTCATCACGATGACTAAAATCAATAACAACTAACCTTCCGAACTTAAGTCCTGTTAAATCCTTCATAATTAAAGAACCACCTTTTGAAAGCGTTTCTTTAATTATAACATAATTCAACACTAAATAAAGCGGTCATTATATATTCATTAGCGGTTGTCTTCTCAACGAAATTCGGTTCTACATACACATTGAGTCTAATCAATTTGTATGAATTATCCAGAGCATGAAAAACGCGCCTATGAACGTTATTTAGTTCTCTTGTGATAAATTCCATTGTATTGTTTACTTCTAATTGGTTGCTGCTTTTGGCAAGTATTTGAATTTGCTTATTGATAATTTCACCATCGTAATATTGCTCACCTGGTGCTGATGGAACCATTCGGATAGCAATACTTTTTCGTGGCGCATCATTTACCCCTATATCCAACAAATCAGCTTTTATAGGAGCAAATAAGATACCTTGTGGCAAAGTAGCAATTAAATGCTTCTTAACCGATTCGATTAGCCATATCATATTTGTCCTCCTATAAATTCCGTCGTATTTCGTTTTCTACTAATCTAGCCCAATCGCTTACGTGACGCGCTTTAGCCTCTTCAAACCAAAGTCCCCTAGCATTAGGATTAACATCCTTTGAAAAGTTGTACTGCGGATTGTAGTACAAGCGTCTAGCGTATGGAGTGTTCCATTCAATATGACCTTCTCCCGGTCTACTGAAACGTATTGAAGAGCGTTCTAATTCACCAGTATCTTTTGGGATATAGAAGTTGCTATCCTTCAATACTTGCTGATCTAACTCGAATTGAGCTTTATTGATAGCTTCTTCTGCTCTAGCTTCCATTTCAGCGGTATCTACTCGTATGTTAATACTAATCATTGTAGATATATCTCCGTATGGTGCGGCTTGTTAGGATTTGTTGTATAAAGTGGTTCAACCTCTATAATGAACATCTCTTTACCCCCCCACAAAATCTTAGATTTCTCTTTAAATACTTGATTAGCAGGAGAAGAGTTAACCGAATCGTGAAAGAGTATCGCTTGAAACGTTACACTATCGCCTGATGTAGTGTTATATAACTTTTCATTAGGTTGCACCCGCACCCTTTTCAGTACGACCGGCGGAGCGAATGTAGAAGAGGAACCTCCCCATGTATCGTCTTCACCAATGTACTCATGATACTCAACTGTATGGATGAGCATATGCAATGGAATAGGAATGACATTAATCATGCACCTTCACTCCTTTTTTCTATATGGTAATCTACCTTTAATCAACAAATTACCACCTCTAATCCCGTTACTGTATCTCCAACGTATAGTAGATTCTTTAACACCGGAAAGTTGCGCCCACTCTTTAATTATCCTTGTCTCTCCATTAATCTCTATATATACAGTGTCACGTTTATTATCACGTTGTTGATCGAGAGGAATCCATTTGCAATTTGATGGTTCATAATTACCATTTACATTAATTCTTTCGATAGATAAGCCTTCTTTATATCCATTTTCATTAGACCAATCGTAAAAACACAAGAACTCTTCCCAATCAGGATGAATCATGATTCCTCTGCCACCATAATCTTTAAAAGATTTATTGTTAGGATTTTTACATCGCTCTTTCATCCGCCGCCAGGTGTTATAAATGTGAGTATCGTATAATCCATGCTTTTTGGCACGTTTGCTTGTTACTTCTTTTTGTATACATCCGCAGCTTCTCGTTCTAGATTTAAGACTATAACCAAGAACTATTTTTTCTTGGCCGCAATCACATTTACACAACCAACGTGCGTTTCCTTTTTTATCGCTTTCCGTTTGTCTTAAAACAGTCAATCTTCCAAATCTCATTCCTGTTAAATCGCTTAATTTCACCAATTAGGTACACCTCCATATACTTAAAACCCCTGTATATATCAGTATACTTATTTTTAACAAAGAATATCAATAGAAGAATTCAATAATCCTGTAGGACGAAGGAAGGCTATTGTCCCTTGTGCTATTCGAGCATCTTTTCCTGGCCCTTCAGACTTACCACCTCGTAATAATCCATAACGGAACTTACCAACCTGCATAACAGGTGTATCAATCATGGTATTTGCAGAGGTTTCACCATATAAGGCGATGTACTCTGTTTGAGCAGCAGTAGCTTTCATTATCTGCTCCTTTATAAAGGGTGCTAATTTATCAAAATCAACACCACTTAATTTGTAATTGATAATCTGATCAATCACATCTGAAGCCCTCGCAATCATACGATTTAACATATCAGGGTCCTCTACAGGCATTCCTTTGTAAATGTTCGTATAGTAATCAGCATCTATATATGCCATACGATCACCTACTTAGCAGCAGACTTTTTCGGTGCTTTTAAATCAGCTAATTCTGCCTCTAGTTCTTCGATTTTGTCGAGCGCTTTGTTGTGCTCTGCTACAGAAATGTTACGTCCCCCAGTAGCGCGTTTGATAATTTTACCTTCATCATTAATTTGGTCGTAACCGTCATTAAGATAGGTTGCTAAAAAATCTTTTTCGATATTAAGGACTTTATTCAATCGTTTTACTTTTACTGTGTTACTCATGTAAACACCATTCCTTTCCTAATAAAAAGAGAGGCTTTAAAAGCCCCTCTTATGCAGAAGTGATATTGAATTTAACGCCGTCTACTTTAGCACCTAAGATAAATACATCCCAGTACTTGCGCTCGTAGTAAAGGTATTTTCCACCTGTTGTCGCGCTTGGTTGATCTAAGCTTACAAATTCATATTGTTGTGGAGATACCATAGAAAGCGGATGAATTAAGATCATATTGATTTGTTTTGCAGTTGCATCAGGTACAGCTCCATTTGTAAAGTTATAAGCAGTTTTCATGCGTGTAGATGGAACAGTCACGATTTCAACATCATCTAAAGAGTACACGCCACGATTAATTGCTTTTTCTCCCGTTCCAGAAACATCAAGTTGACGTTGTAAATCTTTAGCAGCTTTAACAATCTTTTTAACTGCTGGCGTAATATAAAGAATACGTCCAGTTTGTGGAACTTCTGCTTCATCCATTTCTAACATCATCTGGTCGAATACACCAAGGAAACTTGTAGGGTCAAGGACGGTTACATCAGCTGTTTTGCCCGCTCCAGTGAATTCGGCATATAATTTAGAAGCCATATACTTGTCATGCTCCGGTGTTGCTTCTTCGTCGTTGAAGACGCGTGTAATGTTAGCAATCGTTAAAGCCATGTTCGTTTCGTCAACATCAACCGGATCAACTAAAGTACGGAATTCGCGGTCATGACCTAAAGTTTTTGGTTCGAATGAGTTATCGACACGACGAGTAGTGTTACCAACAACATCACGGTTAACGTCAGTGTAGCCACCTACTTTAATACGTGGGATTTGGATTGTTTTTGCTCCAGTCCATTTTACAATCGCGTTATTAGGAGTGTTGTATAGCGCTCCGAAAGATAAACCTTGCGCGAATTTTTGAACAAGTACTTTTTGATACTGTGTAGCGTAATTTAAGTTAGCCATTAATAAATCTCTCCTTGTTTTAAATGATTTTTTGCAAAACAAATAGCCATCTATAAAGATGACTCGTTAAAACTTATTGCTGTTTAATTCCAAATGCTGTATTCCACTGTTCTGCTTCAGTCAGTGTTTTCTTTTGATGCTGACCAGTTGTAAATGTAGGCTTTGGTGTTCCTTGTGGTTCTTCCACTACATCTTTAAAATGAGGAAACTCTTCAACTACCATTTCGATAGCTTTAGTAATGTCTATATCATCACTAACCTTTGTTTTTGCCAGAGTAATAACTGCATTTAAGTTTTTTTCTTCTGTAATTCCTGATTTAATCGCAGCATTTTCTGCTTGCAAATTAAAAAGAGACTCATCTTTTTCTTTTAACTGAGTCTCAAAGGTCGTTAACTTTTCATTTGTTTTTTCTTGTTCTGTTTTGAGAGAATCTTGATGTTCTTTCCATCCTTTTAACGCATTTTTAAGCTGGTCTGCATTTTCTACACCAAGCTTCTTAAATAGAGCTGCTTCATTATCCTTTTTAGCAGCGTCCATCTGCTCCTGTGTAAAGGTAACAGGCGGTTCTGGATTCGCTGGCGGCGTAGGTTCTGGTGTCGCTACATTCGGCTCACCTCCTTCCGGTGCAACTGGTGGATTATCTCCCCCTTCAGAGAAGAATTGCATTTCGTTTAATCGTAATCTATATGGTTTTAACATATTAAAGAGCCCCTTTCTCTGTAAGTTCACATTGCAAACGATATCCTTCTAGTTCCCAAATCTTATTAACGATTCGCTCTTTGCAACATTGAATGCCAATATTCACATCATAATTAGCAGGATCTACACATGCACTTGATTCAGTTAGAATGAATCCGTTCGGTAATTTAGCGACCACTACTGTGCATTTACCATGAAACCCTTCCACTGCCCAATTCGTTCTTTCTAAGATGTCATTAATATCATCTTGAGTAATCGTGTTTTTCACTATTTTTTTCCTCCTATACAATTTGTTCTCGGTTATATTGGCGCTTACGCTTCGTTTGATTGATGAACTCTTTCATATTAGATTGGCGTTGCGACACCTTATTCTTCGCTTCCTTCACGCCCTCTGCATCGTCTAACGCTTCCATAACCTTCACTTCTTTCTTCGCTTTCCTGATTTGCCGTTCTAGGCTTCTTTGCTGTTGACTTTCCTTATATGCTTTAGAGTTCTCATCAGTGTCATACGGTTCATAACGCTTCGTTGATTTCCCTTGAATGTACGGATAGATTACATGCCGGCAATTAATCGATTAACTCTTGTGTTTCCACAAGGATCGGACTATATCTTTACACATAATGTGTACATTGCGCTTCGAACAGAAACCCATCTTCTGCCCTACGGTTTTCACCTAGTCTCTACACCTTATTAATTTTGGTCGACATACTTCCAAACAAATCCACCTGCTTGTTTTCGTTTATCGGGATGTTTTAAATGCTTATCAATACTTCGGATACCTGTCGCACGTTCAGCAACACGTAATCCCTCATGTATCGCTACTAATTCACCGTCTAACGTGTATTGGGCAACACGTTTTTTCATTTTGTCAGTAGCTTTCTTTAAAACTGCGCTTTTTTCCGCTAAATACTCTGGATTTTCTAATCGCTTTTTCTGTAATTCGCTAGACTTTTTCGACATTTTCTCCCTGTATTCAGGGTCTTTCCAATTTTTGTTGTTCATTTCGCTGAAACGTTTCCTTTGTTTATCGATGAAAGCAGGAGTAATAATTTTTTTCATAACATCTTCATCATTTGTAGCGATAGCTGTTTTACTTCTGTTATATCCTTGATTTACAGCATCGTAAAGATTTATATAATACTCCTCTTTCTCGTCCAACGCTTCTACATCGCACAGTTCTAATACCTCAAAAGAAAAGCAGTCTAAACCAAACTCTCTCATATCATCATATAAAGGACCATGTCCTCTTTTGTCATCAGGCTTTCTATTGATCGCCTCTTTATGATTTTTGAATCTTTGTTTAATGTTTGTTGATTGCCCAATATAAAACTTCCCGTTGGATTTGTTTGTTATCTTATATATGCCTATCATCTTATTACCCCCAAAATTAATCTTGGCACGGTATTGCCCTCGACTTAACGTTAGGGTTTCACCGTTAGCTTTAATACATATTATACCATTTCATGACGACAATTGATACCTATATGTATTAAAACACCCTTGGGTAATGAGGTTCACAATGTTTAGACTCGGCATTAATATTTACCGAGTAATCCTGCCGCTTCACCATACGATGTACTGGAGAACGGAGGGTATCGCTTGCTCTTTCCGCTTTTAGAGTAGATACGCCCTTGATACGGAGCACAGCGTGGTCTTGCCCCAAGATGTGAGCTTGTTTCGATTAAATCCACATCATACTCATCCATGCGGGTCATTTGCATTTCATTCGCTACATTCTGACTTACAGAACGAGTAATCATGTTCACGTACGCTTCAGTACTCCAACGTTTACCAGCCTTATCAATCAAAGCAGGGATTCCACGTTGCGCCCACTCAGAAACAGTCTGTCTAAGCGCTTGTTGTGGCGTTATGACACCGCCCAGTAGTTTACCTACTGTCTTGTTTAAAACATCCAGATAAACCTGTTGCGACTGCTTCAACATTGTTGTATTTACAAGATTAAGTGTATCTAGTGCCTGTTGCTCATAAGAGTCAAGAATGCCAATTAGTGCGGCACTCGTATGAATTGCAGGAGCAGCAGCTAAACTCCCTGCTTGTACTGCTTCCTGATATAACGGTTCATGTTGTTCCGCTGCCGTAAATCCAGCGCCTTCTAGCATCTTCCGTACTTCTTCAGCCGTTTTACCGCTATGACGGGAGATTGTATTCATTTGTTGTTGATTCAACTTACCTAACTTATTTAACTGAACTATGCGCCAATGTTGGTATTGTTCGAAGTTCTCAGCAGTAAGTAGCAATTCCCTATCATACTTGAGCATTCTGGCCATGTTTAAAAGCAACTCTTCTTCAATAGCGTTGTAGATATCTACTACAAACATGGAAAGTTGCTGCAATTTCTCAGGAGGGAGTGCCATTACCCTTCATCTCCTGGACTATTATTCTGTTTTTTATTGTTCATACCGAAGAAATCCACTCCTTCAGGCATAACCATTTTATTTTCGTTTTGTATTTCTTCTACGATTCTCTCTGCTTCTTCTTCAGAAACACCATGAATCTTCATAATGGCTAACTTCTTAGTTGTTAAACCATTCATAACAAGCGTAACTTGCTTATTGATTTCTGCTGTCTGATCTTCTGCTATAGAATCGTCGAAGGTAACAGTAACCTCATATTTATCTGTACTCTCGAATTCATCATATAGAGCGGCGATTTCGATAATGATATCTACTAAATCACGAATACCATCTTCTATAACAGTTTCGTGCGACTGCTTAGTTCTGAATGTCTTAGAGTTTTCACTGACAACTTCAGTAGCAGTCTTAACTCCTTGTCCATCAAAGCTAAATGTTCCTGCTGAAAGCCCGACTTGGGAGGACAGGTAGTTTAATAATGCATTAATAGCAGCTGCATGTTCTTCTACTCGCAACTCAACTGAAATGTCTTGTATCTGATTTGTGTTATCACCTAACTGAAATGCCTGGTACACTTCATCATTTGCATCAAAATATCGCAACATTGTTCCAGTTAGCGGGTCCGCGATTGTCTTGATTGCCATATCAGGAACAATAATTCGTTTCTTTCCTAAAACGAATTCACGTTGGAAACTATCAAATGCAATATCTAGTGATTTAAGCGTCCCTAATGCATTTGCGTAAATAGAAATGCCAAGCGGCGAGTTCATATCAAGGTTGTTTGCTGTATTCGGTTTAAAGTATACAAACATTGGTTTAGACAGGTCCTTGATGCGTACTTCTTCTTCTAAGTCAGGATACAGAGTCGATAAAGACACTTTAACACCTAAATCTCCTTGGTTTTTGCTCTCATACAGCTCGTTTTTGATGACATATTCTTCACCTTCAACTAAATGCCACTCAAGTAACGTGTACTTCTTATCACCCTTAGAGATTTCATTAACAAATACACCTTCAGTAATATGCTTGTTATCCCATGCAATAGGAATGAAGCAGTCTGCTGTGACATAGGAAAGTTTAATCCCGTTATCCCAATACACTTTAATGACCATTCCACCTAACGCGAAGTTGTATTCTAGATACCTTTGAAACTCTTTAATGAAGTTATTTTCATCAAGAACATTTTTGATATCATTGGATAGCTCCTTGTCTGATATGTTAATAGAACATTTCTCGTTAAAAATAAGAGCAGCCATTTCCTGTGATATGACCTTTGCCATATTAAGAGATGCCATTGTCCTGCTCTTTTGTCCATCGATTGTATGATACTTAACATTGTGCCAATCATCATAATGACCTCTGTACAAAGCTTTCCACATATCAATATTTTTGTAAGATTCTTCATTTACAGGTATATCTTTTTTATCAGATATCTTTTTAATACCTTTGATTAGTCCCAATTTATATAGCCACCCCCTTACTTTTGCAACGATGTTTCCAAACACACTCTCACCGCCTTATTTTACATATCGTTTATAGAAGTAGTTGTTTGCATATCTACATTCATCTAATGCGTGGTTGTAAGCGTCTATCGGCTCACCATTGTCCAAACGTACATACATACCAATCTCTTTTAAGAAATTGTAATGATCATATTCATCACACTCAATAAGCATAAATTGCTCGTTAGTAATAGAGTTTTGAAGTCGCTCTATGCCAACTTCTTTCCCTTTACTTGATCCTTTCACATCATGAGCATTATTGTCTGCTGTTCTGGTTTGAATGCCAATTAGGTGCAACTCTTCTCTTAAAGATTTACACGCAGGGTCCACGAATACTTCTGTATAGTGCATTTCAAACTTCTTAACGCACCACTCCATAAATTTCTTAATTTCTTTTGC
>NZ_FNDM01000011.1:0-211274 GCF_900100505.1 Bacillus sp. cl96
CTATGTGCGGAAGGGATAAGTGCTGAAAGCATCTAAGCATGAAGCCCCCCTCAAGATGAGATTTCCCATAGCGTAAGCTAGTAAGATCCCTGAAAGATGATCAGGTTGATAGGTTCGAGGTGGAAGCATGGTGACATGTGGAGCTGACGAATACTAATAGATCGAGGACTTAACCATATAATATGTAGCAAATGTTATCTAGTTTTGAAGGAATATACCTTCAATAGTTTGGTGATGATGGCAGAGAGGTCACACCCGTTCCCATACCGAACACGGAAGTTAAGCTCTCTAGCGCCGATGGTAGTTGGGACCTTGTCCCTGTGAGAGTAGGACGTCGCCAAGCAAGAACCTAAGTTATTTTGACTTAGGTTTTTTTGTGTTTATTTTTATTTACCGAATGCTATAATCCGTAAATTTAATAAAGCTACAGACGAAAAAAGAATGAAGTAGAGACTCTTTAAAATAATAGTAATGATTTTTTGTGTTTCTGATTTTCCTAATGTCGCTAAAGTAATACTTAAAATAGGACACATTATTTCTATCATAAGTATATATTTTAAATAATGAGATGCTATAAATAAATATTTAATAATTACAGAAATTACTGCAATAGAGAAAAATAAATAGGATAATAGCCAAGTTCTTTCTTTAACAGTTATCCTCCTTAGAAATTAAATCGTTATAATAATACAAGAGTGTATATATTTTGATTAAAAACATACTGAAGTGCTATTTAAACGATAAATACATAAAATAGATCTCTAGAAATATATATTCTAATTCCCTTTTCTTCTTGTATATAGTTGCAATTCTTCTTTTGAATATAACTAAAACACGAACGTTATTGACTGCTAATAAAAAAACATTCGATTATTTATTGACATTGTTTATGAAATATTGTTAATATAGCCATAGAAACAATAATATAAGACCTCATATAATCGCGGGGATATGGCCTGCAAGTCTCTACCTAACGACCGTTATTCGTTAGACTATGAGGGAAAGTCACTCGGTATTTTTCTATTCACAAGGGATACGTATGCCTGAGTAGAGCGCTTTCTCTCATAGTAAAAGAGAAACTGTTCTATTTCAGGCTTTTTTTATTTGAATCGGGGGGATTCTAATATGAAATCACTAGTTGGAGTCATAATGGGAAGTACGTCAGACTGGGAAACAATGAAATATGCTTGTGACATTTTAGATGAATTAAATATACCGTATGAGAAAAAAGTTGTATCCGCTCATCGGACTCCGGATTATATGTTTGAATATGCAGAGACGGCTCGTGAACGTGGATTGAAAGTTATTATTGCTGGAGCTGGTGGAGCAGCACATTTACCAGGAATGGTTGCAGCGAAGACAAATCTTCCTGTAATTGGAGTTCCAGTTCAATCAAAAGCATTAAACGGCTTAGATTCATTATTATCCATCGCCCAAATGCCAGGAGGTGTTCCAGTTGCAACTGTTGCAATTGGTAAAGCCGGTTCAACGAATGCTGGATTACTTGCCGCACAAATACTTGGATCATTTCATGATGATATACATGATGCATTAGAATTGAGACGAGAAGCGATTGAAAAAGATGTGCGTGAAGGTAGTGAGCTAGTATGACGAGAATCATTTTACCTGGAAAAACAATCGGTATTATTGGAGGCGGCCAGCTAGGAAGAATGATGGCATTGGCAGCTAAGGAGATGGGATATAAAATTGCTGTTTTAGATCCTACAAAGCATTCGCCATGTGCACAAGTTGCTGATATTGAAATTGTTGCACCATATGATGATTTAAAAGCAATTCAGCATTTAGCAGAGATAAGTGATGTTGTCACATATGAATTTGAGAATATTGATTATAGATGTTTACAATGGCTTGAAAAACATGCGTACTTACCACAAGGTAGTCAGTTGTTAAATACAACACAAAATCGTTTTACAGAAAAGAATGCGATTGAGAAGGCTGGGTTACCAGTAGCAACGTATAGATTAGTTCAAAATCAAGATCAGCTTACAGAAGCAATTGCTGGGTTATCATTCCCTTCCGTCTTAAAAACGACGACAGGTGGATATGATGGGAAAGGACAAGTTGTTTTAAGAAGTGAAGCTGATGTTGAGGCAGCAAGGAATCTTGTGGATAAAGCAGAATGTATTTTAGAGAAATGGGTGCCTTTTGAAAAAGAAGTATCAGTTATTGTGATTCGTAGTGTAAGTGGTGAAACAAAAGTGTTTCCAGTAGCAGAAAATATTCATGTAAATAACATTTTACATGAATCTATCGTTCCAGCTCGCATTACAGAAGAGCTTTCTCAAAAAGCAATTGCGTATGCAAAGGTACTTGCGGATGAATTAGAACTTGTGGGAACACTAGCTGTAGAGATGTTTGCTACAGATAATGGTGAGATTTATATTAATGAATTAGCGCCAAGACCTCACAATTCAGGACACTATACACAGGATGCATGTGAAACGAGTCAATTTGGTCAACATATTCGAGCAATCTGTAATTTACCTCTAGGAGAAACAAATTTGTTAAAACCAGTTGTCATGGTAAACATTTTAGGCGAACATATAGAAGGGGTCCTAAGACAAGTGAATAGATTAACCGGGTGCTATTTACACTTGTATGGAAAAGAAGAAGCAAAAGCACAGCGAAAAATGGGGCATGTTAATATTTTAAATGATAATATTGAAGTCGCTCTAGAGAAAGCGAAGAGTTTGCATATTTGGGACCATCAAGAACAACTGTTGGAGGGAAAAAGATGATTAGTCGTTATACACGCCCTGAAATGGGTGCGATTTGGACGGAAGAGAACAAATTTAAAGCGTGGTTAGAAGTTGAGATTTTAGCTTGTGAAGCATGGGCTGAGCTTGGCGATATTCCAAAAGAAGATGTTAAAAAAATTCGTGAACATGCATCATTTGATATTGATCGTATTTATGAAATTGAAAAAGAAACACGTCATGACGTAGTTGCATTCACTCGTGCTGTATCAGAAACGCCAGCATTAGGCGAAGAACGTAAATGGGTTCATTACGGTTTAACATCTACAGATGTAGTAGATACAGCATTATCTTACATCTTAAAACAAGCGAATGAAATTATATTAAAAGACTTAGAGAACTTTGTAAGCATTTTAGCTAACAAAGCGAAAGAGCATAAATACACAATCATGATGGGAAGAACACACGGTGTTCATGCAGAACCAACGACATTTGGTTTAAAACTTGGTCTTTGGTATGAAGAGATGAAACGTAACGTAGAGCGTTTCAAACAAGCTGCTGATACAGTTCGTGTTGGTAAACTATCTGGTGCGGTTGGTACATATGCAAATATCGATCCATTCGTAGAAAAATATGTTTGTGAAAATTTAGGATTAGAAGCAGCACCAATTTCAACACAAACATTGCAACGTGATCGTCACGCACACTACATGTCAACACTTGCACTAATTGCAACATCTATCGAAAAGATGGCAGTTGAGATTCGTGGTTTACAAAAGAGTGAAACACGTGAAGTTGAAGAAGCTTTCGCAAAAGGTCAAAAGGGTTCTTCTGCAATGCCACATAAACGTAATCCAATTGGTTCTGAAAATATGACTGGTTTAGCTCGTGTTATCCGCGGTTATATGATGACAGCTTACGAAAATGTTCCATTATGGCATGAGCGTGACATTTCTCACTCTTCGGCAGAACGCGTAATTTTACCAGATGCTACAATCGCATTAAATTACATGTTAAATCGCTTTGGTAATATTGTTAAAAACTTAACTGTATACCCAGAGAATATGAAACGTAATATGACAAGAACATACGGCTTAATTTATTCTCAGCGCGTAATGCTTACACTAATCGACAAAGGTATGGTACGTGAAGAAGCTTATGATATCGTACAGCCTAAAGCGATGGAAGCTTGGGAAACACAAGTACAATTTAAAGAGCTTGTAGAAGCTGATGAGCGTATTACAAGCAAGTTAACACAAGAAGAAATTAATGAATGCTTCAACTATGAGCATCATATGCAACACGTTGATACAATCTTTGAACGCCTTGGATTAAACGAAGCGTAAAATTTCATATGGCACAGAATAGAGTCATTCTGTGCCATTCTTTATAAAAATATTATTCACATTTTTCAAACTACAGGGGGCTTGCGAAATGCAAAAGCTAGAATTGCTGTATGAAGGTAAGGCAAAAAGAATTTATCGTACAGAATCAGCAGATATGGTTTGGGTAGAGTACAAAGATAGTGCGACTGCTTTCAATGGGGAGAAAAAAGAGACGATTACAGGAAAAGGTCGTTTGAACAATGAAATTACAACTTTATTGTTCAGAAAGTTACAAGAAGTGGGAATTAAAACACATTTTGTTGAGAAGTTATCTGAAACAGAACAACTTGTTAAAAAAGTGAGTATTATTCCTTTAGAAGTTGTCACAAGAAATGTAATTGCAGGAAGTCTTTCAAAACGATTAGGAATGGAAGAGGGAACTGTACTTGCAGAACCAATCGTAGAATTTTACTTCAAAGATGATGATTTAGGAGATCCGCTTGTAACGGAAGATCATATTCGTGTATTAAACGTTGCATCGCCAGAGCAAGTAAGTGTATTACGAGATATGGCTCTACAAATCAATCAAGTGTTGATTGATCATTTCGCAAGCTGTCGTGTAAGATTAGTAGATTTCAAATTAGAGTTTGGTGTAACGGAAGAAGGAGAAATCATTTTAGCGGATGAAATTTCACCAGATACTTGCCGTTTATGGGATGAAACGAGCAATGAAAAGTTTGATAAAGACGTATTCCGTCGTGATCTTGGAAATTTAACAGATGCTTATGAAGAGATTTTAAAACGTTTAGGGGGAATTTCACATGTATAAAGTTAAGGTATATGTAACATTAAGAGAAAGCGTATTAGATCCACAAGGAACAGCAGTAAAAGGAGCACTTCATAGTCTTTCATTCACAGAAGTACAAGACGTTCGAATCGGAAAGTACATGGAACTAACAATTGATAAATCTGTATCTGATTTAGATAGCAAGGTAAAAGAAATGTGTGAAAAACTATTAGCGAACGTTGTAATGGAAGACTTCCGTTATGAAGTTGAGGAGGTTGTCGCACAGTGAAATTTGCCGTAATAGTATTTCCGGGTTCGAACTGTGATGTCGATATGTTCCATGCAATTAAAGATGAGCTTGGCGAAGAAGTAGATTACGTTTGGCACGATACAGAGAATTTAGATGAATATGATGCAATTCTACTACCAGGTGGATTTTCTTATGGTGACTACTTACGCTGCGGTGCTATCTCTCGCTTTGCTAATGCAATGAAAGCAGTGCAAAAAGCTGCTGAGCAAGGAAAGCCGATTTTAGGTGTATGTAATGGATTCCAGATTCTTGTTGAATCAGGATTACTACCAGGAGCGTTAATAAGAAACGAAAACTTAAAATTTATGTGTCGCACTGTTCAGTTACGTGTTGAAAATAATGAAACGATGTTTACATCACAATATGAAAAAGATGAAATAATTAATATTCCAATCGCGCATGGTGAGGGGAATTACTATTGTGATGGAGCGACTCTTAAACAATTAGAAGAGAACAATCAAATCGCATTCCGTTACGTAGAAAACCCTAACGGTAGCGTTTCAGATATTGCTGGTATTGTAAATGAAAAAGGAAATGTACTTGGTATGATGCCGCACCCAGAGCGTGCTGTAGATGAATTACTTGGCGGTGCTGAAGGGTTAAAAGTCTTTCAATCTATCTTAAAACAGTGGAGGGAAACATATGTCGTTAATGCTTGAACCAAATCCAACACAAATTAAAGAAGAGCGTATATATGCGGAAATGGGGTTAACAGACGAAGAGTTTGCCATGGTTGAAAAGATTTTAGGTCGTCTGCCAAATTATACAGAAACAGGGTTATTCTCTGTAATGTGGTCTGAACATTGTAGTTATAAAAATTCAAAACCAGTGCTTCGAAAATTCCCAACAACAGGTGAGCGTGTTCTACAAGGGCCTGGGGAAGGTGCTGGAATTGTAGATATCGGTGATAATCAAGCAGTTGTATTTAAAATGGAAAGTCATAACCATCCTTCAGCTATTGAACCATATCAAGGAGCTGCAACAGGTGTTGGTGGTATTATTCGTGACGTATTCTCTATGGGAGCACGTCCGGTAGCTCTATTAAACTCACTTCGTTTCGGTGAATTACAGTCACCACGTGTGAAATATTTATTCGAAGAAGTAGTAGCAGGAATTGCAGGATACGGTAACTGCATCGGTATTCCGACTGTTGGCGGCGAAGTACAATTTGATCCATGTTATGAAGGAAATCCACTTGTAAATGCAATGTGCGTAGGTTTGATTAACCACGAAGACATTAAAAAAGGGCAAGCACATGGTGCTGGTAACACAGTAATGTACGTAGGAGCATCAACTGGTCGTGACGGTATTCACGGTGCAACATTCGCGTCGGAAGAACTATCTGAAAGCTCAGAAGCGAAACGTCCAGCGGTTCAAGTAGGGGATCCATTTATGGAAAAACTTCTTATTGAAGCGTGTTTAGAATTAATTCAATCTGATGCACTTGTTGGAATTCAAGATATGGGTGCGGCTGGTTTAACATCATCATCTGCAGAAATGGCAAGTAAAGCAGGAATGGGTATTGAAATGTACTTAGATGATGTACCACAGCGTGAAACAGGAATGACACCATATGAAATGATGCTATCTGAATCACAAGAGCGTATGTTAATTGTCGTGAAAAAAGGTAGAGAACAAGAAATAGTAGATTTATTTGAGAAGTATGATCTTGCAGCGGTTACGATGGGGAAAGTAACAGAAGATAAAATGCTTCGTTTATTCCATAAAGGTGAAAAGGTAGCTGAAGTTCCAGCAGATGCTTTAGCAGAAGAAGCACCAATTTATCATAAGCCATCAAAAGAAGCAGCATACTTTGCTGAATTCCAAGCAATGAAAATGGAAACGCCAAAAGTAGAAAATTATAAAGAAACGTTATTCGCTTTATTACAGCAACCAACAATTGCAAGTAAAGAGTGGGTATACGATCAATACGATTACCAAGTTCGCACAAGCACAGTTGTTACGCCAGGTTCAGATGCTGCAGTTGTACGTGTACGCGGTACAGAAAAAGGATTAGCAATGACGACAGATTGTAACTCTCGCTACATTTATCTAGACCCAGAGATGGGCGGTAAAATTGCAGTAGCAGAGGCAGCGCGTAATATCGTATGTTCTGGCGGAGAGCCACTTGCAATTACAGATTGCTTAAACTTCGGTAACCCAGAAAAACCAGAAATCTTCTGGCAAATTGAGAAATCAGTAGACGGTATGAGTGAAGCTTGTCGCACATTACAAACACCAGTTATCGGCGGAAACGTATCGATGTATAACGAGCGTAGTGGTGAAGCTGTATATCCAACACCAACTGTTGGGATGGTTGGACTTGTGCATGACTTAAAACATGTAACAACACAAGAGTTTAAGCAAGCTGGTGATTTAGTGTATGTAATTGGTGAGACGAAAGCTGAGTTTGGCGGAAGTGAATTACAGAAAATGATTCACGGCAAAATTTTCGGTCAATCACCAAGTATCGATTTAGATGTAGAATTAAAACGCCAAAAACAAGTATTAGAAGCAATTCAAGCTGGTCTTGTTCAATCTGCACATGATGTTGCTGAAGGTGGTTTAGCAGTTGCGATTTCAGAAAGTGCAATTGGTGCTAAAGGCTTAGGTGCTACTGTGAAATTAGATGGAGAAGCAACAGCAGCATTATTCGCTGAATCACAGTCTCGCTTCGTGATAACTGTAAAACGTGAAAATAAAGAGGCGTTTGAGAAAGTGGTAGAAGCAATCCAAGTTGGAGAAGTAACAAGTACAAATGAAGTAACAATTCATAATGAAGAAAATGAAGTATTACTTACAGCAAATGTAGATGAAATGAGAAAGGCTTGGAAAGGGGCAATCCCATGCTTGCTGAAATAAAGGGGTTAAACGAAGAATGTGGCGTTTTCGGAATTTGGGGGCATGAAAATGCAGCACAAGTTTCATACTACGGATTGCACAGTTTACAGCACCGTGGGCAAGAAGGCGCAGGCATTGTCGTAAATAATGGGGAAAAAATCGTCGGTCACAAGGGGTTAGGTTTAATATCAGAAGTGTTTTCAAGAGGTGAGCTAGAAGGATTAAATGGAAAATCAGCGATCGGACATGTACGATATGCAACAGCTGGTGGAAGTGAAGTTGCTAACGTTCAACCATTGTTGTTCCGTTTTTCCGATCATAGTATGGCGTTAGCTCATAACGGAAATTTAATTAACGCAAAAATGCTTCGTCGTGAATTAGAAGCAGAGGGCAGTATTTTTCAAACTAGTTCAGATACAGAAGTACTTTTACATCTTATTAAACGTAGTACGAAAGATTCTTTAATTGAAAGTGTAAAAGAAGCTTTAAACAAAGTGAAAGGTGCGTTTGCGTATCTTTTACTAACTGGAAATGAAATGATCGTTGCATTAGATCCGAATGGGTTCCGTCCGCTTTCAATTGGAAAGATGGGGGATGCTTACGTTGTAGCATCTGAAACATGTGCTTTTGATGTAGTAGGTGCAACATACATTCGTGATGTAGAACCGGGTGAATTACTTATCATTAATGATGAAGGAATTCACGTAGATCGTTTCACAAACGATGTAGAACATGCAATTTGTAGTATGGAATACATTTACTTTGCACGACCAGATTCTAATATTGCAGGCGTTAACGTTCATGCAGCACGTAAGAATATGGGGAAACGTTTAGCGGCAGAAGCTCCTATTGAAGCAGATGTTGTTACTGGTGTACCAGACTCTAGTATTTCAGCTGCGATTGGCTATGCGGAGGCGACAGGTATTCCATATGAGTTAGGATTAATTAAAAATCGTTACGTTGGACGTACGTTTATTCAACCTTCTCAGGAACTGCGAGAGCAAGGGGTTAAGATGAAACTTTCCGCAGTAAGAGGTGTAGTTGAAGGGAAACGAGTTGTTATGATTGATGACTCTATCGTAAGAGGAACGACAAGTAAACGAATTGTTCGTATGCTTCGTGAAGCTGGAGCGACAGAAGTTCACGTAAGAATTGCTTCACCACCTCTGAAATATCCATGTTTCTATGGCATTGATATTCAAACGAGAAAAGAATTAATTGCAGCAAATCATACAGTAGAAGAAATCCGTGAAATGATCGGAGCAGATTCTTTAACATTTTTAAGCGAAGATGGATTAGTAGATGCAATTGGACGTCCATATGAAGGGAAATATGGTGGCCTATGCATGGCTTACTTTAATGGGGACTATCCAACAGCTCTTTATGATTATGAGCAAGAGCTTTTAGAAAGTATGAAATAAGAAAAGTGAAACAAGCTTCTACTTCTTTTGATGTAGAAGCTAGCTCCTTTCTTAAAATAGCCCGCCCTGGATGGGGAGAAATTAAAAGACGAGGTGTAAATAACGATGGCGAATGCATATAAGCAAGCAGGAGTAGATATTGAAGCTGGATATGAAGCGGTATCTCGCATGAAAAAACACGTACAAACAACTATGAGAAAAGAAGTACTAGGCGGTTTAGGCGGTTTTGGAGGTATGTTTGATCTATCAAAATTTGCATTAGAAGAACCTGTATTAGTATCTGGAACAGATGGCGTGGGAACGAAATTGATGCTCGCTTTTATGGCAGATAAACATGACACAATTGGTATTGATGCAGTAGCAATGTGTGTAAATGATATTGTTGTCCAAGGAGCAGAGCCGCTTTTCTTCCTTGATTATATTGCTTGTGGTAAAGCTGAACCTAGTAAAATTGAAAACATCGTCAAAGGTATATCAGAGGGCTGTCGCCAAGCTGGTTGTGCATTAATCGGTGGAGAAACAGCTGAAATGCCAGGAATGTATTCTACGGAAGAATATGATTTAGCTGGTTTTACAGTTGGGATTGTTGATAAAAAGAAAATTGTAACAGGTGAAAAGATTGAAGCTGGTCACGTGCTAATTGGCTTAGCATCTAGCGGTATTCATAGCAATGGTTACTCTTTAGTAAGAAAAGTGTTACTAGAAGATGGGGAACTATCTTTAGAGCGTATTTATGGCCGCTTAGAACTACCTCTTGGTGAAGAATTATTAAAACCAACGAAAATTTATGTCAAACCTATTTTAGAACTATTGAAGAAACATGAAGTATACGGTATGGCGCATATTACAGGTGGTGGATTTATTGAAAATATTCCACGCATGTTGCCAGAAGGAATCGGTGCCGAGATTGAACTAGGATCTTGGGAAATTCAGCCGATCTTTAGTTTGCTTCAAGAAGTTGGAAAACTGGAAGAAAAAGAAATGTTCAATATTTTTAACATGGGTATTGGTATGGTAGTAGCAGTGAAGGAAGAAGATGCAAAAGATGTTGTTCGTCTTCTTGAAGAGCAAGGAGAAATGGCTCGTATTATTGGACGTACTATACAAGGAGCTGGCGTTACTTTTAATGGGGGCACAGCACTATGAGTAGATTAGCAGTTTTTGCTTCTGGAAGCGGATCTAACTTTCAATCTCTCGTTAATGCGGTAGAAGAAAAAAGATTGGATGCAGAAATTAGTTTATTAGTATGTGATAAACCAGAAGCACGCGCTGTTGGACGGGCAAATTATCATCATATTCCGTGTTTTGCTTTTTCAGCGAAAGCATATGAGTCAAAAGAAGCGTTTGAAAAAGAGATATTAAAGAAGCTAGAAGAATATGAAATTGATTATGTTATTTTAGCTGGATATATGCGGTTAATCGGGCCGACGTTACTAGAAGCATACGGCGGGAAGATTATTAATATTCATCCATCATTACTACCGAGCTTTCCGGGTAAAGATGCTGTCGGTCAAGCGTTAGAAGCAGGTGTGAAAGTAACTGGAGTAACAATTCATTATGTAGATGCAGGTATGGATACAGGGCCAATTATTGCGCAAGAAGCAGTGGTTGTTTCTGAAGGGGATACGAGAGAAAGTTTACAAAAGAAAATTCAACAAGTTGAACATAAATTATACGTAAATACAGTGAATCAAATTGTTCAGTCTGTGAAAGAATCAACTGTTAACTAACATACAACCAGGGGTGAAGGATAAATGAAAAAGCGTGCATTAGTAAGTGTTTCAGATAAAACAGGAGTAGTAGAATTTGTTAAAGGGTTACTAGAACAAGGGATTGAAGTTATTTCAACAGGTGGTACGAAAAAGTTATTAGAAGAAAACGGTTTACAAGTAATTGGTATTTCTGAAGTAACTGGTTTCCCTGAAATTATGGATGGCCGTGTGAAAACGTTACATCCAAATATTCATGGTGGTCTATTAGCAGTTCGTGATAATGAAACACATGTAACACAAATGAATGAATTAGGTATGGAGCCAATTGACTTTGTTGTTGTTAACTTATATCCATTTAAAGAAACAATCGCTAAGCCTGATGTAACATTTGCTGATGCAATTGAAAATATTGATATCGGTGGCCCGACAATGATTCGCTCTGCTGCGAAAAATCATAAATTCGTATCTGTAATTGTAGATCCAGTAGATTATGATATTGTGTTAGCAGAACTGAAAGAGAACGGTGAAGTAGCAGAGGAAACAAAACGTAAACTAGCAGCGAAAGTATTCCGTCATACAGCAGCGTATGATGCGTTAATTTCTAACTACTTAACAGAGCAAATGGGTGAAGAAAGTCCAGAAACATTAACTGTGACATTTGAGAAAAAGCAAGACTTACGTTATGGCGAGAACCCACATCAAAAGGCAACTTTCTATAAAGCGCCATTCGCGGCAACTTCTTCTGTTGCATACGCAGAACAATTACACGGTAAAGAATTATCGTATAACAATATTAATGATGCAGACGCAGCACTTAGCATCGTAAAAGAATTTACAGAACCAGCAGTAGTAGCAGTAAAACATATGAATCCATGTGGTGTTGGAGTAGGAACTGATATTCACGAAGCATATACTCGCGCTTATGAAGCAGATCCAGTATCAATTTTCGGCGGTATTATTGCAGCAAATCGTGAAATTGATAAAGCTACAGCAGAAAAGTTACATGAAATTTTCTTAGAAATTGTTATCGCACCTTCGTTCTCGCAAGAAGCTTTAGAAGTGTTACAAAGTAAGAAGAACTTACGTTTATTAACTATAAATATTGAAAAAGCGACAAGTGCAAGCAAAAAACTAACTTCTGTACAAGGTGGACTTCTCGTTCAAGAAGAAGATACGTTATCATTAGATGAAAGTACAATTTCAATTCCAACGAAACGTGAACCTTCAGAGCAAGAATGGAAAGATTTAAAACTAGCTTGGAAAGTTGTAAAACATGTGAAATCAAACGCAATTGTTTTAGCGAAAGATGACATGACAATTGGCGTCGGTGCGGGACAGATGAACCGTGTAGGTTCTGCAAAAATCGCAATTACACAAGCTGGTGAAAAAGCACAAGGTAGCGCACTTGCATCTGATGCTTTCTTCCCAATGCCAGATACATTAGAAGAAGCAGCAAAAGCAGGAATTACAGCAATCATTCAACCAGGCGGATCAATCCGTGATGAAGATTCTATTAAAGTGGCAGATACTTATGGGATTGCTATGGTGTTCACTGGCGTACGTCATTTCAAACACTAATAGAGGATGTTTAAAAAGTCCGGTTAAGATAACCTTCGCATGCCGTCGTTGCATCGCCAGTGCGGTACTCATGTAGGAAAACTACACTCCGTGTCCTCCTGGCAAATGCGCCTAGACCTGCTCGGTGCTCTTGATCCTCCTTTTTAAACCTTTATTGATATGGATGTTTAAAAAGTCCGGTCGAGATAACCTTTTATTGATATGAAAAAGCAAACTAGGAGCATAGCTTCTAGTTTGTACTTATTTAATTATTGGGGGATGAAATATGAATGTTTTAGTAATTGGCCGCGGTGGGCGTGAGCATGCTTTAGCTTGGAAGTTTGCACAATCTGAAAAAGTAGAAAAGGTATATGTAGCACCAGGTAATGAAGGTATGAGAGATGTTGCAACACCAGTTGATATTGATGAAAATGATTTTGATGCATTAGTTTTATTTGCAAAAGAGAATAATGTTGAGTTAACTTTCGTTGGACCAGAAATTCCGCTTATGAATGGAATTGTTGATTGTTTTAAAGAAGAGGGACTTCGCGTATTTGGTCCGAATAAAGCGGCTGCTGTTATTGAAGGTAGTAAAGCTTTTACAAAAGAGCTTATGAAAAAGTATGATATTCCAACTGCGGCGTACGAAACTTTTACAGATTATGAAGAAGCAGTACAGTACATTCAAAAAGTTGGTGCACCAATCGTTATTAAAGCTGACGGCCTAGCTGCGGGTAAAGGGGTAACGGTAGCAATGACGCTTGAAGAGGCATTACAAGCTGTGAAAGAAATGCTACAAGATGTGAAATTCGGCGCGGCAAGTAAGAAGATCGTTATTGAAGAGTTTTTAGATGGACAAGAATTTTCATTAATGGCATTCGTGAATGGAACAACTGTACATCCAATGGTAATCGCCCAAGATCATAAAAGAGCTTTTGATGGTGATAAAGGTCCAAATACGGGCGGAATGGGTGCATATTCTCCAGTACCACAAATTCCAGAATCAGCAGTTCAAGAAGCGATTCAAACCGTATTACATCCAACTGCTAAGGCGATGATTGCAGAAAACCGTTCGTTTACAGGTATTTTATACGCAGGTCTTATTTTAACAAATGATGGTCCGAAGGTAATTGAATTTAATGCACGCTTCGGTGATCCTGAAACAGAAGTTGTATTACCTCGCTTAGAAAATGATTTAGTTGACGTATGTAACGCTGTATTAGATGAAAGTGAACTAACGTTACAATGGTCAGAAGAAGCTGTAATCGGTGTTGTACTTGCTTCTAAAGGATATCCAGAAGCATATAAAAAAGGTGATATTATTAGTGGACTAGATGCACTGCAAGATGTGATTGTTTTCCATGCAGGTACAGCAATGAAACATGGGGACTTTGTAACGAACGGTGGCCGTGTATTATTTGTTGCTTGTAAGGCAAATAGTTTACAAGAAGCAAAAGATAAAGTATATAAAGAAATCGGTAAAATTGAGAGTGATGGTCTATTTTATCGAAGTGATATAGGATATCGTGCAATTGGGCATGAGATGACGAAAAGTTAATATGTAAAAATCCCGCTGAGGAATCAGCGGGATTTTTTATGCATCTTTATCTTTTTTTAATTTCCCTTTTTGCTTTGCCATTTCTCGAAGTAAATACTCGATGTGTGCATTGACGCTACGAAATTCATCATTTGCCCATTTTTCGATGACTGCGTGTAATTCAGGATCAATACGTAATGGAAAGCTTTTCTTTTTAGCCATAATTACTTATAGCCCTTAGTATAGGCTTCCTGTATTAATAACTGGTTGCGCACCTTTATCTGAAACGATGGCAACTAATAAGTTGTTTACCATATTTGCTTTACGCTCGTCATCGAGTTCTAGTACGCCTTCTTCATCTAACATATGGATGGAATCTTTCGCCATCTTCACAGCACCTTCAACAATTTCTTTTCTAGCAGCTAATACTGCTTTTGCTTGCTGGCGTTGTAGCATTGCATGGGCAATTTCTGTTGCGTAAGCTAAGTGCGTTAAACGAGTTTCTAATACTTCTACACCAGCAATTTCAAGACGCGCCTCTAACTCACGTTTTAATTCTTCAGAGATTTCTTCAGTATTTCCGCGTAACGTAACGCAGGTTTCATCTTGGAAATTGTCATAAGGATATTTTGTTGCAACATGGCGGATTGCCGTTTCGCTTTGAATTTCTACAAATCGATCATAATGTTCAACACCAAACATTGCTTTTGCAGAATCAACAACTTTATATACGATAACAGCTGCAATTTCAATTGGATTTCCATCAACGTCATTTACTTTTAATTTTTTACTGTTAAAGTTTTCAACACGTAAAGATACAGTTTGACGGAATGCGAACGGAATCGTTAAAAATAAACCGTTTTGACGAATTGTTCCTAAATAATTACCGAAGAACGTAATAACCTTCGCTTGATTCGGTTGAACAATACCGATACCTGTAGCGAGAACTGCGGCTAATATAATAGTTAGTGCCGCTCCTATGAAAATTTCTTGGGCAAGGAAAAATACACCGATAGCAGCTAAAATCAAAATTCCAATAATACCGAGAAAACCATTTACATAAAATACTTGTTTTTCTTTCATATGATCGCCTCCTGATATAAAAATGATATCACTTTTATATCATTTTAAGCAAGAGGTATGCACCTAATTTTCTGAATTTTATTGATTGATATCTTTTATATACATTTTAAGGTCGAAAAAGAGAATGTACGTTCTGTTTTATGGTAAAATAAAGAAGACTTAACCGCCCACTGCAGCAGCTAAGTCCCTTTGAGAGCATCTTGCATCGTGACAAATGATTCAAAGCGGTTTTGCCAGGATTATATTTTCAATCGCTGACTCAATCTCTTTGTCAGAAGCGTCATAACTTCCTTTTGACTTTGGCTTGTCATGAGTGGAAGTTTGATTCACTTCTTCTTTAGCATGTCCTTTTTCAGCAAAATTCATGCTAGGCATTTTAAATGCCCCCATATTCATGTATTTTCCGAATTTCCACATTTCAACAACAGGGCAGAAACGAACAATTCCTTCTGCAACTTTCATTGCACCAATCCATAGAAAAATGTTAGACCAAGTGCACCACGGCTTGCGTACAAGTTTAGTTGCACTACATCCGAAGAGGACAAGCCCAAGTGTAATTCGAATTAGAGCGTTTATTGTCCCGATATTTTGCTTCATTAGAAAAACACTCCTTTTTATGAAAGTTGAAATAGATAATACTATTTCTTTTATTAGTATCCCGTTTGATTTTTGGGATATGTAATCCAACATTTGACGTGGAAAAAGATGTTGGAATGTGCGTGTGTGTAAGTAACTTTTTTTGTTATAATGAAAGAATGCATAAAAGGAACTTCAAAATTAAATCCTCTAGTTTAAAAAATATGGAAGAGGTAATTCCAAACTTAATTCTCCGTTTTAAACAAATATTTAAGATGAAGTTAAAACAATAATGATGAAAATAAACTGTTATTTTGAACAGAAATATATATAACTAGAGAAAAGGAAGGGTGTTTTCATGTACGATATTTCCGGATGGAAACATGTATTTAAGCTTGATCCAAATAAGGAGTTAAGCGATGAACATTTAGAAATGATTTGTGAGTCTGGAACTGATGCGGTTATTGTAGGCGGAAGTGATGGAGTTACAATTGATAACGTATTACACATGCTAGTTAGCATTCGTAGATATGCAGTTCCTTGTGTATTAGAGGTTTCTGATGTAGAAGCAATTACACCAGGATTTGATTTTTATTACATCCCAAGTGTTTTAAATAGCCGAAAAGTAGAATGGGTAACAGGTGTTCATCATGAGGCATTGAAAGAATTTGGGGATATTATGGACTGGGACGAAATTTTTATGGAAGGGTATTGTGTTTTAAATCCAGAAGCGAAAGTAGCCCAGCTTACAGAAGCGAAATGTGATTTAACAGAAGATGACGTTATTGCATATGCTCGTTTAGCAGACAAGTTATTACATTTACCGATATTTTATTTAGAATATAGCGGTACGTATGGAGATGTTGAACTTGTTAAAAATGTAAAAGCAGAATTGAAACAAGCTAAGTTATACTATGGCGGTGGTATTTCTAATGCAGAACAGGCGAAAGAAATGGCACAATATGCTGATACAGTAGTTGTTGGAAATATTATTTATGATGATATAAAATCGGCGTTAAAAACAGTTAAAGCAGTAAAAGGAGAGTAGGTGCAGGCGTATATGAGTATGACAGATAGATTATTAAACGGTTTAAATCCACAGCAACAAAAAGCAGTCCAAACAACGAATGGACCACTTCTATTAATGGCAGGTGCAGGTAGTGGTAAGACACGTGTGTTAACACATCGTATTGCGTATTTACTTGGTGAAAAAGGTGTAGCACCATGGAATGTACTGGCTATTACCTTCACAAATAAAGCAGCTCGTGAAATGCGTGAGCGTATTGATACACTTGTGGGACCAGAAGCAGAAGATATTTGGATTTCGACGTTCCACTCTATGTGTGTACGTATTTTACGACGGGATATCGATCGTATTGGTATTAATCGTAACTTTACAATCTTAGATTCAGGCGATCAGCTAACTGTAGTCAAAAAAATTATGAAAGAGCGCAATATTGATCCGAAGAAATTTGAGCCGCGCTCTATTTTAGCGGGTATTAGTAATGCGAAAAATGAACTGTTATCTGCGGATAAATATGCAAAAAAAATTACAATGGCTGATCCATATGAAAAATTAACGAGCGATGTATACACAGAGTATCAAAAACGTCTTTTGAAAAATAATTCATTAGACTTTGATGATTTAATTATGACCACGATTCAGTTATTTGAACGTGTTCCAGAAGTATTAGAGTTTTATCAGCGTAAGTTCCAATATATTCACGTTGATGAGTATCAAGATACGAACAAAGCGCAATATCTTCTTGTTAAACATTTGGCAGCGCGTTTTAAAAATCTTTGCGTTGTAGGTGACTCTGACCAGTCTATTTATCGCTGGCGTGGTGCAGATATTTCTAACATTTTGTCGTTCGAAAAAGACTATGAGAATGCACAAGTAATTTTGTTAGAACAAAACTATCGTTCGTCACAAAATATTTTAAATGCAGCGAATGCTGTTATTGAAAAAAATACGAATCGTAAGCCGAAGAAATTATGGACAGACAATCAAGTTGGAAGTAAAATCTCGTATTATCGTGCTGCAACTGAAAAGGACGAAGCGTATTTTGTTGCGAAAAAAATTCGTGACGATATTCAAATGGGGAAACGAAAATATACTGATTTTGCAGTGTTATATCGTACGAATGCTCAGTCTCGTATGGTCGAGGAGATTTTCCTTAAATCTAACATTCCGTACAAAATTGTCGGAGGTACGAAGTTCTACGATCGTAAAGAGATTAAAGATATTTTGGCGTACTTACGTTTAATCGGTAATCCAGATGATGAAATTAGTTTTGCACGTATTATTAACATGCCAAAGCGTGGTATTGGTGCGACTTCTATCGATAAAATTATTAATTACGGTGTGCAAAACGGAATTTCATTAACTGCTGTATTTGATGAAATTGAGCATGTTGGAGTAAGTGCAAAAATTACAAAGGCAGTAAAAGAATTTGCGAATTTATTAAATAACTGGGTAAATATGCAAGAGTATTTATCTGTTACAGAATTAGTAGAAGAAGTTATTGAAAAAACAGGCTATCGCGATATGTTGAAAAATGAACGTTCTTTAGAAGCGGAAGGTCGTTTAGAAAACTTAGACGAGTTCTTATCTGTTACGCAAACATTTGAATCTCAAAGCGAAGATAAGAGCCTTGTTGCATTCTTAACAGATTTAGCACTTGTTGCTGATATTGATCGTGTAGATGAAGACCCAACTGCTGGTGAAGAAGTTATTTTAATGACGATGCACTCAGCGAAAGGATTAGAGTTCCCGGTTGTGTTTATTGTTGGCTTAGAGGAAGGGATATTCCCTCATACTCGTTCTCTTATGGAAGAGGATGAAATGCAAGAAGAACGTCGTCTTGCTTATGTAGGTATTACCCGTGCAGAAGAAGAGCTATATTTATCTAACGCGCAAATGCGTACTTTATTTGGTAGAACAAGTATGAACGCTGCGTCTCGATTCATTACAGAAATCCCGACAGAACTAGTGGAATCATTAAATGAAACAGCGCCAAAGCGTGAAACATCGTTTGGTGCAAAAGGCAGAACGGCAAGTAGCGGCAAAACGACAATCACAACGACAACACGCTCTCGTTCAGCTTTCGCGCGCCCTGCAGCTAAGACGACAGGCGGCGAACAAATTGGCTGGGCAGTAGGAGATAAAGCTTCCCACCAAAAATGGGGAGTCGGTACAGTTGTAAGTGTAAAAGGTGAAGGTGATGCAAAAGAATTAGATATTGCATTCCCAAGCCCAATTGGTGTTAAACGTTTGTTAGCAAAATTTGCACCTGTGACGAAACAATAGAAAGGAATGAGGATATGTCAAAAGAGATAGCAAAAAAACGTATAGAAGAACTGCGTGATTTATTAAATACATTTAACTATCAATATCACGTATTAGACAATCCTTCTGTTTCTGATGCGGAATATGACCGTAATATGCAGGAGCTTATAAAATTAGAAGCAGAGAACCCAGAGTTTATGAGTGAAGATTCTCCCTCCGTTCGCGTTGGGGGGACTGTTCTTGATATATTTGAAAAAGTAACACATAAGTCACCAATGTTAAGTTTAGGAAATGCATTTAACGAAGGAGATTTACGTGATTTCGACAGAAGAGTACGTCAAGGAATTGATAGTGCGAATGTAAGATATATATGTGAATTAAAAATTGACGGGCTTGCCGTTTCGCTTCATTATGAAAAAGGACGCTTCATTCAAGGGGCGACACGTGGTGATGGTGTAACGGGTGAAGATATTACTCAAAATTTAAAAACGATTAAAGCTATCCCACTTCGTTTAAATGAAGAAGTAACGTTAGAAGCACGAGGCGAAGCTTATATGCCGAAGCGTTCATTCGTTAAACTAAATGAAGAAAAAGAGCAAAATGGAGAAGATGTATTTGCGAATCCGCGTAATGCAGCAGCAGGTTCAATACGTCAACTTGATCCGAAAATTGCAGCGAAGCGTAACTTATCTATGTTTGTGTATGGTCTTGCGAATGTAGAAGAAAAAACAATTCCATCACATAGTGAATCGCTTGATTTCTTAGGTGAACTTGGATTTAAGACAAATCCAAATCGCCGTACATGTGAAACAATTGAAGAAGTTATAGCTTATGTAGAAGAATGGCAAGAAAAACGTCCGCATCTTGATTATGAGATTGATGGAATCGTTATAAAAGTAGATGATGTTGCCCTTCAAGAAAGTCTAGGAACTACAGCGAAGAGTCCAAGATGGGCGATTGCTTATAAATTCCCGGCTGAAGAAGTTGTAACGAGATTAACAGGCATTGAATTAAGTGTTGGCCGAACAGGAGTTGTAACACCGACTGCAGAACTAGAGCCAGTGAGAGTTGCTGGTACGATTGTTCGTCGTGCTTCTTTACATAACGAGGATTTAATTCGTGAAAAAGACATTCGAATTGGTGACTACGTTGTTGTGAAGAAGGCTGGAGATATTATTCCTGAAGTTGTGAACGTTATTTTTGATAAGCGTACTGGTGAGGAAGAAGAATACCGCATGCCAACTCATTGTCCAGCATGTGAGAGTGAACTTGTTCGTTTAGAAGAAGAAGTAGCACTTCGTTGTATAAATCCAACTTGTCCTGCTCAAATTCGAGAAGGGTTAATCCATTTCGTTTCAAGAAATGCAATGAATATTGATGGACTTGGAGAACGTGTCATTACACAACTCTTTGATGCTGATTACATTCGTACATTTGCTGATTTATATGCATTGACGAAAGAGCAATTATTACAGTTAGAACGTTTTGGTGAAAAATCAGCAACAAATTTAATACAAGCAATTGAAAATTCTAAAGAAAACTCGTTAGAGCGATTATTATTTGGTCTTGGAATTCGCCACGTTGGAGCGAAAGCAGCACGTACATTTGCAGAGCACTTTGAAACGATGGATGAGCTTGTAAAAGCAACGGAAGAAGAACTAAAAGCAATTAATGAAATTGGCGAAAAAATGGCTCAATCTGTTGTGACATATTTTGATAATGAAGATGTATTAGAGTTATTACAGCAGTTTAAAGAGTATGGCGTGAATATGACATACAAAGGTATAAAAATTGCAGATTTACAAAATGTTGAATCTTACTTCGCAGGAAAAACGGTTGTTTTAACAGGTAAGCTAGAAGTTATGGGACGAAGTGAAGCGAAGAAGAAGATTGAGGCATTAGGTGGAAAAGTAACGGGAAGTGTTAGTAAGAGTACGGATTTAGTTGTTGCAGGTGAAGCGGCTGGTTCGAAATTAGCACAAGCGGAGAAACATAATGTTGAGGTTTGGAATGAAGAGAGGTTCTTACAAGAGCTAAATAAGTAAGAGGTGCAAACTTACCATGAAAAAAATAGCATTAGCGGTATTAAGCCTTGGCCTACTTGTAAGTGGGTGTAGTGCAGGTGCCGACAAAGATGAAAAAGTGGCTGAGAAATCGGGGAAAGCAAAAGAACAATCAGTTGTTCCAAAATACGCTATTTCGGATGAATATTATAAGACGACTATTCCATTTGATGGTGGAAATGCACGTGGTTTAGTGGTGCAAGGGTTAAATAGTCGTCTTGATATAGATGAATTTGAAACAGGGTTAATGCGAATTGCAAAAGAATCATTTAGTACGAAAGATAATTTTTTAAAAGGCGGAAAAGCTCTAGATACTCAAACTATACAGATGCTTGTTAAAAGAAAACGTACAGATGCTGAACAAAAGGAACTAGAGGACAAATTAAAAAAAGATGCAGTTAAATTTCCTAATATAGGATTAAACCCTGCATTAGGAACAGGATCCGAATCACTAGAAGTGAAAAATAAAAAAAATCCAATATATATTTCAAATATTTTAGAGCATGATTATTATGTGAAAAAAGGCGATAACGGCGAGGAACGCGTTGGTATGGTAGTTGGATTAGCAATGAATTCTGTTCAATATTTTAACGAAGAGCATGGTTATCCACGTGAAGCTGCAATCCCGGATGAAAAGATGTTAGCTGAAGGGAAAAAAATGGCGCAAGAAATTTTGAAAGTCATACATCAAAAAGAACCTGAAACCAAAAATATTCCAATAACATTTGCGATTTATCGCCAAGCTCCAAAGTCTTCGCTCGTGCCAGGTAACTTTGTTTCTTATGCAAATGCCGAAAAAGGTAGTGAAACGGTTGAAGATTGGAAACAAATTAATGAAAAATATTATTTGTTCCCATCAGAGCAAGCGAAAACAGATAATAAACGTGAAGACCTTGCAAGAGTATCCAACTTTAAGGCAAAACTAAGCGATTATTTCCAAGGCGACTATACAGCTGTTATTGGTACTGGTATGTATAGAGATGATGAATTAAGAGAAATGAAGCTTGATATTCCTGTCCAGTTTAATGGAAAAGCTGAAATAGTTGGTTTTACACAATATGTGGCAGGGCTTGTTATGGAATACTTCCCGAATTATATGAAAGTACAAGTAACGATTAAATCTGTAGAACGCCCAGAAGCTATTATTATACGTGAAGCAAAACAAGATGAACCACTTGTGAAGATTTTAGATTAAATATGAAGGCTGTTCCTCTATGGAACAGCTTTTTTTCTTATGTAATTTTGTTATAATTTAAAATGTTGTAAAAAATAGGGGTAAGGGGTAAAGCTCATGGAAGAATTAAGTTTTCAAGTCATTATTTTATTAATTGCATTCGGTTTTTTAGCAGCTTTTATTGATTCCGTTGTTGGAGGAGGAGGGTTAATTTCGCTTCCTGCGCTTATGTTTGTTGGCTTATCGCCAGCTTCGGCAATTGCAACGAATAAATTAGCGGCAACAATGGGGACGTTTACGAGTGCGATGTATTTTATTCGATCAGGAAAAGTTGATTTTAAAATTGTAGGAAAGTTAATCCCGTTAACTATTGTTGGAGCTGTTGCAGGTGCTTTAGTAGTAAAATTTATTCCACCGGATATTTTACGCCCATTAGTACTTGTAATGTTGGTATTTATTGCTATTTATATTATTGCAAAAAAGAATTGGGGAAGTGTGTCTACCTATAAGAAGATGACGCAAAGAAAAACATTAATATTTTTCTTTGCTATTTTAATGATAGGATTTTATGATGGATTTTTTGGACCAGGGACAGGGTCGTTTTTAATTTTTGCATTTTTATTAATTGGCTTGGATTTTATTCAAGCGGCAGCATCTGGAAAACTTTTGAACTTTGTTAGTAATATTGTATCTTTAATTACTTTTTTATTTTTAGATATAATTCATTTTGAATACGGTATTATCATGGGATTATCAATGATCTTAGGTGCTTATTTTGGATCGAAGTTTGCGGTTCAAAAAGGTGTTGGATATGTAAGGACTTTATTTTTATTAGTTACTATATTATTGATCGGGAAAAATGTTTTGGAATATACTCATATTTTGTAGATTCATACGCATGTATGAATCTCTTTTTTTTATTATATTTTAAAAATTTATTAATTTTTAAAATATAAGTCTAGGAATATTTGAATAAATCTAAATTATCGTGTAGAATAATGTTGTAAAATGTAAACGTTTTTCTAAGGGGAGGCTAAAAAAAATGGTAGTAGCATACAAACATGAGCCATTTACAGATTTTTCAGTGGAGGCTAACAAATTAGCGTTTGAAGAAGGTTTAAAGAAAGTAGAATCTTATCTTGGACAAGACTATCCATTAATTATTGGGGGAGAAAAAATCACTACAGAAGACAAAATTGTTTCTGTAAACCCTGCAAATAAAGAGGAACTTGTTGGTCGTGTTTCAAAAGCAAGCCGTGAGTTAGCTGAAAAAGCAATGCAAGTAGCGGATGAAACATTCCAAACTTGGAGAAAATCAAAGCCAGAAATGCGTGCAGACATTTTATTCCGTGCTGCAGCAATCGTTCGTCGCAGAAAACATGAATTCTCTGCTATTCTTGTAAAAGAAGCAGGTAAGCCATGGAATGAGGCAGATGCTGATACAGCAGAAGCAATCGACTTTATGGAATATTATGGTCGTCAAATGTTAAAATTAAAAGACGGTATTCCAGTAGAAAGCCGTCCAATTGAATATAATCGTTTCTCTTACATTCCATTAGGAGTAGGTGTTATCATTTCTCCTTGGAACTTCCCATTCGCAATTATGGCAGGTATGACAACAGCTGCTTTAGTTTCTGGTAACACAGTATTACTAAAACCAGCTAGTACAACTCCTGTAGTAGCAGCGAAATTTATGGAAGTATTAGAAGAAGCTGGCTTACCAGCTGGCGTAGTAAACTTCGTTCCAGGTAACGGTTCTGAAGTTGGTGACTACTTAGTAGATCATCCTCGTACACGTTTCGTAAGCTTCACGGGATCTCGTGATGTAGGTATCCGCATCTATGAGCGTGCAGCGAAAGTAAACCCAGGACAAATTTGGTTAAAACGCGTTATCGCTGAAATGGGCGGTAAAGATACAATCGTTGTTGATAAAGAAGCAGATCTTGAATTAGCAGCTAAGTCTATCGTTGCATCAGCATTCGGATTCTCAGGACAAAAATGTTCTGCATGTTCTCGTGCAGTAATCCATGAAGATGTATATGATCATGTATTAAATCGTGCTGTTGAATTAACAAAAGAATTAACAGTTGCTAACCCAGCAGTATTAGGTACAAACATGGGTCCTGTTAATGACCAAGCTGCATTCGATAAAGTAATGAGCTATGTTGCAATTGGTAAAGAAGAAGGTAGAATCTTAGCAGGTGGCGAAGGAGACGATTCTAAAGGCTGGTTCATCCAACCAACAATCGTTGCTGACGTTGCAGAAGATGCTCGCTTAATGAAAGAAGAAATCTTCGGACCAGTAGTAGCATTCTGTAAAGCGAAAGACTTCGATCATGCACTTGCAATTGCAAATAATACGGAATACGGTTTAACAGGTGCTGTTATTACTAACAACCGTGACCATATTGAAAAAGCACGCGAAGACTTCCACGTTGGTAACTTATACTTCAACCGTGGATGTACTGGTGCAATCGTAGGTTACCAACCATTCGGTGGCTTTAACATGTCTGGTACAGACTCTAAAGCTGGTGGACCTGATTACTTAGCACTTCACATGCAAGCAAAAACTACTTCTGAAACTTTATAAGAAATAGTAGAGGAGCTCTTCACAGAATGTGAAGAGCTCCTTTTAAAATTGAAATCCTATATATTACCATCGTTCGAAGGGAATGAGCTAAAACCTATTAATAGCGGGATAAACATGTGAACAGAAATAAAATGATGAGAAAAGTTGACTTATTAGTCATATTTTTTAGTATTCATTTTGAGAATTTCCTGTATAATACAATTTGAAAGAAAATCTATGGTTCGACAAGGAACACTCCTTTCGGTTTTGCTCACTGAAAGGAGTGTTTTTTTATGTAGCTAAAAATTCTTGCGTGCTTATTACATTTGCATATACGCCATTTAAACTAGCTAAAATTGTATTGTGAATGTAAACAGCTGGTATAGTAGCGTTCTTAAAAGACAGGTCTTTTGTAGCACAAGCATCATGTATAACGGTACATTGAAATCCAAAATCGAATGCAGCCCTTACTGTAGCATCGATACACATATGAGTCATCATCCCACATACAACGACATGTTCAATATTTAAACGTTTTAATTGCTCTAGAAGATTAGTTTCTCGGAAGCTATTTGGATAATGTTTGACTATAACTGTTTCTTCTCTAAGTGGACGGACGCTTTCGTGAATATGTACACCTTCTGTATTAGGTAGGAAAAAAGTAGCGTCATCTTTTATAGCTACGTGTTGGATATGAAAAATAGGTTCGCTGTTTGTTCTAAAGTGTTGTAATAACTGATTAGCATATTCGCTTGCTTCTACTGGATTACGCAATTCCATCTTTCCATTTGGAAAATAATCGTTTTGAATATCGATGAGTAAAAGAGCTGTTTTCATATATTTATCTTCCTCCGAGTTTCATATTCAAATAAATTTATTCAATTCGTAGAGAAGATTCTCCTGTTTAAAAATATGAGGAAGAAGAATTTTAAATAACCTTGAAAGTTACTATTTTCTCATGAATTTTCATCTGAAAATTTTAATAAAGGGATAATTAATATTTTTCTAAAAAATGTATTGACTCTTATTATTCTGAGTTCTATAATGAGAATTAATTAAACGACAATTAAATCGATACATTCTTATCCAGAGAGGTGGAGGGACTGGCCCTACGATACCTCAGCAACGGGTTTTTTTAATACCGTGCTAACTCCAGCAAGCCATATAAAGGCTTGGAAGATGAGAAGATGTGAACGAGTACATATAAGTGCTCTCCTTCTTATCTTTATGGTTGATAAGAAGGAGAGCACTTTTTATTTTACCTCGAAAGCTCTACTTCAAGTTTTTACAGCATATAGGAGGGGAAAAAATGATTTCTTTTAACAATGTAAGTAAAGTGTATGAATCAGCTGGGCAATCTGTTCATGCGGTGGAGGATGTAACATTATCAGTTGAGAAAGGCGAAATTTTTGGCATTATTGGTTTTAGTGGCGCTGGAAAGAGTACGTTATTACGCTTAGTAAATATGTTAGAGAGACCGACGGCAGGAACGATTTCAATAGATGATAAAGATATTACATCATTATCGACGAAAGAATTACGTAAACTGAGACAAAGAATTGGAATGATTTTCCAAAATTTTAATTTATTTAATTCAAGAACAGTATTTGGAAATATTGCTTATCCATTAAAGTTAGCGAAAGTACCAAAGAATGAGATAAAAGAAAGAGTAAATGAACTGCTGAAGTTTGTAGGGTTAGAAGATAAAGCAAACTATTACCCAGAGCAGCTATCAGGTGGACAAAAGCAGCGTGTGGGCATTGCTAGAGCACTTGCGACATCGCCAGATATTCTTATATGTGATGAGGCAACATCAGCCTTAGATCCAGAAACAACGACAGAAATTCTAAACTTATTAAAGAAAGTAAATAGAGAATACAATTTAACAATTCTTCTTATTACACATGAAATGCATGTTGTGAAAGAAATTTGTCACCGTGTAGCTGTAATGGAGAAGGGAAAAGTTATTGAAGAAGGAAAACTGTTTGATGTTTTCACGCAACCAAAAACAAAGACGACTCAAAACTTTGTACGTTCTGTCATTAATGATCATTTACCGGAAAGTGTTCTAGCGAAAATTCAAAATGGTGGTCAAATTTATCGTCTAACATTTACTGGTGAGGAGACAGGACAGCCGGTACTATCATATATCGCAAAAAACTATAACGTCGATGTAAATGTACTGTACGGAAATATTATTGAACTTCAAAATGTGCTATTTGGAAATCTTCTTGTAGAGTTGCAAGGTGAGCAGAGGGAAATTCAAAAAGCATTACAACATCTAAGACTGCAAGTGCAGCTGAAGGAGGTAGAAGCTCATGCGAGTTGATTGGAGTATATTTTGGCCGCGCATACTAGATGCGACGGGGGATACCCTCTTAATGGTAATTGTAACCCTTATATTTGCTACAATTCTTGGTATACCGCTAGGTTTACTTTTATATGTAACGAGAAAAGGAAACTTTTTAGAAAATAAATGGGTCTTTTCTATTCTTAACATCATAATTAATACAATTCGTCCGGTACCATTCATTATCTTTTTAGTAGCGTTAAGTCCACTAACGAGAAGTGTTATCGGAACGACGATTGGAACAGCAGCAGCAATTTTCCCGATGACGTTAGTCGCATCAATTGGTATTGCTAGAATGGTTGAAACAAACCTTGTTTCCGTTCCGAAAGGAGTAATTGAAGCAGCGCAAGCAATGGGCGCCTCGCCAATTAGAATTGTTTTTGAAATCCTTGTACCAGAAGCGTTAGTACCATTAATCTTAGGTGTCACATTTATGACAGTTGGTTTAATTGAATTTTCTGCAGTTGCTGGGCTTGTCGGTGGTGGCGGTCTTGGTGATTTAGCAATGACATATGGTTATCAACGTTTTGATACATCAGTTATGTTCGTAACGGTCGTGTTACTTATTATTCTCGTACAGATAGCTCAAAATTTAGGGAATTACTTTGCGAAAGTCTTGTTACGCAGATCATAAAAAGGAAGAGAGGAAAAGAGAATGAAGAAAATTTTAGCATTTGCATTATCAGCGATTGTAGGAGTCTCAGCATTAAGCGGCTGCTCAAGTGGAGACACGGGTGCAGGAGCGAAAGAAAAAGTAGTTCGCGTCGGTGTAACTGGAACGGATGGAGACGCTTGGGAAATTTTGAAGAAAAAAGCTGAAAAAGAAGGGATTAAGATTAAACTGGTGGAGTTCTCTGATTATACAACTCCAAATAAAGCTTTAGCTGATGGAGATATTGAATTAAACTCATTTCAGCATATTGCTTTCTTAGAGCAATTTAAATAGGAACATAAGTTAGATATTACAGCTGTTGGTACAACACAAATTGCACCAATGGGTTTATACTCTGAAAAATATAAGAAATCAAATGAAATCCCAGATGGTTCAGAAATTGCAATTCCAAACGATCCAACGAACCAAGCACGTGCATTAAAACTTCTTGATGCAGCTGGATTATTAAAGCTGAAAAAGGATTTTGGTCTATTTGGAGATCCAAGTGGTATTGCTGAAAATCCGAAGAAATTAAAAATTACACCGGTTATCGCACAGCAACCACCTCGTGTGTTAAAAGATGTAGCGGCATCAGTTATTAATAACGGTGTTGCTGGTCAAGCTGGATTAGATCCAGCGAAGGATCCTATTTTCTTAGAAGATCCAAAGAATGAAAATGCGAAGCCTTATATTAATATTTTCGCAGCTCGTACGAAAGATAAAGATGATCCAACACTGAAAAAAGTAATTGAATTATACCATTCAAAAGAAGTAACAGATGCAATTAAGAAAGAAACAAATGATGGTTCAATTTCAGTAGATCTTTCACTTGAGGAGCTTGAAAAAATCGTAAAATAATGATTGGGTTTAATGGACTAACAGAAGGAACCCCTCCGCTGTTAGTTCGTTCAACATATAAACTTAACAAACAAACCCTAATTCTGTACCTTCCAATTTTGTATAACGTAGAATCCAATGTTTGTTAAGTAGAGTAATGGACCAGGAGTTTTCCTGGTCTTTTTTTATGAATGAAAATAGCTAGCGAACAGTAAGGTAATCCAAATTATAATGGGATAAGAAAATAAGCTGAAAAGGAGTGTAATTACGAATTGCTTTTGATGAATTAAGTGTTTTTTGGATAAAAAAAAGAAAATAGAAAAGAGAGTAATGAAAAATGCTGATATTACGCCGGGGTTATAGGAGCGATAAATGAAAAACAAAATAATATGTTGAACAGAGTTAAAGAAGATGGCCCCTTGTATAAAAATAATCCAGCATATAGAAGACAAGAAGTTAAGTTGATATAGAAAGACGATAAGTAATACAAAGATTGTTAATACGGAAATGGCAATGAAAAATTGTTGGCTAGTTATAAGACGGATTGAAAATTGATTAGCAAGATATTGTGGCATTTGGAAAGCTTCTTCAAGGTTATGAATGAAAAATAATAAGGGAATGATCCAGAGTATAGTAGTGGAATGCTTTTTCATCAACTTACATCACTCCAATAAAGTATAGAAAGCCTAAAAAAGGCCCTCTATACAGAGATAGTTATTCAATTATGATATTTTTTAAATTAACTTCATGATGATCTCGTTCTTTCGGATAAGCAGCTAGCTCCTCTTGCAAAATATTTAATATTTGCTTAGCTGATTGCTGGATTGGATTAGGTAGCTCTTCTAATATATGCATCCCGACTTTTACTTTTGTACGAATTACCCTTCGTAGTAGTTCCTCATGCATGCACTACACCTCCAAACCGAATGTTTAGTATATCTTCTTCAAATTTTGCCCCTTGAATAGAAAGGTGTGTTAACGTTTTTGGCAATGTAATATTTCGTTTCACAGAGCCAGCTCGAATAATTAGCTCATCACCTTTTTGATTTAATGAAAGTTCACTTTTGTTTGAGAAGGGAATAGAAAGAATGAAAATATAATCATCGCCATCTTTTCTTACATATTGTGTGCGGCCGTTAAATTTCACTTCAGTAGGACAATGATCAGTTTTAAATAAAGCATCTCCTACACGCTCTAACATAGGTAAACCAACAACTTCTTGTTCAAACATTGGAGCTTCGTAAATAGGAAGTGGATCAAAACTATTTTGAATTAATGTTTTATATTTCTTCTGTGTATCTTTCCATGCTTGAAAATAAGGATCGGTGACGGTGTTAGGGATGACGCGATTAATCATAATGGCATCTACGTTATAATCGTATAAATTTAAATAAGTAAAGCTACGCTGAGCTTCTTTAATGACCATTTTTTCAGGATTTACAACGATGCGGATACTTGTTACTTCTCGGTTTGATAAAATATCTCTCATTTCTCCAAGCTGTTCAAGTGTATTTGTTAATTCGTCCATAATATCATCGGTTGGAAGAGGGACACCAAGGAGTGGTTGAGCTACAGGACGAACGACTTTTAAAACTTTTCTTTTAATAGGAAACAATTTTTCCATCCACCAGCCGAGCATGTCTGGAAAGCTTAGCATTGCTAATGTTTCTCCTGTTGGAGCACAATCAATAATGATAACATCATATGTGTTTTGTTTATAATAATCGAGTACGCGAAGTAAGCTAATTAAATCTTCCATACCAGGAAACATCGTTAATTCTTCTGTTGTAATATCATCGGCTGCTTTGGAAGTGAAGAGTAGTGTAATATATTTCTGTAATTTTCCCCATCCTTTTTCCATCTCATAAATCGTATTAATTTCTTGTGCCCACAAATTTTTACGAATTTCTAATGGCTCAGAAGATAGCTTTATACCAAATGAATCTCCTAAACTATGAGCGGGATCTGTACTCATGACTAAAGTTTTTAATCCTTGTTTTGCGCTTTGAATTGCTGTTGCTGCTGAAATGCTAGTTTTTCCTACGCCGCCTTTACCTGTATACAAAATAATTCTCATCATTCATATCTCCTTTGTTTCGAATATCGAATATTACGAGTGTCGAAGTAAATGATTGAATAAAAACCCAGATAGGGTTTTATTCAATCGGAATGTTTTTCATTTTAGGTGTAGAAACTTTTTCTTCTGTTTTTTGCTGTGACGTAGCAATGTGATTCATAATCTTTTGGAAGATTTGTAGTAAGAATGCTTTTTCTTCTTCTGACAATGCTTCTGTCACTAAGCTAAAGTAGTGGGCTGCATTTTGTTTTACTTCTTGAACGAGCATTACGCCGTTTTCTGTTAACCGAATTAATACAATACGTCGGTCGTTTTCATCACGGTAGCGCTCAATATATCCCTTTTTTACAAGGCGATTTACAACGCCCGTCGTTGTACTCATCGGTATATCAAGAAGGTCAGCAATTTTCGTCATTGTAATATCTGTATTTCGTTCCATCCAAAGTAAACAAAATACTTCTGTTTTAGAAAGTGTTAAATCTAGGCTTACCCATTCTTCAGGATAGAAAAGTTTCTTGGCGTTATCTAGCAGTAAGTCTAAAAAATGTTCATATTGCAACAATTAATTCCACTCCCGTATATTTCGAGGTTCGTAATATTTATTTTTATTTTATGTAGAATAGAAAAAATTGTCAATGGTTTTAATTATTTTTTCAGATTAGACAGAAAACTTTCTTTAAAATAGTATTCTTTTATGATAGATTTATAAATATAAAACTAGAATTTACATAAAAATCCATCATGGTAAATATACTTATCTATAATGGGTATACAGCTAACGAGGGGGAGAACGATGAGAAGACGTAATACGCAAGCGTTCACATTTTTAGCATGGACTTCATTTGTTTGTGCGCTTTCAGGTATGCTAATTGGGATTTATACGTTAGATGAAACGCTTAGTGTAAAAGGATACTATTTAATTGGAACATTATTTTTAACGATGTCTTGTTTTGTATTACAAAAAACAATTCGTGATAATGAAGAAGATAACGAGAGATTTCCAAAAAATAAACCGTTAGATAAAGAGTAAATTGTAAAGAAAGGCATTTGCCTTTCTTTTTTTATGTAAAAATGGCGTAAGTACTCTGTGTTGACTTGCTTGAAGTACTGAAAATTTGGTATCATCAATAGTATTGTAGATTGAACGATATATTATGGAGGTGGCCTAGCCGTGTCAAGAATTTCCGTTGAGAATGTAAAGCACGTAGCACATTTAGCACGTCTTGCAATTACTGATCAAGAAGCAGAAAAATTTCAAAAACAACTAGATGCAATTGTTACATTTGCAGAACAGTTAAATGAATTAGATACAACAGATGTAAAACCAACAACTCATGTATTAACTATGAAAAATGTTATGCGTGAAGATGTACCAGAAAAAGGTTTACCAGTTGAAGAAGTATTAAAAAATGCACCGGATCACAAAGATAATCAAATCCGTGTTCCAGCAGTATTAGAATAGAGGAGGGGAATTTCGATGTCATTATTTGATCATTCAGTATCAGAGTTACATAAGAAGTTAAACAACAAAGAAATTTCCGTTACGGATTTAGTAGAAGAATCTTACAAACGTATTGCGGATGTTGAAGATAACGTAAAAGCCTTTCTTACATTAGATGAAGAAAATGCACGCGCAAAAGCGAAAGAATTAGATGCAAAAATCGGCGCTGAAGATAATGGTTTATTATTCGGTATGCCAATTGGTGTAAAAGATAACATTGTAACTAACGGTCTTCGTACAACTTGTGCAAGCAAAATATTAGCAAACTTCGATCCAATTTATGATGCGACAGTTGTGCAAAAGCTAAAAGCTGCTGACACAATTACAATCGGTAAATTAAACATGGACGAGTTCGCAATGGGTTCTTCAAATGAAAACTCAGGATTCTACGCTACGAAAAACCCATGGAACTTAGATTACGTTCCAGGCGGATCTAGTGGTGGTTCTGCAGCAGCTGTAGCAGCAGGAGAAGTACTATTCTCTCTAGGTTCTGATACGGGTGGTTCTATCCGTCAGCCAGCTGCATATTGCGGTGTTGTAGGTTTAAAACCAACTTACGGACGCGTATCTCGTTACGGATTAGTAGCATTCGCATCTTCACTTGACCAAATCGGACCGATTACACGTACAGTAGAAGACAATGCATACTTATTACAAGCTATTTCAGGTATTGACCGCATGGATGCAACTTCTGCAAACGTTGAAGTTGGAAACTATTTAGCTGGTTTAACAGGCGATGTTAAAGGTTTACGCATTGCTGTACCGAAAGAATACTTAGGCGAAGGTGTTGGCGAAGAAGCTCGTGAGTCAGTACTAGCTGCTTTAAAAGTATTAGAAGGTATGGGCGCAACTTGGGAGGAAGTATCTCTTCCACACTCTAAATACGCTCTAGCAACGTATTACTTACTATCTTCTTCTGAAGCATCTGCTAACCTTTCACGCTTTGATGGCGTGCGTTACGGTGTTCGTTCTGATAATGTAAATAACTTATTAGATCTTTACAAAAACACACGTAGTGAAGGTTTCGGTGATGAAGTTAAACGTCGTATTATGCTTGGTACATTTGCTCTTAGCTCTGGTTACTATGATGCATATTACAAAAAAGCACAACAAGTACGTACATTAATTAAGAACGACTTTGAAAATGTATTTGCTAACTATGATGTTATTATTGGACCAACAACACCAACTCCGGCATTTAAAGTGGGAGAAAAAGTTGACGATCCAATGACAATGTATGCAAATGACATTTTAACAATTCCAGTAAACTTAGCGGGTGTTCCAGCGATTTCAGTTCCATGTGGATTCGGTGCTAACAACATGCCACTTGGTCTACAAATCATTGGTAAACACTTCGATGAAGCGACAATTTACCGCGTTGCACATGCGTTTGAGCAAGCAACAGACTATCATACAAAAAAAGCAAGTCTGTAAGGAGGCGAGCATAGATGAATTTAGAAACAATTATTGGTTTAGAGGTTCACGTTGAGTTAAAAACAAATTCGAAAATTTTCTCTGCGAGTCCAACAGAATTCGGAGCGGAGCCAAATACACAAACAAGTGTAATTGACTTAGGATACCCAGGGGTACTTCCTACTTTAAATAAAGAAGCAGTTAACTTTGCGATGAAAGCTGCAATGGCATTAAACTGTGAAATCGCAACGGAAACGAAGTTTGACCGTAAAAACTATTTCTATCCAGATAACCCGAAAGCTTACCAAATCTCTCAATTTGATAAGCCAATTGGTGAAAATGGTTGGATTGAAATCGAAGTAGACGGTAAAAAGAAACGTATCGGTATTACACGTCTTCATTTAGAAGAAGATGCTGGTAAATCAACGCATACAGCTGATGGTTCATTAGTAGACTACAACCGTCAAGGTATGCCTTTAATCGAGATCGTATCTGAGCCAGATATGCGTACGCCAGAAGAAGCATATGCATACTTAGAGAAGTTAAAATCAATCATTCAATACACTGGTGTATCTGATTGTAAGATGGAAGAAGGTTCCTTACGTTGTGATGCGAACATTTCTCTTCGTCCAGTTGGACAAGAGAAGTTCGGTACAAAAGCGGAACTGAAAAACTTAAACTCATTCACTTACGTACAAAAAGGTCTTGAGCACGAGCAAGTGCGCCAAGAAAAAGAACTGTTATCTGGTGGTATCATCCAACAAGAAACACGTCGTTATGATGAAGCAACGAAGAAAACAATCTTAATGCGTGTGAAAGAAGGATCTGACGATTACCGTTACTTCCCGGAGCCAGACTTAGTTGAACTTTACATTGATGATGAGTGGAAAGAAGCAGTTCGAGCTTCTATTCCAGAACTTCCAGATGCACGTAAAGCTCGCTACGTTGCAGAACTAGGCTTACCAGCTTATGATGCACACGTGTTAACATTAACGAAAGAGATGTCTGATTTCTTTGAAGCAACTGTTGCAGACGGTGCTGATGCGAAATTAACATCGAACTGGTTAATGGGTGAAGTACTTGCATACTTAAACAAACAACAAAAAGAATTAAAAGACGTTGCATTAACGCCTGCTGGTTTATCTAAAATGGTTCAATTAATTGAAAAAGGTACAATTTCTTCTAAAATCGCGAAGAAAGTATTTAATGAATTAATTGAAAAAGGTGGAGACCCAGAAGAAATCGTTAAAGCGAAAGGTCTTGTTCAAATTTCTGACGAGGGTACACTTCGTAAAGTTGTAACAGAAATTCTTGATAATAATGAGCAATCTATCGAAGACTTTAAAAACGGTAAAGACCGTGCAATTGGCTTCTTAGTTGGTCAAATTATGAAAGCTACAAAAGGACAAGCAAATCCACCGCTTGTTAACAAAATCTTACTTGAAGAGATTAATAAGCGATAATAGTAGTAACTTTTAAAGATTAAGCAGAAAAACACCCGTACATGGGTGTTTTTCTAGGTTAATCAAACGTTTGTTTAAATGAGACAAAATCGTTTAAACAAACGTTTGATTAACTGTCAAAAGTGGAAAAATGTTTGTATAGCAACTATGGTATGATAGTTGCAAAAAGGTGGGAATAATGATAAATCTAAACATAGAGGTTTTTTTCATCTCATGAAATAATAGATAGTTATTATTCGTTATATGTAAATTTTTATGGAAGAATGGATAGAAATAAAGTGAAACTTTAATCAGTGGGAGGTTCATCCAACACTGATTATTAGCCCTCACCAATCGGGCATTTACTGCCCGCAAATAGCGGGATAAATTTTGGGGTCAAATAAAAAACCATTGAAATGAATATTTACTTTTGATGGACTACACGAATCGGGTTCTTACTGCCTGTTTGAGCGGGATAAAAGAAGGATAGCAAGATGAGAGGAGGTAGGCATGGGAATACTGAATAGAAGTTCAGTATGTTCTTTTTCGATACATAAAGAAATTTCCTGTGCTAATAAATGATGAAGCGAGCAAGAATTATTTATAATCCTACTTCTGGGCGTGAGCTATTTAAGAAGAGCTTACCAGAAGTATTACAAAAATTAGAACAAGCTGGCTATGAGACATCTTGTCATGCGACAACGGGTCCTGGAGACGCTACTGTGGCGGCGAGGCAAGCTGCGGATCGTAAGTTTGATGTTGTTATTGCGGCTGGTGGCGACGGTACGTTAAATGAAGTAGTAAACGGTTTAGTTGGGCATGAATTCCGTCCGAAATTTGGAATTATTCCAGTTGGAACGACAAATGACTTTGCACGTGCAATTGGTGTACCTCGTTCTATTGAAGAGGCAGCAGATATTATTTGCGAAGGAAAAACAGTGCCATTAGACCTTGGTAGAGCGAACGATACATATTTTATTAACATCGCTGGTGGCGGTCGTATTACAGAATTAACATACGAAGTACCGAGTAAGTTAAAGACAGTATTAGGGCAGCTTGCTTATTACCTAAAAGGTATCGAGATGTTACCATCATTGCATCCGACATATGTTGAAATTGAGTATGATGGAAAGTTACTACAAGAAGAAATTACGATGTTTTTAATTACGAATACTCGTTCAGTAGGTGGATTTGAAAAGGTAGCACCGTATGCATCTATTAACGATGGGTTATTTGACCTATTAGTACTGAAAAAAGGTTCTATCGCTGATTTAATTAAAGCAGCAACACAAGCACAACGTGGTGAACATATTAATAATCCAAAAGTGTTATATACACAAGCGAACCGCATTAAAGTACATTCACCAGATAAACTAATGATTAATTTAGATGGTGAGTATGGTGGAGATGCACCGATGGAATTCGAAAATATATATCATTGTTTAGAACTATTTGTTCCTGAACATCAAGAGGATGCCCTGTAAAGGCATCCTTTTTTACTTTGTTAAAATGAATTGTAAATTGGGAGTTAGTTTGATTTTTATGGTATTTTTACAATTCTTTTATTTTACATCCATATTTTATTGATACACTGGAGGAGATAAGAAACGAGAGGTAGGATGCTATGGAGAAGGTAAAGGCGATATTATTTGATAAAGATGGGACATTAATGGATTTTCATTCAATATGGATAAAAGTAGCTGAAGAACTTGTAGCTGAATGTATAAGTTTATATCATTTACCAAGTACAATGCGGCAGACCTTATTAGAAGAGATTGGTGTAGAGGGAGCATTTGTTAATCCAAGGAGTGCAATAGCTGCTGGAACAAGCCTTGATGTAGCGAAGGGGCTTTGTAATTATATTGAGTCTGCTAGAGAAGAAGAGATGCATCAGTGGGTAAGTGAGAAGTTATTTTCCCTTATGTATGAGCATCGTTCGCATATGAAAATGACAGCAGACTTACCGAAAGTGTTACAGGCATTAAAAGATAAAGGATTTATATTAGGGGTTGTCACGGCGGATGATTTCGCACCAACAGAATTATTTTTAAAACAATATAAGTTGGAGAACTTTTTTGATTATATTATAGCCTCGGATACATTCCCTGCGCAAAAACCAGATAAAAAGATTATAGAAGTGTTTTGTGAGAAATTTAATTTAGAATCATGTGAGGTTGCGGTTGTTGGAGATACGCCAACTGATTTACATTTAGCTAAAAATGGCGATTGCTATGCAATTGGGGTGCTATCTGGTACAGGAGACCGTCCAACATTAGAACCACTTGCTGATTTAGTGTTAGATTCTGTTGGAGAGTTTATTTCTCAATCGGGTGAGTTTTTCTGGGAGAAAGAAAAGTCTAATGTGTAAGGAAAATAAGTCTATAAAGACTCTTAATGAGTCTTTATAGACTTATTTTTTATGCCTGGATACAAAGAATATAGGATAAATGCTAGAAAAGAAAGTTGGCATATATTTTGCAATAAAAAGAGAAAACAATGTAAAGAAAAGGATGGGGTACGCAATGAACACAAAAAAATTTGCTAAAGTAAATGAACAAATTCCAGGACCGAAAGCGGCATCTTTATTAGAACGCCGTCAAAATATAGTACCAAAAGGAGTAAGTAACGGCATCCCAACGTTTGTACAATCTGCCAATGGTGCTCTTGTAACAGATGTTGATGGCAATCAGTACATTGATTTTGCAGGAGCAATCGGGACAATTAACGTAGGGCATTGTCATCCAACGGTTAAAGAAGCGCTCCATAAACAAGTCGATCAATACATTCATACTGGATTTAACGTCATGATGTATGAGCCATATATTGAATTAGCAGAAAAGCTTGCGGCATTGGCACCAGGAAGTTTCGATAAGCAAGTCCTGTTTTTAAATAGTGGTGCAGAAGCAGTTGAGAACGCGGTGAAAATCGCTCGTAAATATACGAAGAGACCTGGTATTATCGCATTTTCTAAAGGTTTCCACGGGCGTACATTAATGACAATGACGATGACAAGTAAAGTGAAGCCATATAAATTTGGGTTTGGTCCCTTTGCTCCAGAAGTATATAAAGCGCCATTTCCATACGAATACCGTCGCCCAGAGGGATTAACGGAAGAGCAGTATGATGATTTTATTATTGAAGAGTTTAAGAACTTCTTCATATCGGAAGTAGCACCAGAAACAATTGCAGCTGTTGTAATGGAACCTGTTCAAGGGGAAGGTGGATTTATCGTCCCAAGTAAGAAATTTGTTCAAGAAGTACGCCGCATTTGTTCAGAGAACGGCATCTTATTTGTAGCGGATGAAATACAAACAGGCTTTAGTCGTACAGGAAAATATTTTGCAATTGATCACTATGATGTCGTTCCAGATTTAATTACAGTGTCTAAATCATTAGGTGCTGGTGTACCGATAAGTGGTGTCATTGGACGTAAAGAAATTATGAATGAGTCTGCACCAGGTGAACTTGGTGGAACGTATGCAGGAAGTCCATTAGGATGTGCGGCTGCATTAGCTGTTCTCGATGTAATAGAAAATGAGAAATTAAATGATAGAGCGATAGAATTAGGAAAAGTCGTAATGAACCGATTCGAAGAGATGAAAAATAAATATCATTGCATCGGTGATGTGCGTGGGTTAGGCGCAATGTGTGCATTTGAGGTCGTTCAAGATCGTAAGACGAAAGCACCTGACAAAACGTTAACGGCTAATCTATGTGCAGAAGCAAATAAGCGTGGGTTACTGTTATTATCAGCAGGGACATATGGAAATGTTATCCGTGTGTTAATGCCTTTAGTTATTACAGATGAGCAACTTGAAGAAGGTTTAACAATAATTGAAGAATCATTGCAAGCTTGTTATGAGCAAACAAACATCGCTCGCGTTTAAAAACTGAAGTATAAATAGCAAACATTCTAGCTGACTCTATATTAAATGCAGAAAATTCACTTTATAATAAAGGTAGTGAAGTGGATCGATGGATTTGAAGTTAGGGGTGGCTAGGATGGTTGCAGAAAAGGAACGAGTGTTAATGGATTTAAAAGATGTATTTGAATATGCGTTTGACGAAATTTTTGTTACAGATGAGCAAGGGATCGTTGTACGTGTAAATAGTACATGTGAAAGGCACTACCAACTAGCTGCAGAAGAGTTAGTTGGTAAGCATGTAAAAGAACTACAAAAGGATGGAATCTTTTATCCATCAGCGACATTAGAAGTGATTGAAAAAAAGAGGCCAATTGAACTCGTTCAAACGACAAAATCAGGAGAGTATTTACACGTTCGTACAAGGCCTGTTTTTGATGATGAGGGAAATTTAAGAAGAGTGATTAGTTATTCTCGCGACCTTACTGAACTCTATCAATTACGTCAAAAGGTAGAGGAAATGGATAATCAGCTAAAAACATATAAAAAAGAATTAAGAGAAACATATGAGCATGAAGGACTTATTTTTAAAAGTCTAGCTATGCAAAAAATAGTCGATACAATCAAAAAAGTATCTGTAGTGGATAGTACTGTTCTCGTTTTAGGCGAGACTGGAGTAGGAAAAAGTCGATTAGTACGCCATTTACATGAAGTGAGTCACCGTAAGCATGAAAGTTTCTATGAAATTAATTGTGCGGCATTACCAACTAATTTAATTGAATCGGAGCTTTTTGGATATTCAGGTGGATCTTTTACAGGTGCGAATCGTGAAGGGAAAAAGGGACTATTAGAATCCGCGCATAAAGGAACTCTTTTTTTAGATGAAATCGGTGAAATGCCGCTTGAAATTCAAGCGAAGCTTTTGCAAGTATTGCAAGAAAAAACATTTCGTCCTATAGGCGGAAGAGAATTAAAAAAAGTAGATGTTCGAATTGTGGCGGCAACAAATAGAGATTTAAGCGAGATGGTGAAACAAGGAACATTTCGGAAAGATTTATACTATCGTTTGAATGTCATTCCAATTGCAATTCCCCCGCTTAGGGAAAGAACAGAAGATATTTTGCCGCTTATTTATCATTACTTGCAGCACTTTAATAAAAAGTACGGACGTGATGTGAAACTAGCGCCGAGTACGTTACAAATGTTTGTTGGATATCCGTGGGAAGGGAACAATAGAGAAATAGAGAATGTAATTGAGAGAATTGTTATTACTGTTGATGATGTTGTAACGGTAGAGGATTTGCCACTCTCTATGCAAGAGGCTGCAGTTGAACAATCGGGGCAAAGCCTTTATAAAATGCTGGAAGAGGTAGAGAGAAATATAATTCTTAAAGCGTATAAAACGTATGGATCAAGTTATAAAGTGGCTGAGTTTTTGCAAATTAGTCAATCTGCTGCTACTAGAAAAATTAAGAAGTTCATAGAGGAGGAAGAAAACATTGGATAAAAAGGCGACTTTCGTAAGTATAGATAAAAAGGCGATGTATATAAATGGTGAGTGGATTACACTACAAGAACAAATTGAAGTAAATAATCCTGCGACGAAGGAAATATTTGCAACTGTACCAAAAGGCGGAGTAACAGAGGCAAAGCAAGCTGTTGATGCTGCACATGAAGCTTTTAAAACGTGGTCTAAGTTAACGGCAGCAGATCGTGCAACGAAGTTAAAAAAGTGGTTCATGCTTATTGATGAAAATAAAGAAGAGATCGCAGCGATTATGACGAAGGAACAAGGGAAGCCGTTTGCAGAAGCGCTTGGTGAAGTAAATTATGCAAACAGTTTTGTTGAATGGTATGCAGAAGAGGGGAAACGCGTATATGGTGAAATGATTCCTGCTGCTCATCCGAATAAGCGCATTTTAGTTATGAAGCAACCAGTTGGCGTTATGGCAGCTATTACACCTTGGAACTTCCCAGCTGCTATGATTACGAGAAAGGTAGCCCCAGCGCTTGCAGCAGGCTGTACAGCCGTTGTGAAACCGGCAAGTCAAACGCCATTAACTGCATTGAAATTAGCTGAATTAGCCCATGAAGCAGATATTCCAAAGGGCGTAATCAATATCGTAACAGGTAGTGCAAAAGCAATTGCTGATACATGGATGGAAGATGGTCGCGTTCGAAAAGTGTCCTTTACAGGGTCAACGGAAATCGGGAAAGAGTTAATGGCTAGTGCGGCGCAAACGATGAAAAAAGTTTCGCTTGAGTTAGGGGGACACGCTCCGTTTATCGTAATGAATGATGCAGATTTAGATAAAGCAGTAGAAGCGGTGATTGGTTCGAAATTCCGTAATGCAGGACAAACGTGTATATGTACAAACCGAGTATTCGTTCAAGAAGAAGTATACGAAGTATTTGTAGAGAAGTTCCAAAAGGCAGTAGGGCAGTTGAAAGTAGGAGACGGTTTCGGTGACGGAACGACTGTCGGGCCACTTATTGATGAGAATGCAGTTTCAAAAGTACAAGAACATATTGAAGATGCTATTCAAAAAGGTGGAACAGTTTTATATGGTGGTCAAAAGGTCGCAGAGTTAGAGGGACATTTCATTCAACCGACTGTAATTGGGTTGGCAAATGATACGATGCTTTGTATGAATGAAGAAACATTTGGACCAGTGGCACCAGTTGCGAAATTTAAAACAGTTGATGAAGTAATCGAACGTGCAAACAATACACCATACGGTTTAGCTGCGTATATTTTCACGAAAGACATTAGCCAAGCATTCCAAATTAGTGAAGCGTTAGAGTACGGTATTATCGGTCTAAACGATGGACTTCCATCAGTTGCACAAGCACCATTTGGTGGATTTAAAGAAAGTGGTATCGGTCGTGAAGGAGGCCATTTCGGCATCGAGGAATATTTAGAAATTAAATATATTTCATTGGGACTATAAGTAGTATACTAGAATCTCTATAAGGTAACAGAGAAGGAGATTCTAGTATGGTATATTGGCTATTATTACTTGTTACAATTATTTTTGAAGTAGCTGGAACAATTGCGATGAAACTATCAAATGGTTTAACAAAGCTCGTTCCAAGTGTACTGATTTTCGTGTTTTATGGGATTTGTTTCAGCGTGTTTGCCATCGTTGTGAAAAAGATTCATTTAAGTATTGCTTATGCTATTTGGTCTGGCGTTGGAACATTACTTATTACAATCATTAGTGTGTACTTTTTTAAAGAGCATATTAGTTTATTTCAAGCATTTTGTATTCTTTTTATTGTTTTGGGTGTCATTGGGCTTAAGGTTTCATCGGCATCATGAAAGCTATCTTTTGTAGAAGATAGCTTTTTTCTATTTGTGCAGTTAACAATTAATACGACAAAATATGACAAGAAAGAGTAAAGCGTTTTGTTATGATACATATGAAATATTGTCTTATGTGGAGGAAAGAGTATGTTAAAAAAGGTAAGTCAAATTGTTTTAATTTTTGGCATAGCTTTTAGTTTAAGTGCTTGCACTGAGACTAAAGATAGTAATGAAAGTAAACAAGAAGATGTTCAAGATAAAGTGTATAAAATAGGGGAGACAGTAGACGTAGATGGTTTGCAAGTAACTATCGATTCAGTTAAATTAGGATATCCGGATTATGATGAGAATAAAAAGAAAGAGGAGATTTTGGGGATTATTTTCAAAGTAGAAAATAATAGTAAAAAGGAAATACCTTTTGCATTTTATGAATTTGAGATTACCGATAAGAAAGGTACAAGATTTAAAGAATATAATAACCCTGATAGCTTTATTAGTAAAAAGTTAGCACCAGATGAAAAAATTCAAGATATCATGCTATTTGACGTAGCGAAAGAAAATACGTATATCGCTACGTATAGACCGGAGTTTACGCATGAAAATAGAACGATAAAATTTGAATTGAGACCAAATAAATAAAGAAACACATTGGATTATCCAATGTGTTTCTTTATGGTAATAAATTTAAAACGCCCAGTTACCTTTACGGAAGATAGGCTCATGTCTGCCATCAGCAGTAATACCGTCAATATCAAGCTCAGCTGATCCAATCATGAAGTCGTTGTGTGTGATACTAGCGTTTGCGCCGTTTTCAGCAAGTTCTTCTTTAGACATTGTTTTTCCGCCAACTAAGTTAAATGCATAAGCATTTCCGATTGCAAGGTGGCAAGATGCATTTTCGTCAAATAGTGTATTGTAGAATAAAACATTTGTGTTTGAAATTGGTGAGTCATGAGGTACTAAAGCTACTTCTCCTAAGAAGTGAGAACCTTCATCTGTTTCTACTAAATGTTTTAAAGCTTCTTCACCAGCTTCAGCTTTATAGTCTACGATACGCCCGTTTTCAAATGTTAACGTGAAATTATCGATAATATTACCTGCAAATACTAACGGTTTTGTACTAGAAACTTGGCCGTTTACACCTGTTTTAAGTGGCATTGTAAATACTTCTTCAGTTGGAATATTAGCCATAAATGGTACGTTCTTTTCATTTAAGCTACCAGCACCAGCCCATACATGTTTTTCTGGAAGTTCGATTGTTAAATCTGTTCCAGGACCTGTATAGTGAAGAGCTTTATAATGCTTTTCGTTTAAGTAATCCACTTTTGTATGTAATGTTTCATCATGTTCTTTCCATGCTTCTACAGGATTTTCTAAATCAGCACGAGTAGCTTTGAAAATAGCATCCCATAACTTTGCTTCTTGTTCTTCTGGCGCTACGTCAGGGAATACTTTCGCAGCCCATTCTTTCGTAGGAACAGAAATGACACACCAACTTACTTTATCTGCTTGTACGTAATCACGGTATACTTTCATTGCTTCTCCAGCTACTTTATGAGCTGTTGCAATACGCGATGCTTCTACACCTTTTAATAAATCAGGGTTTTCTGCATAGATAGACATAAATGCAGCGCCTTCTTTTGCTAATTCTTCACGAGCATGTGCTTTCCAAGATGGAAATTCAGCGAAAGCTTCTTCAGGAGCTAGATCGAACTTTAAGCGTGTTAACGTCTCATCATTCCAATCTACATATACGTGTTTTGCACCAGATTTATATGCTTTTTCTGTAACGAGGCGTACAAATTGTACAGCTTCAAGAGGTGCACTAATTGATAAAGTTTGTCCAGGTTGAATATTAACACCAACATTAACTGCAAGAGCAGCATATTTCTCTAACGTTTGTTCAAATGACATATGTATAATCTCCTTTAATTTGAAAGATTTCTTACTATATATAATACAAGAAAATTCTAAAAATATATATAAATATAAAGTAAAAAGAGAGCTCAAAATGTATTGAGCCCTTATATTTACTTAATTGAAGAAGCAAACTGCTCTACAGTCGTTGTATGGTGTATACGAACGCGCTTCATCTTTAACAATTCATCAGGTTCACCCTTCGTAATGAATTGCCCAGGCTTTGTCGTCGTCGCAAATTGATAATACTTCTTCGTTTCTGTAACAACCTTATCATCTACATGACCGAATGGATAAGCAATCGCGATAACAGGCTTACCTGTTATTTTTTCTAGTTTTTCTTTTGAACCTTTTAACTCTTCCTCATAGTTTGTAATTTTCGGTAAGTCTGCATGTGTTGCAGTATGAGATTGCACCGAGAAAATGCCGGAATCAACCATTTCTTTTATTTCAGAAGTAGACAATGCTCCTTCTACATCAACGTTATCAACAATCATATATTCTGTTGCTGCCGGTTTAAAAGTATCATCTTTTAGCTTTTGTAAAACGCGAAATGCATTCATATTATTTTTCATACCGTCATCAAATGTAACGAAAATCGGCTTATTTACTTTATTTATATCACCCCAGCGTTCAAACGTTAAAAGCGTATAACCATTGTCTTTTAAATGTTTCATTTGTGCTTCAAAGTTAGCTGGTGATACGAATAAGTCTTTAATACCTTGACCATGATAATCATCGATTGCGTGATACATAAGAACAGGAACCTTTTGTTCGAAAGTAATAGTAGATTTCGTAAGCGGGATTGTTTTCCCATCTTCTTTCATTCCTGTTGCTTCAATTTGGAACTCACCGCGTTTTCCTTCAAATTCTTTTATGTCAAAAGGAATTGTAAATTGTTTCTCCTTTTCTTTAGAAGAAAAAGATTTAGCACGTTCCTTTCCATCAGCTGTGCGCCAAATTTTATATTGTACTTCATTTAAAGAATCTTTTAAGTCTGTAATATGAATACTTGTGTTTGTAGATTCGTGTGTGATGGGAGTATAAGAAATTTTACCTTGTTCTTGTAGAGCCTCTTTTTGTATAGCTACTTCTTGAACCTTTTTCTCTTTTTTAGGTTCTTGGCTTACATTGCTAGTATTGCAGCCTGCTAGAATGGCAGACGTACATAAAGCAATTGCTGCGTATTTTCTCATAAAAATCACCTTCTATTGTGTAGTATGTTGCATATTGACATTAAAATCCCCACCGCTATAAGAGTGGTGGGGATTTACCCTTGTTCATCATATCATTTGAAGAAAATGAGGGGAATATGATTTTTAGGAGGCTATTAAGGTAATAGATTAGTGACTTTGAATAGATGTATTTTTTTGTTTCTTATTAGAATTAATAATAATATAACCGACTACAAAGATAAGAGGAATAATGAAGACATAGATAGGCATTCCCCATACATAATAGCTTTTCAGCGTTAAGACTAGTAAATGTAAGAAATCGAAAATTGCGTGGGCTTTCATAATATCCTCCAATGTTTTTTGAAAATTATAACATTTTTAACTTGTTATTTGTATAATTTGGAAAGTGATTTAAGCTAATTTTAAAGTAAGAAGAATACATATACTTATGCAATTTTGCATAAGTATATGTATTTTATTAAAATATAAAGATTTTATACTATAATGAAAACCGCTATAAAACTAAGTAAGAATAATGTATGGAGTGGAGAATAGAAATGAAATATAAAAAAATAATATATATCTTTTTCATATCGCTATTTATAGTTGGTTGTCAAAGTGAAGTGAGTAAAGCGAATAGCGTGGAAGAGTATATTCCATCGCATCTTATGAATGCGGAAGTGACGGCGGATATTATGACAATAGAGATGGAACCAGATACTCTTAAAAAGGTAGGGAGTATTGGTCAAAGAATGAGAGAGCATCTAGCGAGTAATATGGAATGGTATTTAAAATATGTAGAAGAACATGCAGAGAAAAAAAGTTTTCCATATCACCCTAATTTCGGTGTTACAAAAGAAGAGTATGAGTTTGTACTAAATGCAATTGATCAAAGTAAATTGGTTAATACAAAAGATGGAAAGCTGAAATTCAAGAAAAAAAATGATCATGAAGTAGAGATTTTTTCAAGTGAAAGTATAAAGCTCCTTAAATATGTAGTTATTAATACGAAGAAGAATACAGTAAAAACATCTCTAGGCGAATGTGAATATTTTGGAGAAATACTGGCGTCACCAGAACAGAAGTTAACTGGTCCTTGGCACGGAAAACAATGGATGTTAAAAAAAGATGATTTAATATATATATTTTCTTTAGGGAAAATGGAAGCAGAAAATAAATCAATTATTGATATTTCGGTGAAAGGTAAATATAAGGGGGAAATTATTAATAAGGAAGAGGCATTAGAGTTTTCTTCAGTTTCTTAAATGATGATAATAAAAAAATCACCTTGCTGTCTAAGCAAAGGTGATTTTTTATTAAATAAACAATCCAGCGATTGTCGCAGATAAAATAGAAGCAAGTGTTGATGCAAATAGCATTTTCCAACCAAATTTAGAAACAACGCTTCCTTGTTTTTCAGAAAGGGCACGGATTGTACCAACGATTGCACCAATTTGGCTAATACTTGCGAAGCTAATTAAGAATACTGTAACGATTCCAACTGTACGTGGAGCTAATGTTGTAGCTGTGTCTTTTAAATCAAGGATTGCTACAAACTCATTTAAAACAATCTTCGTACCCATAATACCACCAGCTGGGATAATATCTTGAGTTGGAATACCCATTAAGAATGCGAATGGAGAAAGTACGTAACCGAAGATTTGTTGTAAAGTAACAGCATGTCCCATTGCGCCTGAAGCTGCACTAATTACGTAGTTTACAACTTCCATCACACCGATAAAGGCGATCATTAATGCGGCAACGATACCAGCTACTTTTAAACCATCAAGCGCACCGTTAATCATTGCGCCGATAAAGCTGTCTCCGAATAGAGTTCTATCAAATTTCTGAATCACTTCATCTTCTTTCTTCGTATCAACTGGTGTTAATAACGAACAAACGATTAAGCTTGAGAATAAGTTTAGCGGAAGAGCTGCCAGTACGTATTTTGCATCTAACATCATTACGTATGATGCTGTAACAGAAGCAGAAACGGAGCTCATCGCAGAACAACAAATGATAAACATACGGTTTTTATTGAAATGCTGTAAATCGTTTTTAATAACGATTAACGCTTCACTTGAACCGAAGAATACAGAGTTTACTGCGTGGAATGACTCAACACGTGGTAAACCAGTAATTTTTGAAATAGCACCGCCGACAACGCGAACGATGAATGGTAAAACACCTAAATAACTAAAGATTGAAAGTAGTGCTGAGAAAAATACGATAATTAATAATACGTTTAAGAAAAAGACAAAATCTCTGTGAATTCCATTAAAGAGAAAATCGACACCTGTCGTACCAAGTTTAATTAGTTTGTTGAAAACTTTACTAATGAAAATAATGATTTGTTGACCAATCTTTGTAGCAAACATAAACCAACCGATTAAAATTTGGAAACCAATCATAATTGCAATTGCACGGAAGTTGATTTTACTTTTGTTGTTTGACAAAGCAAAACATAAACCTAACACGGCAATAATACCGATAATGCTCATTACATATTGCATGTAGTTGCCCCTTTCAGAAGTTCGTATAAAGTTTGTACATAAAACGCTCGTTATATTACTAAAAATAAAGGAATGAGGTTTTATGTCATACGTAAGATGTCTGACCTTTTAGAAAAATAAAAATAAAAAAAGACCCATATGGATTCACTTTCATCTATGAGAGAAAGCTAATCAATATGAGTCCTTTTTTGCGCATAGGCTAATATTCATTAGTTTTCCCCATAGTCCAGCAATTTAAGGTTGCCGGGTAGAAACTCTCGATCCATATTATCAAGTATATATGAGGTAACATCGTCCGTATTAAATTAGTAGTAGCGTAACATTAACAGAGAAGTATCGTCAATAGCTTTTTTTCTTCCAATAGAAAAAGACCATATAAGTATGATAAAATGTAACGCAGTGTTATGAAAAAGAGAGGTCGGAAAATGAGTACTAAAATGACGCCACCAGTTGAGAAAAACGAGTTTATAGATGTAGTATTTGAAGATTTAACACATGATGGTGCCGGTGTTGCGAAAGTAAAGGGCTATCCTATTTTCGTTAAAAACGGATTACCAGGTGAAGAAGCGCAAATTAAAATTATTAAAGTGAAGAAAAACTTTGCATTTGGTCGTTTAATGAAGCTTCATACAGAAAGTCCATATCGTAAAGATGCTGAATGCCCAGTATATAATCAGTGCGGCGGTTGTCAGCTTCAGCACTTAACTTATGAAGGACAATTACAAGCGAAAGAAAAACAAGTACGTGACGTTATGCAGCGTATCGGAGGACTAGCTGATGTTCCTGTTCATCCTGTACTTGGCATGAAGAATCCGTGGGTATACCGTAATAAAGCACAAGTACCAATCGGAGAACGTGAAGGCGGACTTGTAGCTGGTTTTTATCGCCAAGGAACGCATGACATCATTAATATGGAATCATGCTTAATTCAGGCAGAAGAAAACGATACATTAATCCAAGAAGTAAAACGTATTTGTGAAAAGCACGGTATCACTGCGTACAACGAAGAGCGTAACAAAGGAACACTTCGTCACGTAATGGCTCGTTACGGACAAGTAACAGGAGAAATTATGCTTGTCTTCATTACGCGTACAGCAGAATTGCCGAACAAAAAAGCAATTATTGAAGAAATTGCAGCGAAATTCCCAGAAGTAAAATCAATTGTTCAAAACGTAAATACGAAGCGTACGAATGTAATTTTCGGAGACAAAACGACAGTACTGTACGGATCAGAATACATTTATGACTTTATCGGTGACATTAAATTTGCGATTTCAGCACGTTCATTCTATCAAGTAAACCCAGAGCAAACGAAAGTGCTTTACGATAAAACGTTAGAATACGCAAAATTAAATGGTAACGAAACAGTAATCGATGCCTATTGCGGAATCGGATCAATCTCGTTATTCCTAGCGCAAAAAGCGAAAAAAGTGTACGGCGTTGAAATCGTCCCAGAAGCAATCGAAGACGCAAACCGAAACGCAGCACTAAACAACATGACAAACGCTGAATTTGGCGTAGGAGAAGCAGAAGTAGTCATTCCAAAATGGTACAAAGAAGGCGTAATCGCCGACACAATGGTCGTAGACCCACCGCGTAAAGGCTGTGACGAAGCATTACTAAATACAATCATCGACATGAAGCCAAACCGCGTCGTATACGTATCGTGTAACCCAGCAACATTAGCACGTGATTTAAAAGTACTAGAAGAAGGCGGATATAAAACGCAGGAAGTACAACCTGTTGATATGTTCCCGCATACGACGCATGTGGAGTGTGTGGCTTGGCTTAAGTTAGTATAATAGGAAAGCAGTTGATATAGGGGAAATCTATACCATCTGCTTTTTGGTTTACAAAAATACCATTCATAAGCGATTTTAGTTAAAATAAATATTGCTGATTTTCACAAATTATAAATTGAGATTTTGAAATTGTATTCATAGTGAGAGGATTTGAATTTGAAATGATAGATAATTTTTGGCGTGAATTACCACGACCATTTTTCGTACTTGCACCAATGGAAGATGTGACAGACGTTGTTTTCCGTCACGTAGTAAGTGAAGCAGGTCGTCCGGACGTATTCTTCACAGAGTTTACAAACTCGGATAGCTATTGTCATCCAGAAGGTATGAAAAGTGTACGTGGCCGTTTAATTTTTACAGAAGACGAACAGCCGATGGTGGCACATATTTGGGGAGACAATCCCGAATACTTCCGTCAAATGAGTATTGGTATGGCAGAACTAGGATTTAAAGGCATCGATATTAATATGGGTTGCCCAGTACCGAATGTAGCATCAAGAGGAAAAGGTAGTGGCCTTATTCTACGTCCAGACGTTGCAGCAGAACTTATCCAAGCAGCAAAAGCGGGTGGACTACCTGTCAGCGTAAAAACAAGACTTGGCTTTAAAGAGTTAAGCGAGTGGGAAGATTGGTTAACGCACATTTTCAAACAAGATATTGCAAACCTTTCTATTCACTTACGTACAAGAGAAGAAATGAGCCAAGTAGATGCGCACTGGGAACTAATTCCGGAAATTAAAAAATTACGTGACCGCATTGCACCAAATACGTTAATAACAATCAATGGAGACATCCTTGATCGTAAAATGGGGCTGGAACTTGCTGAAAAATACGGCATTGATGGTGTAATGATCGGACGAGGCATCTTCAAAAATCCATTTGCGTTTGAAAAAGAGCCAAGGGAACATAGCAGTAAAGAGCACCTAGATCTTTTAAGACTACAACTTGATTTACAAGATCAATATGCAGAAGTACTGCCACGCTCAATCACAGGGCTTCACCGCTTCTTCAAAATTTATGTAAAAGGCTTCCCAGGAGCTGCTGAATTGAGAAATCAATTGATGAGTACGAAATCGACTGATGAAGTGCGTGGGTTGTTGGATAAGTTTGAGGATAGTGTTGGTGTGGCTCAGGATAGTGAGACGGTTTAACTTTTAAGCAGTTAAATCATTTCATATGTAGTGCATGACATGAGTGAGTTGAAAATAAGCGTAGAGCTGGAAAAGAACAGTGTATTTGAGAAATCAAAACACTGTTTTTTTTCTTTTAGTTAATGTTAAGAGAGAAATCTTTTTATAGGCATATAAAAAACATGTAAGAGCGCTGTAGATACAATGATAGAGAAAAGTTCGGGTAAGACTATAAAACATATCTTTAAAATGTTAAAGTATTAATTTAGCGGACAATAACTAAAAGGTTAGATTAAACATGATAATTTAAAGTAGGTTATAGCATAAACTTTAACCGCTGAATAAATAATCAACATTTCAGGAGGAAACCCAATGGCAATGAGCAACAACGATATATTAAAAAGAGTACGATACGCTTTAGATATAAAAGATATAGATATGGTAGAAATCTTTAAACTAGGCGGGATGGAAGTAACGAAAGAAGACGTAGTTGATATGCTTACAAAAATAAAGAGAGCTCCTCAGCATGAAGCTGAAAATGATGAGGTAGCTGAAGATGAGTACGTAAAAACGTGCGATATGATGATGTTAGAGGCATTTTTAAATGGATTTATTACTTTAAAAAGAGGAAAGCAAGATCCGAAACCAGGGCAGCCTGCACCTGTACAGAGCAAGGAGAGTGCCAATAACCTTCTTCTAAAGAAAATGAAAATCGCACTATCTTTAACGAGTGAGGATGTACTTGATATATTAGATAGCGTAGGCGTTACGGTAACAAAAGGAGAGTTAGGCGCTCTATTAAGAAAGAAAGGCCATAAAAATTACAAAGAGTGTGGCGATAGATACGCAAGGAATTTCATTAAGGGATTAGGTGTAAAGTATAGAGGATAATGAGTTCGTTAAAGCAGTAAATGATATAATAGGTAGAGTAGGACGTTCGTATCCTACTCTTTTTTATTTGTAAAAATACTATGCTAGGTGATGAAATGGTACATACATATTTAGGTGAGACAATTAATTTTCATATAACTTATAAGAAGAAAAAGTCCGTGCGTCTTTTTGTGGATTCGTATGGAAATGTGGAAGTACAGGCTCCGAAAGGAACACCTGTTGAATACTTAGTCCAGTTGCTAGAGGAGAAGTGGGATTGGATTCAGACAACACGTAAGGAAATGGCGGAGCGAGCGCATGGACCACAGGAAAAGGATTATGATCAAGGAGAGGGCTTTTTGTATTTAGGGAATACGTATCCGATACAGATTTCCCAAGATGCAAGCATTGAGCAAGACAATGCGATTTTTGAAGGGGATAAGTTACATATTTATGTGAAAGAGCTTAAGGATGAGAAAATACAACAAGCTTTAAAACGATTTTATTATAAGCAGTGTAAATCTTTAGTAGAGAAGAGTATTAAAGCGCATCAAAGTAATTTCAAAACAAAACCACGTTCTATTCGTATTACAGATAGTAGTCGTACTTGGGGTACTTGCGATTCGAATTTACAACTAACATTCAATTGGAAGCTAGCAATGGCACCACAGCGAGTAATTGACTATGTAGTTGTTCATGAAATGTGTCATATGGTTCATTTAAATCATGATCGATCTTTTTGGCGTCTTGTCGGGAAGATAATGCCTGATTATAAAGAAATGGAGAATTGGTTAGCGTTATCTAGTTGGAAGATGACGGTTTAGGAAGGGATATCGATTTTTGTCTGTAAATCGATATTTCTTGTCGAATCGTTGATATATTGTGAGTTTTGATAGATATATTTTAAAAATCGTTGATATATTGTAAGTTATGATAGATATATTCGAAAAATCGTTGATATAATTTCATTTACCACAGGATTGTTCAACAAATTGAAAAGAGAAGAGGTCACAGCAGACATCTCCTCTTTTCGAGTATATAGATTATCGCCCAAACTTCACAATGAAAGTATCTGCTGTTTTCTCCATCTCATACCCAAGATACCCCTCCGAAAGCAAAGCCTGCTGTCCACTAGCATCACTCATTAGAATACTTTGAATATCCGTCCAATCGCTTTCTTTATCTCCGCGTAATTTCTTCACAAAAACATACCGCAGACTACCACCATACTTCTCCTTTAGCGCAGCAATCGCCATCCCTTGCGCAAACTTATCCTTCAAACTCGGGATGTTAAAAGGAGCAACGGTGCAGCATACATAATCATATTTGCTGTCTTCTTTTTGCAATTCGTCCATGATGACGTTTGCTAATATTTTTTGCATCCCATTTCCTCGGCAGTTCGGATGAACGTTTGAGATTTCTTGATAGATGACGCGGTGTAGCTCACTTTCTGGCAAACCAATATCGAGCCCTAAATGTTCATCATCGATAGGAGGGACGAGTAGAGCGCGAAATGCGATGAGTTCGTTTTCGATAAAAGCGCCGATCATCATGCCGTTTCCTTCTAGAATGTATTGAAATTCTTCTTGTGAGAGTGGTTGTAAACGACTTTTATCTTCTAGTGCTTCAACTACGATGTTTTGTAGTGATAAAATTTGTTCGATGTGCTCTAGTGATAGTAATGTAACGTGAAATGATTCGTTATTTTGTTTTAATGTTCCTTCGTATAGAACCGTCATATGATAGTCCTCCTTTAGCGTACAACGTCTTGAAAGACGGTTAGTTCTTGTAGTGTATCTTCGTTTATTTCAATGCCGAGTCCAGGCTTTTCGTTTAAGCGAATGAATGGTACATCGTAATGTAAGTTTCCGATGTCTTTTGTGAATTTTAATGGCCCTGTTAGCTCTACGCTCGTAATAATTTTTTTTGAGAAAGCGACATGGAATCCTGCGGAAGAGGCAACAGATGATTCGACCATTGATCCCACTTGGCATTCAATGCCTGCCATTTCTGCTTGATGAGCGAGCTTTACAGCTGGATATATGCCGCCGCATTTCATTAGTTTTATATTTACTTTATCAGCAGCTTCTAATTTAATAATTTGGCGCATTTCACGAGAACTTTTTAAGCCTTCATCAATCATAAGCGGGAGGTCTGTCTTAGAACGGATATGAGCCATGGCATCAATATCGTCCGCGATAACAGGTTGTTCAATCCAGTCAATGTTTAAATGTCCTAATGAACGAAGTGCTGTTAATGTGTTTGCGCTATTTTTCCAGCCTTGGTTTACATCAACGCGAATAGCGATGTCATTTCCTACACGTTCTCGTACAGCTTCAATACGTTTCACATCTTCTTTTACATTCGTACCAACTTTCATTTTGAAAGATTGGTAACCTTTTTGAATCATAGAAGCAGCTTCTTCAGCCATGTTTTCTGGATCGGCAATACTTAAAACGTGAGTGACAGGGAATTCTTCATGGTAGCGCCCGCCAATTAATTGATATACAGGTTGATTTAGTTTTTTGCCCATTATATCAAAACAAGCAATATCAATTGTGGCTTTCGCTGTTGGAACACCGTAAATTGTATTGTCCATCATGTCGTGTATTTTTTCGATATTCATTGGATTTTGCCCAATTAGAGCAGGGGCTAGCGTATGTTTTAAAGTATGGAAAGTACTTTCCCACGATTCACCTGTGACGTGATCATCAGCAACGCCTTCACCGTAACCAATAATACCTTCATCTGTTTCCATTTTGACGATAATAGAGGGCATATCAGAATAAGAGCCATAACTAATAACAAACGGATTGCGAAGCGGTAAACGAATTGCGTAAAGATGAATAGCTGTAATTTTCATTGAATAGAAACCCCTTCCTGTTTACAATAGTTTTATACATTTGATATAGTTGACGTTAAATAGTCGTTAATTGATGATAAGGAGTTAGAGAAAATGATGATAAAAATTGCAGTTGTCGGTTCAAAGGAATTTATGGACAACCTTTTTCCTATTGCTCAAAAATTAGAAGGAATAGAAATTGATCCATATATTTACCTTCATCCGGCGGAATCTTCTGAACTATTAAAGTGTTTAAAGCCTTGTGATGTCATCTTTTTCTCAGGTGCTTTACCTTATTATATGGCAAAAGAAATAAGAGAACAATTACGAATTCCAAGTACATACTTACAGCAAGACGAGACAACTGTCGCATCTTCAATTCTTTCTATCATGTATCATCAAAGTATTCAACCACATAACATTTCCATCGATTTAGTAGACCGCTCTTTTATTACAAATGTGTTCCATGATATCGGTATAAAAGAAAGTCCGCAAGTGTTGGATTATGAAAATATGCTGTGGAGTAAAGATGAGATAAATAGAGTTATCAATTTTCATGTAGCTAAATATCAATCTGGAGAGGCTCATTTAGCTTTAACTAGTATTCACGCTGTTTACGACGAGCTTCAAAAAATAGGTGTTCCTTCAGAGCGTATGATTGATCCAACACAATCCATTATACATGGGCTAAAAGATGCAAAAATAAAAGCTGAGTTAGCAAAAAGCTATTCAGCTACTGTTGGTGCTTGTATTATTTCTTCCTTAGAATTACGAACGAGTTTGCTTGAAAAACTAGATGTCATTTCAAAAGAACTACGTGGTTCATTTAAACAAGTGGATGAAATGACATGCATTTTGTATACAACTCGTGGTGATATCGAATCGATTATTAAAACAAATGCGATAGATAACTTGTTTGCGAGCATAGAAGGAACGATAGCTATTGGATTTGGTTATGGAAAAACCGTGAAAGAAGCGGAGCAAAATGCAAAAATCGCTCAAAGTTTTGCAAAGGATAATCTAATAGATCGTTGTTTTTATATACTAACAAGTGATAAAGATTTGTTTGGTCCGTTCCCGAAAGAACAGAGAGTACAAAGTTTGAAAAATGATAATCCGGAACTAATGAAAATAGCGAAGGAAACAAAGCTTAGTCCGGCCAACTTGTCAAAAATCATTCAATTTAGTCAATCGCACCCGTCATTGAAGTTTACAGCAGCTGACCTTTCTGAGTATTTACAAGTGACTCGAAGATCGACAGAAAGGTTGTTAAAGAAATTAGTTGATTACGGGTATGCTCATATTTGCGGCGAGGAAATGCCCTATCAACAAGGGCGACCTCGCGCACTATATGAACTGAATTTACCGCTATTTTTAAGCTTCTAGTTGAGCTTTTTGTTTCTTTAGTAGTTCTGCTTTTTCAATGTCTGATAGTTTTACAATTGTGAAGCCTGTTATACCATAAATGATTGAGATAATAGGTACGATGAAATTCAAAATAGCATAAGGAGCATATTCAAATGCACCTACGCCAAGTGTTGCGAGAATAAATACACCGCACGTATTCCAAGGAACGAAGACAGAAGTTAATGTTCCACCATCTTCTAATGCTCTGGATAAGTTTTTTGAATGTAGTCCTTTTTCCGTGTAGGCATTTGCGTACATTCTTGAAGGGACAACAATTGAAATATATTGTTCAGAGCAAGTAAGGTTTGTTGCAAAACAAGATGCGATAGTAGAAGCGATAAGCCCTTTTGCTGATTTCGCTAACTTTAAAATTTGATTTACAATTGAGCGAAGAATACCTGTATGTTCTAATACTCCTCCGAAAGTCATAGCGACAATTGTCATAGAGACTGTATTCATCATCGAATCTAAGCCACCGCGGTTAAATAGTTCGTCTACTAGCTTGTTTCCAGTGTCTATAACAAATCCAGCTTGGAGTGCACCGACAGATGCTGAGACAGAACCACCTTGAATAAAGACTTGTGATAAGAATCCTAAAATAATACCGACGAGAATCGCTGGTATAGCAGGGACTTTTTTAGCGACCAATACCATAACGACTACGGGTATAATGAGTAGAAAAGGCGAGATAACAAAGTTTTGTTGCAATACTTGTAACGTTTGATCGATGCTCTTCGCATCAATATTGTTAGCGCCAAAGCTTTTTCCTAAGACTGCGTAGACGATAAGAGTAATAATTAAACCTGGAACTGTAGTAAATAACATATGACGAATGTGTGCGAATAAATCTGTATTTGTTAATCCTGCGGCTAAGTTAGTTGTGTCTGAAAGCGGTGACATTTTATCGCCAAAATAAGAGCCTGAAATAATGGCACCAGCAACCATTGGGGCTGGAATTCCCATACTTAGGCCAATTCCCATTCCAGCAACACCAATTGTGCCCATTGTAGACCAAGAGCTACCAATTGCTAATGCTACGATAGAACAAATGACGGTAATGGAAACTAAAAATAGTGATGGAGTTAAAAGTTTTAAACCGTAATAAATCATCGTTGCGACGATTCCACCGCCAATCCAAGCACCAATTGTTAAGCCAACAAGAATAATAATGACGATAGCGGGTAATGCAAGACGAATCCCTTTATACATTGCTTCTTCAAGATCATTCCATTTGTAACCGTAACGCCAAGCGACAATAGAAGCAACGGTTGTACCAATAATAAGTGGAACGTGAGGGGTTTGTTTTAATACAACAATTGTAACCATCATAACTGCAACGGTAATGATAATAGGGATAATCGCTATTCCAAAAGGTATTTCTTTTTTCATAAAGTTCCTCCTTGTTACGTATGTTTGTTTGTATTTTTAGAATTGTCGTAAAATAGACGTTTATTAGGTTATGATAACTAAAAGTTTATGTAAGCGTCAACATAAAAAACAGAAAATAAGGAATGTTCTAGTTGTTTGTTTAGTTTGTAATATAAGTGCAGAGTAAGCTTTTTAAGTATTTAAAAATAAATAATTGACTTTTTTCTTAAAATTCAATATGTTCATAAAAACATCTGTTTTTCATAAGTATAATTAACCCGAATCGTTTGTAATGTGGGAAGGAGACTGGAACGTTGAAAACATTAGAACTACAAGAGCGCTTAACGGAGATTTTTCAGCATTTACACGAAAACCCTGAAGTAAGTTGGAAAGAATATGAAACGACAGCGTATATTACTGACTTTTTAAAAGAAGAAGGAATTTCATATAGAACATTTGATGATTGTCCAGGTGTAATTGCTGAGATTGGAGGCGGGAATCCAGTTATTGCGATTCGTGCTGATATGGATGCACTTTGGCAAGAAGTAAATGGAGAATTTAAAGCGAACCATTCATGTGGCCATGATGCTCATATGACCATTGTAATGGGACTTATTTTACAATTGAAAAATATGAGATGGAAAAGTGGTACGGTTAGATTTATTTTTCAGCCAGCAGAAGAGAAGGGGAATGGTGCTTTGAAGATGGTGGAGAAAGGTGCTGTAGATGATGCTGATTTCTTATTTGGCGTCCATCTAAGACCAATTGAAGAACTATCTTTGAAACAAGCAGCCCCATCTATTCGTCATGGAGCAGCAGGATTTTTAGAGGGTATGATTCATGGGGAGGATGCACACGGGGCAAGACCACATCAAGGTGTGAATGCAATTGATGTCATTTCCATGATTAATATCGGTTTGAAAAATATTTGGCTGCCACCGCAAAGTTCTTATTCAGTAAAAATGACGAGATGCCAAGCTGGTGGTGATAATTTAAATATTATTCCGGGAAATGGTCATTTCAGTTTAGATGTAAGAGCAGAGAGTAATATACTATTAGAAGAATTAAAGAAAAAGATTGAGCATGTAATAGAATCAGCTGCATCGATGGGATCAAAAACTTCATACGAATGGATGGATCTTGCACCAGGAGCAGAGGTTTCCGAAGAAGCAGAGCGCTTTATGCGTAAAGGTATTCTCGAAGTGTATGGGGAAGAGAGATGCACAGGGCCTCTCTATACGACAGGAAGCGATGATTTCCATTACTATACAGTGAAAAGACCACATTTAAAAGCTGTCATGCTTGGACTAGGAGCAGACCTACAACCTGGATTACACCATCCGTATATGAGGTTTGATCATAGTTGTATTATGGATGGGGTAGAAATATTGAAACAAACTGTATTGAAAGTGTTAGAAGACAGGGGCTAGAGAGCTCCTGTTTTTTTGTCGTGAATTGTCGGTAAATCGATATATTTGAAAAATCGTTGATATATTTGAAGTTATGATAGATATATTGAGAAAATCGTTGATATATTTGAAGTTACGATAGATATATTAAGAAAATCGTTAATATAATTTCACGTACCTATTAATTTGATGAAAAATGAGCCTCCAGTACATGGTGTATAATAATAAGTACCATTTTTTAATAGGAGAAAACGAATGAACGAACAATATTACGATGCAGTTTTACATATAAAAACAGTCGGTGAGCAAAAAGGGTTTAACAAGTCTATGCATTATCATCGCTATGAACCGACACCGTATAGCGGGTTAGATGAGTTATTGAATCAATATGAAATACGAAGTAGCGACCGAATTGTAGACTTTGGGTGCGGAAAAGGGCGATTAAACTTTTATATGCATCATAAATGTGGTGCTTCAGCAGTTGGAATTGAAATGAATGAAGAGTTTTATAAAGAAGCGATGGATAATCGAGATCGTTATGCACGAAAGGCACGAAACAGTAAGGGGAAAATTCAATTCCAATGTTGTTTAGCGCAGGAATATGAGATTGATCCACATGATAATAGGTTTTATTTCTTTAATCCATTTTCTGTACAAGTGTTTATGAATGTAGTAAATAACATTTTGCTTTCAGTAGAAGAAACGGGGAGAGAAGTGGATATTATTTTATATTATCCTTCTGAGGACTATATTTTCTTCTTAGAAAATCAGACTGCGTTTGATCTGAAGAAAGAAGTTAGATTGTCAGGTGCTTATGAGAAGAATGGGAATGAGAGGTTTTTAGTTTATACATTAGGGTAATAAAAAAACAGGTGCCAAGGCACCTGTTTTTTTATTAGTTACGGATTAAGTAATCAAATGCACCTAAAGCTGCGTTTGCACCTGAACCCATAGAGATGATGATTTGTTTGTACGGATTATTTGTACAGTCACCTGCAGCAAACACTCCTGGTACGTTTGTAGCGCCGTGCTTGTCTGTTACGATTTCACCGCGAACGCGTTCAACTGTTTCGCCTAACCAGTCTGTGTTTGGTACAAGACCGATTTGTACGAATACACCTTGTAATTCAACGTGATGAACTTCTTCAGTTTCACGATCGATGTAAGAAATACCGTTTACTTTATCAGTACCAGTGATTTCTTTCGTTTGAACGTTTTTCAGAACAGTTACGTTTGGTAAGCTGTTAAGACGCTCTTGTAATACAGCATCAGCTTTTAATTCTGGCATGAATTCAAGAACAGTTACGTGCTTAACGATACCTGCTAAGTCGATAGCTGCTTCAATACCAGAGTTACCTCCGCCGATAACTGCTACGTCTTTTCCAGTGAATAATGGACCGTCACAGTGTGGGCAATATGCTACACCTTTATTTTTGAACTCAGCTTCACCTGGTACGCCAACATTACGCCAGCGAGCACCTGTAGAAACGATTACGCTCTTACTTTTCAGAATAGCGCCGTTTTCAAGTTCCACTTCAATAAGTTCTTTTTTCTCTAAACGTTTCGCACGTTGTAGATTCATTACATCGATGTCGTATTCTTTTACGTGCTCTTCAAGGCTTGCTACTAGCTTAGGACCTTCAGTCTTTTTCACGCTGATGAAGTTCTCAATGCCCATAGTATCCATTACTTGACCACCGAAGCGCTCAGCAACGATACCAGTGCGGATGCCTTTACGTGCTGCGTAAATTGCTGCACTTGCACCAGCAGGGCCGCCACCAACAACAAGAACATCGTATGGATCTTTATCAGAAAGCTCTGATGCATCTGGACCGTTACCCATTTTAGCTAAAATTTCTTCAAGTGTCATACGACCGCTTCCGAAAGATTCGCCGTTTAGGTAAACAGTTGGTACTGCCATAATGTCTTTGCTTTCTACTTCCTCTTTGAATGCAGCGCCATCAATCATAGTATGTGTAATACCAGGGTTAAGAACGCTCATTACGTTAAGAGCTTGTACAACATCAGGACAGTTATGACAACTTAGGCTGATATAAGATTCAAAATGATATTCGCCTTGAATGTTTTTAATTTGATCGATTAATTTTTGTTCAACTTTTGGAGCGCGTCCACTTACTTGTAGTAAAGCTAACACTAATGATGTAAATTCGTGTCCTAATGGAATACCAGCGAATACGACACCAGTGTTTTCACCAGGGCGGTTTACGCTAAAGCTTGGTGTTCTCTCTAATTCAACTTTTTCTACTGTAATCTTAGATGACATAGTAGCTAATTCGTCTACTAGAGATAACATATCTTTAGATACGTTATCGTCTCCTGCGCTTACTTTAAGTAAAATATCGTTCTCCATTAATTGAAGGTATTGGGATAGTTGTGTTTTTATATCTGCATCTAGTATCATTTTGATCGAACTCCTTAGATTTTGCCTACAAGGTCAAGGCTTGGTTTAAGTGTTGCAGAACCCTCTTGCCATTTAGCTGGGCAAACTTCACCTGGGTTGTTACGTACGTATTGAGCAGCTTTAATTTTGTTAACAAGAATGCTTGCGTCACGGCCGATACCGTCAGCATTGATTTCCATAGATTGGATAACGCCGTCTGGATCGATGATGAATGTACCACGAGCAGCAAGACCTTCTTCTTCCATTAAAACGTTGAAGTTTGTAGTGATTGTGCGAGTTGGGTCACCAATCATGATGTACTCGATTTTGCCGATAGTTTCTGAGCTATCATGCCATGCTTTGTGAGTGAAGTGAGTGTCTGTAGATACAGAGTATACTTCAACGCCTAAGTCTTTTAGAGTTGCGTATTGGTTTTGTAAGTCTTCAAGTTCAGTTGGGCAAACGAATGTGAAGTCAGCTGGGTAGAAACAAACTACACTCCATTTTCCTTTTAAACTTTCGTCAGTAACTTGGATAAATTCTCCATTATGGTAAGCATTAGCTTTAAACGGTTTTACTTCTGTGCCGATTAATAACATATTAAAATTCCTCCTAAATGTTGGTTTTGAGCATCAAAAAATAGTGTGCTCATAAAATATATTTTTTAATTAACTATAATAATTCTAATTCGATATTAATTATCATATAGAAGTGGTTATTTTGTCAAGAGAATAAACCAACTTTATACCGATTTAATTAATATTTATTCTCAATTAAGGCTAACAGAGAATGGAAAGGTAACTTTAAGTTTATAAATTTTCAATGATTGTTTGAAAGAGTAGTGTGTATGTTAGAGATATGGTGTAAGTGTAAATTCTTAGGAAGGAAATATTTCTTAGAAGTTATGTATTTGAAAAGGAACTGCTTACTTCTATTTTACAAAGAATTGTGCGATAAATAAAATAAAATGAATCGAAATCTTTTTGAACAATTTTTGTCATCTCGAATATATAATTAGGAAGTATATTACGCTGATAGTTAGAAATATTGACTCAAAGTGCTAACGAGATATAATAAAACCTAGATATACCTTTCAAAAAGAAGAATACATATTTATAGGATGAAAAAATTCAACCTATTATTTTTTATAGCTTTTAGAAAACGCTTACAATTAGTGTGGAGGGGAAACCATGTCTAAGTTCATGAAGTATTTTTTAATGGAAGCTAAAGATGTGATTGCATATGTGAAAGAGAAATTATCTAAGTTTGAACATGCAAAGGGGTTACAGTGTAAAGAAATAGGTGATGGCAATTTAAATTATGTGTTCCGCGTTTGGGATGAAAAAGAGAACATGTCTGTCATCGTAAAGCAAGCTGGGGATACAGCTCGCATTTCAGATGAGTTTAAGTTGTCGACGAATCGTATTCGCATAGAATCAGATGTTTTGCAGTTAGAGGATGAGTTAGCACCTGGACTTGTTCCTAAGGTGTATTTATTTGATAGTGTGATGAACTGTTGCGTAATGGAAGATTTATCGAATCACACAATATTACGTACAGCACTTATAAATCATCAAATATTTCCGCGGCTTGCTGACGACTTAACTACTTTTATGGTAAATACACTTTTATTAACATCGGATGTTGTAATGAATCATAAAGAGAAGAAGGAACTTGTGAAGAATTATATAAATCCTGAATTATGTGAGATTACAGAGGACCTCGTATATTCAGAACCATTTACAAATCATAATAAGCGTAATGAGTTATTTCCTTTAAATGAGGGATGGATTAGGGAGCATATTTATAGTGATAAAGAGCTTCGGATGGAAGTAGCGAAACGTAAATTTTCTTTTATGACGAATGCACAGGCGCTTATTCATGGTGATTTACATACTGGTTCTGTTTTTGTAAGAGATGATTCTACAAAGGTTATTGATCCTGAGTTTGCTTTTTATGGACCTATGGGATATGACGTCGGGAATGTAATGGCGAATTTAATGTTTGCTTGGGTGAATGCAGATGCAACGATGCTACCTGGAGCTGAGAAAGATACGTATATGGATTGGTTACAAACTACGATGGTAGAGGTAATTGATTTATTTAAGAAGAAGTTTTTAGATGCTTGGGATATTCATGTGACCGAGATTATGGCGAAGGAAGAAGGCTTTAACGAAGCCTATTTACAATCTGTATTAGAGGATACAGCTGCAGTGACAGGTCTTGAATTAATCCGCCGTATTGTTGGATTAGCGAAAGTAAAAGATATTACTTGTATTGAGAATGAGGAAGCACGTGCTAGAGCGGAGCGAATTTGTCTTAAAGTAGCGAAGAGTTTTATTTTACGAGCGAATCAATATAGAACGGGTACAAGTTTTGTAGAAACGTTAAAAGAACAGTCAATGCACTACGCGGAGTAAGGGGAGAATATGATGGAAGAGCAATTAATACCAATTCAGTGGAAAGATGATGCTTTAGTTTTGTTAGATCAAACGTTATTACCAAATGAAATTGTCTATGAATCTTTTAAAACAGCTGAAAGTGTGTGGGATGCGATTCAAGTAATGAAAGTACGAGGTGCACCCGCGATTGGTGTTTCAGCTGCTTATGGAGTGTATTTAGGGATAAAGGAATTTGCTGAAAGTACGGAAGAAGGATTTATGGATGAAGTAAGAAAGGTATGTACATACTTGGCGACATCAAGACCGACTGCCGTAAATTTATTTTGGGCACTTGAAAGAATGGAAAGTGTAGCGACAGATAATATTCATTTATCAATCTCACAGCTGAAAAATAGATTACTAGAAGAGGCAAAAGAGATTCATAGAGAAGATGAAGAAATTAACCGTCAAATTGGAGAACATGCATTAACATTATTCCATGATGGAATGGGAGTATTAACACATTGTAATGCTGGTGCGTTAGCGACAACTAAGTATGGTACCGCGACAGCTCCCATGTACTTAGCGAAAGAAAAAGGATGGGACTTAAAAATCTATTCTGATGAAACACGCCCTAGATTACAAGGTTCAACGTTAACAGCATTAGAACTGCAGCGAGCAGGCATTGACGTTACTGTTATTACAGATAATATGGCAGCTATGGTCATGTCACAAGGGAAGATTGATGCGGTAATTGTTGGATGTGATCGTGTGGCAGCAAATGGTGATGTAGCAAATAAAATTGGCACGTTAGGCGTATCTATTTTAGCTAAGTACTACAACATTCCGTTTTATGTAGCAGCGCCAACACCGACAATTGATTTAAAGACATCGACAGGAAAAGAAATTCCGATTGAAGAAAGAGATGCTTCTGAAGTGATTAATCGCTTCGGAAAATATTCAGCTCCGAAAGAAAGTAAAGTATATAATCCAGCATTTGATGTTACTCCACATGAAAATGTAACAGCGATTATTACAGAAAAAGGGATTGTAAAGGCACCGTTTACGGAGAATTTAAAAAAGCTATTTCAATAAGTAGATAAATGTAAAAGTCAGTCATCATAAGCTTCATACTTAGGGGGATGTATATGTTATTACAAAAAGAAAGAGAAGAAATTGTAGCGTATGGAAAGAAAATGATTTCTAGTGGTTTAACAAAGGGAACGGGCGGTAATATTAGTATCTTTAATCGTGAACAAGGTCTTGTTGCGATTAGCCCAAGTGGTTTAGAGTATTATGAAACAAAGCCTGAAGATGTAGTTATATTAAACCTAGATGGTGAAGTAGTAGAAGGAGAGAGAAAACCATCAAGTGAATTAGATATGCACCTTATTTACTATAGGAAGCGTGAAGATATAAATGCGCTTGTGCATACACACTCTCCTTACGCGAAGACGATTGCATCATTAGGATGGGAGCTTCCTGCTGTATCGTATTTAATTGCTTTCGCAGGACCGAATGTGCGCTGTGCACCGTATGAAACATTTGGTACGAAGCAATTAGCGGAGGCTGCTTTTGAAGGCATGATTGATCGCCGTGCTGTTTTACTTGCAAATCACGGTTTAATTGCTGGTGCAAATAATATAAAAATGGCGTTTACTGTTGCAGAAGAGATTGAGTTTTGTGCTCAAATTTATTATCAAACGAAAAGCATTGGGGAACCAAAGCTATTGCCAGAAGATGAGATGGAGAATTTGGCGAAGAAGTTTGAAGGGTATGGGCAGCAGTAGAATGAAACAAAAACACCCTCAAGAAATCTTGAGGGTGTTTTTTAAGCTTTTTTAAGCAACAAATACATAAAGTAAGGAGCCCCAATTAAAGCAACGACAATACCTGCTGGAATGCCATTAGGATCAACGATATTTCGTCCGATTGTATCTGCTAATAATAATAGCCATCCGCCGATTAAAAGGGCGATAGGCATGAAGATTTGATGTCTTGGACCTACTAAAGATTTCGCGATATGAGGAGCCATTAATCCGATAAAGCTAATTCCTCCTGTTACGGAAACAGCTGCGGCTGCAAGTGCAACGGCTGCAACTAATAAGTACCTGCGTTCTTTTTCAATTTCAATTCCAACGCCAATTGCGACTGGTTCGTTTAATGCTAAAATGTTTAATCGATTTGCTTTATAGAAAACAAACGGAATGAATACGATTAACCATGGGAGCATTGCTAAAACGAAAATCCAGTCATCTCCCCAAATATTTCCGGCAATCCATTTTGAGATAAAGTCCACTTTCATACGATCAGCGGATGAAATAAGGACAATCATCGCTCCAGATAGTGCAAATGCAAAACCGATACCAGTTAATGTTAATCGTATTGGTTGAAGTCCAGTTGATTTACTATATGAAAACACGTAAATTAGAACAGCTGTCAGAAATGCCCCAATAAATCCAACGACAGGTAGTAAGTAAAGAAATGAACCTACGTCTATTGGAAAGTATAAAAAGAAAATAGCAACAGCAACACCAGCCCCAGAGTTAATACCAAGAATACCAGGTTCAGCTAAATCATTTCGGGTAATTCCTTGCAGAATAGCCCCTGATAAAGCGAGAGCCATACCAGCTAATAATGTAATGACAATTCTAGGTAGTCTTAAAGAGTATAAAACAAACTCCTCTTTAAAAGTCCCTTGCCCCATTAATGTTGGGAGTAGTCGATCATAAGATAAAGATGCTGAACCAAGTCCCATTCCAACTACAATGGTTGTGATGATTACTATAAGTAAAGCGAGTATAATGAGACGCTGTTTTCTTAAAATAGATTGCATCATGAGAATGTTTTTCCTCCTTTACGTACAATGAATAGGAAGAATGGTAACCCTACAATCGCGACAATTGCCGCAACTGGTGTTTCGTATGGAGCGTTAATAGTACGTCCGATTGTATCTGCAAGTAGCATAAAGGAAGCTCCAGCAATTGCTGACATCGGTATAACAAATCGGTAATCTGGACCGACAATTGGGCGTACCATGTGAGGTACCATTAAGCCGATGAATGCCATATTTCCAACAAGAGCTACAGATGCACCTGCAAGTAAGATAATAATGATAAATAAAATAGTTTTAATAACAATAATTTTTTGACCTAGTCCAATAGCCACTTCCTCACTGAAACTAAGAACTGTCAATTTTTTTGCTAGTAAGATAGCGATAAAGATACTAATTGAAATGACCGGAATAATAATTTTTAATTGGCTCCAAGTTGTTCCAATTACGCCCCCAGCAGTCCAAAGTGATACATCTTGTGAAATTTTAAAGTAAATGCCGATTCCTTCTGAAATTGCGAGTAGAAATGCTGAAACTGCAGCGCCCGCTAATACAATTCGAAGAGGAGAAAGGCCGCCTTTTTTCACCATACCAATTCCAAATACCATAATTGCGCCAATTGCAGCACCGATAAAGCAAGCTAATGTTAAGTAAAGATAGCTGATGGAAGGGTTGAAAGCAAGTGTCAGTGCAAGCGCAGCATTTGCTCCACCAGATAGCCCTAATAATCCAGGATCCGCAAGTGGATTTCGTGTTAATCCTTGCATAATTGCCCCAGAAACGGCTAATCCAGCTCCTACAAAAATAGCAGCAACTTCACGTGGTAAACGTATTTCTCGAATAATAGATATTTTGTCTCCTTTAGCGGAGGAAGTGAGTGCTAACCATACATCTTTTATCGAAGTATCTGCAGCACCTAATACCATTGCAACCATAAAAATAAGAAAGAATGCAATTAAGCTTAAAATTAGTTTGTATGTAAAAGCTATAGAACGTGGATTGTCATGATCTTTTGTCATTCGTTTCACATCTTTTCTGTTCATAGAATAAAGGAAGAGGAATTCTTAAATTAAGAATTCCTCATGTTTGTATTATTTACCAAGAAAGCTCTTCTTGAAGAAGTCTAGTTGGAAATCTAATGTAAGTGGATCATTGAAATAGAATTCCATCATGTTTGCTTCATATACGCGATTATTTTTTACTGCTGGGATGTTTTTATATGATTCTGTCTCTTGGAATGAGTTATCAGTATCTTTGTTTTTACTTACGATTAAGTAATCACCAGCAAATTCAGGTAATACCTCAGTAGATAATGCGTAGTAACCTTCTTTTAATGCTTTTTCTTTTACTTTTTCAGGCATTTTTAATTTCATTTCTTGGTACAGGATTTCTGTTCCACGGCCCCAGTTCTCGCCGTATACATAAAGCTGTTTGTTGAAGTTTTCTACAACAGAAACTGTTGCGTCTTCACCGATTTTTGCTTTAATTTCTTTACCAGCTTCTTGTGCACGTTTCTTGAAGTCATCAACCCAAGTTTTTGCTTCTTTTTCTTTATTTAATAACTTACCGATTTCTAAATGCTGTGTTAAGTAATCAACTTTTCCGTAAGTGTATGTTACAGTAGGCGCGATTTTCTTTAACTTATCGACATTTTTAACATTTGATAAACCGATGATTAAATCTGGATTTAGTTCAGCGATTTTTTCAACATTTTCATCAGATACTTCAGCAACATCTTTAAGTTTGCTATCAAAACGTGGGTTTTGTTTAGACCATGAATCTAACCCAACAAGATTTACACCTAATGACATTACGTTACCAGCGAATGATGATAATACAACAACGCGTTTTGGATTTGCAGGAACTTCTACTTTTTTACCATCTTCAGATTGGTATGTAATTGTTTCTGATTTGCTACCTTTTGCATCGTTCTTTTTGTCTGTAGAGCTATTGCTACAAGCGCTCATAACAAGAACGAAAAGGACTGTTAGTGAAATAAATAACTTTTTCATCGTCTTTCTCCTTTAACATAGATGATATGTGTATACAATAATTTGTTTAACTGCAATCTTTTTGAAATAGTAGTGGTAATGCAAAATAATTTATTAAAAATCTTGAATATGAGATTTTATAATATAGTAATAACCATATTAATGAAAGAAGATGTAATCTCAAATTTGCTAATTATTAACAAAATGATAATGATTATCACTATTGATTCTTTAAATAATATAATTTTATATAGGTGTATTGTCAATAGTAATTTTGATTGTAAATTTTGCGGAAACAGGTTATATTTTATTGAGAATGATAATCAACGATTAATAGCTGAGGAGTGAGCACGAATGAATCGAGAAGAATTGTTTGATGTAACCGTGATAGGCGGAGGACCTGCAGGGCTTTATTCAGCTTTTTATAGTGGACTCAGAGAAATGAGAACGAAAATAATAGAATTTCAACCACATTTAGGTGGAAAAATACATGTGTATCCGGAAAAAATGATTTGGGATGTAGGAGGACTATTGCCAGTTACAGGTGATAAGTTAATTGAACAACTTGTACAGCAAGGGTTAACATTTAAGCCGGAAGTTGTATTAGATACAAAAGTAGAATCGATTATTCGTAATCAAGATGGTACTTTTACATTAAAAACAAGTACTGGCGAAGAACACTTTTCAAAAACAGTTATCGTCGCAACAGGAAGTGGTATATTGAAACCGCAAAAGTTATCTATTGAAGGTGCTGAGCGATTTGAAGTATCGAATTTAAATTATACAGTTAAATCTTTAAAGCGTTTTAAAGGTAAAACAGTTATTATTTCCGGTGGAGGCAATTCTGCTGTTGATTGGGCAAATGAATTGGAACCAATTGCGAAAAAAGTGTATGTAACTTATAGAAAGGAAGAATTATCTGGTCATGAAGCACAAGTAAAACAACTTATGAACAGCTCAGCGGAGTGTTTCTTTAATACATCGATTACAAAATTAATTGCCGGTGATAATCATGAAGCGATCGAATATGTAGAATTAACAAATCATGAAACAGGTGAGGTTTCTCATTTACCTATTGATGAAGTTATTATTAATCATGGATATGAACGCGACATTACATTATTAGAAAATAGTGAGTTAGACGTTGCAATTATAGATAATTATTATATTGCAGGTAATGCAAATAGTGAGTCTTCAGTAGATGGATTATATGCTGCTGGAGATATTTTAAAGCACGAAGGGAAACTACACTTAATTGCAGGTGCATTCCAAGATGCTGGAAATGCTGTGAATAAAGCAAAACAATTTATCCAACCAGATGCAAGTGAGTACGGAATGGTTTCTTCTCATAATGAAGTATTTAAGAAGAGAAATCGCGAACTGATTAAGCAGATGATGAAATAATAAGGAACAAGTATACCCCCACGTATTTCTCTATTCAAGTGAATGAGAGATGTACGTGGGGGTTTTCCTGTTTACTATATTTTCTATCATTATAATGACACCGGTTTCATCAGTTCATATGATATGAACATTTTATTGGTAAAGCATCCTAGAAAACAATTTAGCTATGTTTTGCTTACACAGAACATGGCTAAATTACGCTGTCCCTTTAGCGCGTTTATTAGGAAATGGCATATTTAGTATAGAAGCAATATACTGTTTTCCGTGTTTTCGAGCCAATGATTCTAATATTTGACGGACGCGTTTTGTAAGATGACCTTGTTTTTGGATGGCTTCACAATATGCGTCATAGAAGGCATATTTAGCCCAAAGGAAATCATCTTGTTGGAATAAGAAATGATTTTTGTACCATTCACCAATTGTATGATAACAATTGTTTTCATGTATTGCTGTGCTTTGAGAAAGAAAACGATCAGATAAAGATACATTCAAATGAGAAATTGTGTTTTCTGTTTCAACTTGCAGTGTTTTTTCTAACATTGTAATGATGTGACGAGTAGCCATATGTTAACTCTCCTTTGTGTAAATGGGTAATACCATTCTATATTTAAAAAATTCTTACTATATAATACTATACAATATATGGAATGCATCTACCTGCTTTTTGAACTGCATTTACAAAATCTTTTTTATTTGTTTACAAAAATAAAGTAAAGTAAGATACAGTATAGATGAAAAAATAATAAAGGAATGAACGCATTGTATATAACAATAGAAGAGACTGCGGAGTATTTAAATTTACCAAAATCGTATATTGAAGAGTTAATTCAGCAAAAGAAAATTCGTGCGCTATTCGATGGAGAGCAATATTTAGTAAATAAAGAACAATTCAATACGCATTTAGAACAAATGGAGAAATATAAGCAATTAGTGGAAGAAATATTGAACGAACCAATTCCAGAAGATATGGATGTTAAAGACGAAGATTAAACTATGGGAATTCCCTTATGAAGATATGCAGAAATGTATCTTCATAAGGGATTTTTTGTTTGAAGATATCAAAAACATAAGGAGTTCTTAGCCTTTCTTCAAATTTTGATAGGTAGTAGTCTACCATGTTAAAAGCATATTTTTTTCTAGCTAGGACAAACATAGAGAACGTAACCTGTACAGATACATATACTATCAGTGCAAAAGCTTATAAATTAATGGAAGGGGTTTTCTCGTGAGTTTATTTCATTGTGATTTTTTGAAAGACTTAATTGGATCTTTTGTGAGAGTAAACAGGGGTGGTCCAGAATCTCAAAAAGGAACAATAATATCAGTATGTCAGGACTACTTCGTATTGAAGAATGAAAAAGGTGAGCTTTATTACTATCAACTTAAACATCTAAAAAGTATTACAAAAAATGCGAAAGAATGTGGATCAAGTGATTGTGAGTGGGAAGATTGCGCCTGTGCAGAAGATTTTGAAGCACTACTTGAAAGTTTCAAATATTGCTGGGTGAAAATTAATCGCGGCGGTCCAGAGAAAGTGGAAGGCATTTTGCAAGATGTTTCTTGTGACTTCGTAACATTAATCGTAAAAGAAGAAATTATATTAATTGCAATAAAGCATATTAAAAGTGTTAACTATAATGCTTTAGCATGCGGAGAGAGCGATGAGAGCGACGATAGTAAGGAAAGTAGCGATAATTCAGGTCGTGCTCGTGCACAAAGACAATCAAGTAGAGGAAGATAATAAGAAAGGGGGATACGAAATTGGAGAATGTATTATGCTGTGACCAAATTAAATGTTTAGTTGGTGAGACTGTAAAAGTAAACCTTCGTGGACCAGAAAGTCGAGTTGGTGAGCTCGTATCGTTAGGAAAAGATTATCTAACGTTACAGTTACCTCATGGTGAATTAGTATATTATCAGTTGAAACATGTGAAGAGTCTAGTGAAGAAAGTGAAAGAAAGTAAATGTGGCGATTGCTATAGTTCATGTTTCTGCTCTGATGAGGATACTTTTTTAGATATATTAAAAGACTTGAAGTATAAGTGGGTAAAAATTAATCGTGGCGGTCCAGAGTGTGTGGAAGGTTTATTAAGTGAGGTACACCATGGCTGTATTACACTAGTAAACGGTGATGAAGTTATTTATGTAATTAAGTCTCATATTAAGAGTGTGAGTCAAGTAGTTAAATGTAAAAAGAATGAAGATGAATAATGTTTAATAAATAAGAGGGGCATTATGAGGGAAAGAGAAGAACAATTTCTTATTTCGATAGTATGAAAAGGAATTACTTACTATTAAAACAGAACTTTGCCCTGATTATTTTTTTAGAAATGGAAGACAGATAAGAAGAAATTCGTAGGAAGGAGGATATAGATGAATGAGTTAAACAAAAGTATTGGAGAAAATATATATGTTAAATTAATCGGTGAAAAAAGATTTAAAGGTGTATTAATTGATGTAGGAAATGATATCGTTGTTCTTTACAATGGACAAGACTACGTATATATATCTTTATATCATGTACAATATTATAAGTTTTTAAGATCAAATGATGAAGAAATCTCAAAACCAGATGTGGATTCTGTAATTAAGAGAGAGTCTCCTTCAATTTCTTTGAGGAAAGTATTAAGTACATCTAAAGGGATTTTTACGGAAATTTATGTAGCCGGAAATGCTCCAATACATGGTTATGTTACAAGTGTGATGAACGATTATATTGTTTTTTATAGTCCAGTTTATAAAACTGTATATATATCTTTAAAACACTTGAAATGGTTAATTCCGTATAAAGAAAATCAAGTGCCTTATGCCCTCAATAAAAATGAACTCCCCGTGAATCCGTTAAATATTACGTTAGCTCGAACGTTTGAAGAACAGCTTATTAAAATGGCTGGGAAAATTATGGTGTTTGATTTAGGTGAGGAGTCCAATAAAATTGGAAAAATGGCGAAAATTGATGAAGGTCATATTGAAATATCAAAAGCACGTGATGCGAAAATGTATGTAAATATTCAACATGTAAAATCTGTCCATTGTCCGTAAGCTAGTTGAAAGGGCTGGCTTTTTCTTTTATATGCAGAAGAAAAGGTCGAGCCTATTTGTTTTAGTTTAATTTGGAGATGAGGGGAAAATGAATTGAATATAAGCATAGTATAGTGTGATTTTTTAAAAGGTAACTTTGCACTAACTTATAAACATTGTGTACGAGCTATCTTATTATATATTCAATTTATTTTTTGAGGAGGAGCTGCTCAACTAATTTATTAAAGGGGTTTTGTTTGTGGAGCAGTTTCCGAATTCGTTATCAATTACATTGCTTGGTAGTGCTGGTGGAGCAGCAAAAGCAGTTTTAGCAATTTTAAATCAAGCGATAGCAAATGAAAAAGATCCAATTTATGAAGTATTAAAGAATGCCAAATTTCATTTGGTGGATATAAAACAAAAAGATAGGACTTATTATGATGAGTTGTTTTCGAATCTGAAAGGTCAATTATATTTATATGAAATAAACCTTCAAAATGTAGTGGAATTTAAACAACATTTAAAAGAAAAAAGAACGAGTGTTGTGATTGATGTTTCAGGGGCAGATACAATTAGAGTATTAAGCTGCTGTAATGAACTAGGAATTTGTTATATTAACTCAGCCTTGGAAAATGAGGCAGTAGATCAGGACGATAGCTTAATTGGCTTTCAGCTTACGGAAAGATATACAAGGTTTGAGAAGGAGAAAGAGAAATTTACAAATACAAAAGCGATTATAGGTTCAGGTATGAATCCAGGTGTTGTTCAATGGATGGTTGTTGAGCTTATGAAGGAACGACCAAATGAAAGGCCAAGAGCATGTTATATTGTAGAACATGACACGTCATTTTTGAATGATACAGCACTTATAAAGCCACATACACTTTATGCTTCATGGGCAGTAGAGCGATTTTTAGATGAAGCGATCTGGAGTTATCCGATGTATATGAGCCATCATCGTCCTCTTTACTTTTATGAAGATGTATATGCTTCAGAGTATAAAGTGAAGTTAGGAGAAAAAGAATTCTATGGTTGTTTAATGCCACATGAGGAAGTATTAATTTTAGGGAAAAACTTTAATATGGAAGTTGGTTTTCTTTACCGAATTAATGAGTATACAACAAATATAATTAGACAGAACTTAGATCAAGTAGAAGATTTATGGAACTGGAATCGTAAAGTGTTTAATCCAGCGGAAGAAGAGGTTGCTGGAGAGGACTTGGTCGGTGTGTTACTCGTTTATGAAAATAGTGAGACATATATGTATAATGTGATGAATAGTAGCCAAGTTTTTCGTAAATATAAAACGAATGCAACGTATTTTCAGGTAGGGTGCGGGATTTATGCGGGCTTGTCCAGTTTACTTTTAGATCAATTTGAACAAGGTGCTTATTACGTTGAGGAGTTGTTATTAAATACAGAAAGTAAGTACGGTGAGTATTTAAATTTATATATGAAGGATTTTGTAATAGGGCATAATAATTTTACGGATGGATTGTTACATGACAGGGTAAGATGGATGTAAGTTGTTACCAAAAGGAAGGAGAGATCTCCTTCCTTTCAGTATTATAAGGTTAAATATTGCCCTGAAAGCAATTTCATACTTATACTTTAAGGAGATAACAATGAAAGTTTTTTGTATCGATCAAGGGGAGTTTTTATATGAATAAATACAAGAGCTTGATTTATGAAGAAAGAAGAGCCTTAAAGGTATTTATATTATTATTTTATATTATATTCTTTTTATATGACGCTATATATTATTTTGTATATCCTGCTATGAATATTAGTGGAACAGCGGTAGGTTGGCCAGAAGGTAGTCTTGGGATAGGTGTGCCTATATTTGTAATAGCATTATTTCCTATTTCTATATATCTTCAAAAAAGAGGGTATGTATATTCTGTAAAATATTTATTTTTATTTGGGTACATGTTTATCAATCTTGTGAATAATTTAATGATTTATTTGCGAACGGATAGACCTTTTGAACATGGCAGTATGGTAGAAATGTTATTAATTTTATTTGCCCCAGTTTTCGTGAATAGAAAATACTTTTATTTAGTGTCCTTTAGTGTAATTGGAAAGTACGTATTTTTCACATTGCTATTACAAGATTTAAAAGTGATAATTCCACTTGTTTTATGTGTATTTTATTTCATTATTTCACATTCTTTATTAAAACGATTTCAATCTTATGTAAGAACAGTGGTTGAAATGATGAACAATATGAAAGAGACGGAAAATTTAGCTGTGATTGGGACTATGTCTACAACAATTGCTCATGAAATTCGAAATCCGTTAACAGCGTTAAAAGGGTTTACGCAAATGCAAAAAGAAAGAAATCCAACTGATACGATGAGCTACGACATTATGCTACAAGAAATTGAAAGAGTCAATGGATTTGTTAGTGAATTGATGTTGTTAGGAAAACCAAAGCCAACAAATTATGAAAGGTGTAATATACGAGACATCCTTCTATATGTTGTGCATCTAATGGAAAGTTATGCAACGCAATATAGAGTTAAATGTCATTTACAAGTAGATGGGAATTTACCGGCTATAAACGGTGATGATAAGCAATTAAAACAAGTGTTATTAAATATCATTAAAAATGGAATAGAATCAATGCCAGAGGGTGGAGAAATTCATATCCGTGCATATCAAAAAACGCAAGGACATTTGTGTATTTCTGTTGAAGACCAAGGATTTGGTATAGAGAATGAGAAGTTGGAAAAAATTGGAAAGGCGTTTTACACAACAAAGGAGACTGGTACAGGACTTGGATTAATGATTACATATAAAATTATTAAGGAACATCAAGGGAGTATCACGATCCAAAGTAGTGTAGGAGTAGGAACGAAAGTAGAAATTTTTTTGCCGACCTTTTAATGTATTGGGAGAAAAGATTTTTCAGAAAAGTGTTCTTGTTGTGTAAATATAAACATTTTATAAAATGTTTCAAGAAGGGTTTTTTTTATAAAATACTTCGTTTATAATGGAGGAAAATATCGACATGAGATTGATTGCTCATGTAGCGGTTCAGTAGTGTTATGAAAAGATAAGAAGGGGTGCACACGCATCCTTTTTTCTATGCAGATATTATGAAAGAGGTGGTATGATGGAATTAACATTAAATTCGACTGTATGTTTACACACGATTCAATTTCGAAAAGAGCAAAAGAATTATATTGTAAAAGATACAATTACAGGAGAAAAATATGAAATGCCGCCACTTTGGATTGATGCATTGGCAATGATGCGTGACGGTTTTTTATTGGGGGAAATTGAGGAGAAATTAAAAGAAGAGTATCCATCCGAAGAAGTGAATATGTTAGCATTCACGAGGCAACTGTTAGAACTAGAACTTGTTGAAATGGTAGATGGAGAAGAGATAGCTTGCACAAAGAAGAAAGAGATAGATTGTTTAGCTTGGGTGCGTCCTCGTGTGGAACAATTCTTTCTTAATTTAAATAGAAAATATAGAAGCAAAGACCAGTAGTGGCCTTTGCTTTTTTTATAGGCTATGTTTAAAAAATAACAGCAAATGCTCTTGCGAAAGCACCGTCACTATTTTTAATTTTTAAAGGTGCTGCTGAGAAAAAGAAACGTTTTTCTTCGATAGCATCTAGATTTGTTAAGTTTTCAATTAAGTAAATATCATTCCCTAGTAATATGTGATGAATCGGTGATGTTTCTGTTGTGACTTCATCAGGAGAAATGAAATCTAAACCGATAGATTTTACTTTTAATCGCACTAGTTCTTTAGCTAATTCTTCAGAAAGATAAAATGCTTCCTTCTCATAAGCTTCTGTATTCCATTTTGTGGATAGATTAGAATGAAAAATAACAATATCACCTTCTTTTATGTCAGTATTATGCAATACTGTCTTAGGTAATTTTCGCTCTTGAATATGTGTTACATCTATAAGAACAGCTTCACCTACAAATTGATCCAGCGGTAATTGATCGATGGTCGTTGCGCCTGAAATAAAATGCGCAGGAGCATCACAATGCGTGCCAACATGAACGACAGAATGAAAATCTGTAACTTGATATCCTGATTCTTCAACACTTGTAACAGCTTCTAGTTGTATTTTGGGTGTTCCAGGAAATTGAGACATATTATTTTCAAATGTTTGTGATAAATCAATTACTTTCATTTTACATACCTCCAATATATGTTTTTCAAATAATAAAAAGCTCATCCTTCAGTATCAAGAAAGATGAGCTTTACATGCTAGTTGAGTTTTATCTTCCAAAATGCATTGCATTTTGCAGGAATTAGCACCTATTCAGTTTGTATAAACTGAGGTTGCTGGGCTTCAAAGGGCCGGTCCCTCTGCCTCTCTTGATAAAGAAGTATTCAGTTTTTAAAATCGGAATTTTCCGATAGTTAAATTGTAATTCATTTCCTTTTTGCGTGCAATACAAAATAGGTATTCACCCAAATAAAGCTGCTCGCATATTGTAGCTTATGTAAATAGAATGCTGCGAAGGAGTGAGTGCAGTGACAGGAAATGTATTAAATTATTATGCTGGTGGTAATACAGCTAGGGGATTTCACAATTTATACGAAGAGAATTTAAAAGGATTAGACAGATTATTTATCTTAAAGGGTGGCCCAGGAACGGGAAAATCTTCTTTAATAAAGGCAATAGGTCGTGAATGGATTGAAAAAGGATATGATATTGAATTTTTACATTGTTCTTCTGATAATAAATCGGTTGATGGTGTAATTATCCCAAAATTAAAAGTAGGAATTGTTGATGGGACATCGCCGCATGTTATTGAGCCAAAAATGCCAGGAGTTGTTGAAGAGTATATAAATTTAGGAATTGCTTGGGACTCAGATAAACTAAGAAAGCAGAAGTTAGAAATTGAAAGATTTGTTTCAGAAGCAAGCAAAGCTTTTCAGTCTGCTTACGCACGTTTTAAAGAGGCATTGGTTATACATGATGAGTGGGAGAAGATATATATTGATAATATAGATTTTAATAAAGCAAATGAACTAACCAATCAACTAATCCAGAAATTATTTGCAGATAAAAGCGGGAGACAATCGCTTGTAAAACATCGTTTTTTAGGAGCTGCTACACCGAAAGGAGCAGTTGATTTTGTTCCTAATTTAACAGAAGGGTTACCACATCGTTATTTTATAAAAGGGCGCCCAGGCTCTGGAAAATCAACGATGCTCAAAAAGTTAGCTAAGGCAGCTGAAGAAAAAGGGTTTGAAGTTGAAGTATATCATTGTGGATTTGACCCGAATAGTCTTGATATGGTTATCGTAAGAGAATTAGGATTTGCAATTTTTGATAGCACCGCACCACATGAATATTTTCCAAGTCGCGAGGGTGATGAAATTATTGATATGTATGCCCTTATTGTTACGCCAGGGACGGATGAGAAATATGCGAAGGAAATTCGTGATGTCTCCATTCAATATAAAGCAAAAATGAATGAGGCGATGTCTTTCTTAGCGAAAGCAAAATCGGTTCGTGATAAATTAGAACGAATTTATATTGCTGCTATGGATTTTTCAATAGTAGATGCATATAAAGAGGAGATTCAAAAAGAGTTTGAACGAATTGCTGCTACTGTAATTGAAAAGCAACAATAGACGTTTCATTAGGCTGTCAGTAATTTCTGACAGTTTTTTTAGTATGTAGTAAAATTAATAGTGTATTGTCGAATTTCCAAGGAAATAATCAAAAAATGGAGATGTTATGAAATGAGAGAGAAAATCGAGTTGGAGTTAGAAAGAATTGAAAAAGAGAATGATGTAAAAATTTTATTTGCGGTGGAATCAGGGAGTCGTGCTTGGGGGTTTCCATCGAAAGATAGCGATTATGATGTTAGGTTCGTTTATATACATCCGGTAGAATGGTATTTATCAATTCATGACAAACGAGATGTAATTGAATATCCAATTAGTGATGATTTAGATATAAGTGGTTGGGATATTAAAAAGGCGTTGCAACTATTCGCGAAGTCGAATCCTGCTTTACTTGAGTGGATTCGATCACCAATTTTTTATTCGAAAAACTCTAATTTTCCAGAACTACTTCAACAGATGAGTGAGAAGAATTTTGATCCAAAAGCAACGATATATCATTATTTACATATGGCTTCGAAAAATTATCGTGAATTTTTGCAAGGTGAGAATGTAAAGCTGAAAAAGTACTTTTATGTATTACGTCCCATTTTAGCTTGTAAGTGGCTAGAAGAGAAAACGACTTTACCTCCTGTAGAATTTGATCGATTAATTACAGAATTATCATTAGAACGTAGCGTATTAGATGAAATTGAAAAGTTGTTAATAAAGAAAAAAGCAGGTACTGAATTAGATGTTGGATTGAAAATTAAGGTGCTAAATCAATTTTTAGAAGAACAAATTCATTACTATCAGCAATATGTAAAAGGAATTGAAAAGGGATCAGGAATCGATATTGAGAGTTTAAATACATTGTTTCGAGATATGTTGTTTGAAGCATATGAAAAAGAGCACAAGTAAGTTTGTGCTCTTTTTATTTTGTAGGAATGAAGAAAACAGATATAGCTGCGATAAGACCTGCAAAGGAGAATAAGTAAAAATTCCATGCTAAGTCATATTGCATTGTCATAATAATACCGACGAGAATTGGGCCAGCAATTGCACCAACTCGGCCAAGCCCCAGTCCCCAGCCTAAGGAGGTAGCTCGGATATGTGATGGGAAGTATTGTGTTACATATGCATTTAATATTTGAGTAATACCGACTGATCCAATACCAGCAAGGCCAATTAAAAGATAAATGATTGTAACAGATGGTTTGATTGTTAATAGTCCGATACATATGGCTGCCATAAGATAAGAGATGCTAATAACAATTTTTGCTCCTATACGATCAGCAATTGCTCCAGCGAATAATGCGCCGATAGCTGCGGTAATATTTAGCATAAGTAGAAATGACAGACTAGACCCAAGAGGATATCCTGCCTGGCGCATCATCTGTGGTAACCAAGTGTTTAAACCATATATTAAAAACATTCCCATTATATAAGTGATCCAAAAAAGTAGCGTTGCTTTTATGTATTCTTTTGAGAATAAAGTAAAAAATCCATTTTTCTTTCGTATAGTAGATGGGTCTTGATGAGTTTTATCTTTTACATGAAATTCAATTTGAAAACGATTAAGAATTTGGTTCACTTCTTCTTGGCGATTACGTGATAATAAAAATTGAATGGACTCGGGTAAATAGCGAATAATGAAAGGAATGAGGAGTAGTGGAATCATTCCGATACCAAACATAATTCTCCATCCGAAATCTTCTAACATAAGCATGGACAAAATAGCACCTAACACGATACCTAAAGGATAGCCAGTAAACATAAGAGCATAAATAAAAGATTGCCTTTTTTTTGGTGAATATTCAACAGTAAGTGCTGAAGCTGTTGGGATAACACCGCCTAATCCGATTCCTCCTATAAATCGAGATAATCCAAATAACTCAGGAGAAGGAGCGATAGCCGCTAAACCCATTGTGATAGAAAAAAGTGCTAAACAGCATATAAGCGTCCATTTACGGCCAATTAGATCTGTAATCGTTCCAACTAGAATAGCCCCAATAAACATCCCAAATAAAGCATAGCTTGCAATTGTACCAGCATGCGCTGGTGATAGCGCCCAGCTTTTGTCTTCTAGGAGCTTTGGTAGAACGGCACCGTAAATACCTAAATCATATCCATCAGCTAAAATGGCTAGCCAACAAATAAAAACAACAAGTTTTGTAATAGAGCTTGGAAAGATAGTTTCTGTAGATTCTAGATGAGGTGGAGCTGAAGGTTGCATAATATTCACCCCTTTTAATTTGTAGATGAATATATTATTTTATTTAATGTTAATATTTTCCTCCTTGTGTCGAATTTTATCTGAAAAGGGTTTATAACAAATAAAGAAGTTCAACAGTAATTTTGTTGAACTTCTTTATTTGTTTACTCATTATCAACTCGTTTTAACGGTTGATCTGCTGGGCCTTCAAGAACGTCCCCCTCAATAGAAAAACGAGAACCGTGGCAAGGGCAATCCCAAGTACAATCACCATTATTCCATTCAACTTCACAGCCGAGATGTGTACAAGTTGTATCGACGATATGTAATTTTCCTTCTTTGTCCTTATAAGCACCTGCTCGTTTACCGTTAACATGTACGACAGATCCTTCACCAACTTCGAGATCTTCTGGCTTACGTAATGCGGTTTCAATCTTTCCTTCAATTAAATGTTTCGCAACATCAATGTTTTGGGAGAGGAACGTTTTTATATCTGGATTTGCATGGAAGCGTGATGGTGCATACAGTTCTTTATAGGGACTGTGAACTTTTAGGATGGAGTCCTTCAGTAGGTGAGCGGCAGCAGTTCCAGTTGTCATTCCCCATTTGCGATATCCAGTTGCAACAAATATATTTGGATTTCTTTCGTTAATATGTCCGATATAAGGAAGCTTATCTAGAGTGATTAAATCTTGTGCTGACCATCTATAAGGAACTTCGTCTATTCCAAAAGTTGCTTCAGCAAAAGAATAGAGTGCTTCATAATGAAGCATCGTATTTATTCCTTGTCCTGTTTTATGACTCTCTCCGCCAATCAAAATTAATTTTTCTCCATTGTTTGTTATATAGCGTAAGGAGCGCTTTGGATCATCAATACTTAAATACATGCCACCTGGATAATCTGTTTTTGCTTTTATTGCAAGAGCGTAGGAGCGTTCTGCGTACATTCGCGTAAAGAAAAAGCTATTCGCATCATAAAAAGGAAAATGTGAACAAGAGACGACATATTCACAAGTGATATGATGGCCCTCTTTTGTAATTATTTGTGGATAATCTCCCTTTTCCACATCCATAGCTGTTGTTTGTTCGTAGACCTTTCCGCCCATCTCCACAAACTTTTCTAAAAGTGTTTTTAAATAAAGAAGGGGATGGAATTGTGCTTGATTTTTCATTACAAGCGCAGATTGTACTGGAATAGGAATCGATAGAGATTGAACATAGTCACAAGGTATATTTAATTTTTGATAAGCTTCATATTCTTTCGATAAATTTCTTAATCCGTTATCAGTAGTTGTATATAAATATGAATCTTCATTTGAGAAATTACAGTCGATTTTATATGTTTGAACAGTTTTATTTATGAATTGTAGAGCCTGATTATTTGATTCATAGTAAAGCCGGGCCTTTTCTACACCGAAATGATTTATTAATTCATCATAAATAAGATCATGTTGTGCTGTTACTTTCGCTGTTGTATGCCCAGTCGTTCCATTTAAAATACGACCAGAATCAATTAAAACAACATCGATGCCTTCTTTTGCAAGTAAATAGGCAGTAGTAATACCTGTAATACCAGCACCGATAATAGCAACTTTCGTCTTTATATTTTCGGATAAACGAGGGAAAGTAGGAAACTGAGTAGATTCAATCCAATAAGATAGCGGCAGTTGTGGAAATGTATCACTTGTCATTGTGGAAACCTCCTGATTTTAGAACAATTTTCCTTTTAATATTTCCATATTATATGAAATTCATGTGTGTTGTTTTAGAAGTAGTCTATTTTTATTAAAAGAGGTTATAAATTATTTTGATATAATTAATTAGGTGGGGCATTATGATGTAGTAGGATTTATATAAAACTAAATTCAAGTGATTCTGTTTGTTGATTACATAGGGAGTTATTGAATGAGATAGAGTCTATGGCGTTTAAGAAAATGTCTATATATAGTGGGTAAATCCTTATGGAATCTATACATTTTCTTTAGTGAAATAAAGTATGATTATAAAAATATAACCACCTTTTATTACTAGGTCATAAAAGGTGTTGACAATATAGAAATTCTATTGTTATGATTCATCATGTGGAAAGGTTGATAGAGAGTAAAAAGAGAAATGTTTTTCATTGATAATAAAAGCGAAAAATAAGTGACGATAGAGTGAGTATATTTTCCTTATAGTAGATGCTTTTTGGATCATCTAGTAAAATCAATCTGGAAGCAAGAATTGATATATGTAAGTTGCGCAAGGCGCGGCATAAGAAAGGAGCAAAAGGATGAAGGAGCTTCATACGTTTGGGTGGTATGCAGCACGTGTATCACCACATTTGCCGAAAAAAGCATTTAAACCAGTGCCTACTCGTTTATTTGGTGGACTGGCTTATTTGCTTGTGGCATTGGCGGGATTAATATCGATTGGTGTATTTGAATTGAATGTGTGGGCGAATCTAGGAATTGCGATTGTTCTTGGATTATGTTTTGCTTCACTAGGATTTTTAGGGCATGAAATTTTACATGGAACTGTTGTAAGAAAGGCATGGCTTCGTGACTTCTTAGGCGCGATTGCATTTATGCCATTATCAACAGGGCCAAAGCTTTGGAGAAAGTGGCATAATGCAACGCATCATGTTCATACACAGCATGAAGAGAATGATCCAGATGCATGGCCGACACTTGAGAAACTTAAGAAGAGTAAGTTTTTGAGTTGGGTATATCGTATGCCTTTACATGTACGTTCATTCTTTAGTTTTCTGTCACTAACAATTCAATTTACATTGCATTCGACTCGAATGTTCTTTCATTTTATAAAAGAGTTCAAGTCATCCAATCAAAAATCTGTATGGCTTCAACTTCTTTTGCCTTGGACAGTTTGGATTAGTTTATTGTTTATTATGGGACCTGGAAAATGGTTATTTGCATATGTCATTCCGTTGTTAATTGCTAACTTTATTGTAATGGCATATATCGCAACAAATCACCGCTTAAATCCAATTGTTCCAGTAAATGATCCGTTAGCAAACTGTTTGTCAGTAACAGTGCCGCGCTGGGTAGACGTTTTACATTTCAATTTCTCATATCATACAGAACATCATCTGTTTCCCGCTATGAGTTCTAAATACTATCCGTTAGTAAAAGAGAAGATTAAAGAAATGTGGCCGGAACGCTATCATGAGATGCCGATGACAAAAGCTTTGGCAGCGCTATGGAATACACCACGTGTGTATTATCAAGGAAGTGAATTAGTGGATCCGCATAGAGAGCATTTTTATGGTTCTTTAGGAAATGGACTAGATCCTCATAATATTTCATATCGTGAGGAACATATAGAAGAAGAAAAGAGTATTAAAAAAGTAAATCAGTAAAAATTAATATATTTTTGCAATGAAAAAGCAAGCCATCTCAGGCTTGCTTTTTCTTATAAAGAAACTTCCTTTTTGTTCCTTTTATGGACTTGGACGGAGTTAGTTTCTTTTCGTTGTAGTCGTTTTTCTAAAAGATTAACAAAATAAGTAAATAGAAGAACAAGTATGAGATAGTATGCACCAACGATTATGTAAGTATCTAATTGTTGGAAATTACCTGCTGCAATTGATAAACCTGAACCCCATAATTCGGACATTCCTACATAAGCAACAAGTGAAGAATCTTTTAATCCGATAATAAATTGGTTTCCTAGAGGAGGAAGAGACAGACGAAATGCTTGTGGTAATATAATTCGTCGCATAGCTAAAGGATAAGGCATGCCTAAAGAGCGAGCTGCTTCTAATTGTCCCCGGTCAACGGATTGAATAGATCCACGGAAAATTTCCGTAATATATGCTCCGTTATGAATTGCTAAAGCGATTGCACCTGCCCAAAAAGGGGTGAAAACAACAACGGATGTAATTCCAAAATAGAGAATGGCAATTTGAACAATTAAAGGTGTACCACGAATAATAGCAATGTAGACATGAGCGATACTATTTAAAACTTTATTGTTAGAGATTCGAAAGAAAGCGAATAATAATCCAATTAATGAACCGAGTACTAGGGAAGTTAATGTTAATTGTAATGTGACAATAGTAGCCTTTAAGAGTGTGGGATAGGAAGAGATAAAAATTTCAAACATGCGTTTCACCTCATATTGTATAGATTTTAGTAGAGAATGAAATGCCCCACATAAAATGAACATTTAATCAGTGGGGCATTGTTTATGAATCTTTTGAATGGCTAACTTACTTCGTTTTTTCCTCTTCACCGAGAATATTACGCCCGAACCATTTTTTACTGATCTTTTCATACGTACCATCTTTAATGATTTCATCTAACGCTTTATTTACTTTCTCAACCATTTCTTTATCATCTTTGCGAATAGCAATTCCCATTTCATCAAGATTTAATGGTTTTCCGGCTTCTTTTATCTTCGATTTTCCTTCTTTTATCATACGTAGACCAACCATTTGATCCGTAATTACTGCGTCAACACGCCCAGGCTCTAAGTCCATAAGAGCAGTAATATCGCTGTCATATTCTGTGATTTGATCTGTATATTTTGCAACAAGATTTTTAAAGGTACTAGCTTTTACAACACCAATTTTCTTACCTTTTAAATCTTCTGGAGAAGAGATAGCGGTATTCTTTTTAGCCACAAAAATTTGGGCGCCAGAGCGATAGTACGGATTTGAGAAACTAACAGCTTTTAAGCGCTCCTCTGTAATTGCCATACTACCCAGTATTACATCATATTTCTTCGCTTGAAGACCTTGAATCAGCGTTTCCCATGGGTTTGTAACGGGCGTAGCCTTCATGTTCATCTTTTTAGCAAGAGCTTCACCGATTTCTACATCAAAGCCGACAAGTTTGCCGTCATTTTCTTTATAGTTAAAAGGTTTGTATAATCCACTCATCGCATAGCGAAATTCTTTTTCACTATTTGATGAAGTAGTAGAGCTTTCTTTGCTACAAGCTCCTAGTATGAAGGATGTACATAGTGTAATGCTCGCAACAATGGTTAATAGTTTTCTTTTCATAAAACCCCTCCTATATATTGATCATACGGATGGTTTTTTAGTATGTTATTGAAATATTTTATTTGGATGATTAGTTGTGCACCGTATGAATGTATTCCTTTTCGTTTGAAACAAAAGTTACATTATAAAACGTTGCGTAAAAATTGTTTTGCCCGTTCATGTGATGGAGCTGAAAAGAATTGTACTGGCGGAGCATCTTCTACAATCTTTCCATCGTCCATAAATATGACGCGATCAGCTACATCTTTTGCGAAATTCATTTCATGAGTAACAATAACCATTGTCATCCCTTCTTCAGCAAGTTCTTTCATAACTTGCAATACTTCTCCAACAAGTTCAGGGTCTAAAGCTGAGGTAGGCTCATCAAATAGCATAATCTTAGGGCTCATTGCAAGAGCTCGTGCAATGGCAATGCGCTGTTTTTGACCACCTGAAAGAAGATGAGGAGTTACATCCGCTTTATCTTGAAGGCCGACTTTTTGGAGAAGTTGATTTCCAATATCCTGTGCATTTGCTTTCTCTAATTTTTTTACGTGAATAGGTGCTTCTATGATGTTTTCTAGTGAGGTCATATGAGGAAAGAGGTTAAAGTGCTGAAAAACCATACCGACATTTTCACGGACTTTATTTAAATTTGAATGCTTTGGATCAATTCGCTCACCTTGTAAGTGAATTTCGCCTTCATCGTACATTTCTAAAAAGTTAAGACAGCGAAGTAATGTACTTTTACCAGAACCACTGGCACCAATTAAAACAACAACTTCTTTTTCTTTTACTTCTAAATCAATTCCTTTTAACACATCAAGTGAACCGAATGATTTTACTAGATTTCGAACTTGAATCATACAAAACCCCCAGTTAAAAATATATTTTACAAATGTTGCCCTGTATTTCTGTTATTAGTCACAAATTGTCAGAATCCTTTATTTTTTTCGTGCAATTTGATATTCAAAGAAATAATGATTTTTAAAATCTTTATATCCTTCTATAATGAAAATATGGATAATAATATATAGGTAGTATTTATATTGCTTATAAAAAGGGGGAAAGGGAAGATGGAAAAAGAAAGAAAAACATTTTCTTTTGGATTACGTACACAACTTATGCTATTCACTACAGTTTTAGCTTTCATTACATATTCAACAAGTATATTTTTTATTTACGTGATATACGATTATTTTCAAAGTTATGTAAGTCAAACTGTATATAATATTATCGTTATGTTATTAGGGGTAGTATGGTCTGGAATTTTAGCATATGGAGCAGCCGTATTTTTAATTAAACCGCTTCGCAAGTTAGAGGAAGCGGCAAGAAAAGCAGCTGAGGGTGATATTCGTGAAGATGTTCCATTACCGAAGACAGATGATGAAATTAAATCTTTAAGTGTTGCATTTAATATGATGTTAGGAAACTTAAGGGGCATGGTAAAAAATATTGATACAACATTTTCGTATACAAATAATCAAGTACAGCAGATTAGAAAACAAACAGGCGAAGCAACGAGACAAGCGCAAGGTGTATCTGAGACACTTGCAGAGATTTCTTCAGGCGCTGAGCAATCAGCGGCATCAATTCAAGCAATTGTTTCTGCTGTTGATACAACGACTTCTATTGCAAGTGAAGTAGAAGAAAAAGCGAAGCAGTCTGATACATTGTCTTCAGAAATGGTTGAAGCTTTAGGGCATAGTACTCGTGTCTTTACGTCTTTAATTCAAGGTATTCAAACATTGGCAAAAGAAAATGAAGATTCAATGCAAAATGTACAGAAGTTAGAAGAACGAATGAAACAAGTAGAACATATTGTGTCTGTTGTGAGTGCGATTGCTAGCCAAACGAATTTATTAGCACTAAATGCTTCTATTGAGGCAGCTCGCGCAGGAGAGCATGGAAGAGGCTTTGCGGTTGTTGCGGAAGAAGTACGTAAACTTGCTGATGAAAGTGATCATTCTGCAAGAAACATATCGCAGTTATTACGGAATATGCAAGATGAAGTACAACAAGTTGCAATGAAAATGACAGAACAAGTGAAAATAGCTAAAGAAGAGGCGAAACGTGGGGAAGCTACGGAATTAATTTTAAAAGAAATGTCATCAAGTGTTATGGAAGTAGCCGATGCAACTCAGCAAATTAGTAGTTATATGAATGAACAAGTGAGCCACATTCATCAAACAGGAGCACAAACAAAAGCTGTAGCAGCAATTGCTGAAGAAACGTCAGCTGGTTCGCAAGAAGTAGCACGTGTGACGCTACAACAATCTAAAAATATGATAGTAATCGATCAATTATTAAAGGATTTAGAGAAGCAAGCAACTGATTTGAAACAAACAATTGAACGATTTTCAATGTAAAAGGAAGAACAGAATGCTGTTCTTCTCTTTTTTATTTAGTTTGATTTAATATTTACAGTTAAACTATGAACGTTTCCGCAACATTCTTTTCTCTCCCTTTCGGATGAAAATTATAGCGAGCTATAATATTAAAAGGGGTGTCTTTTATGAAAAAAGAAAAAAGACAACGGTTAATTAAACAATTTGTAAAGGAGTATGAAATAGATAAGCAAGAAAGATTAGTAGAATTGTTAGCAAAAAAAGATGTATTAGTAACACAAGCTACGGTTTCTCGCGATATTCGTGAGTTAAACTTAACGAAGGTACCTTCTCAAGAAGGATTAATGATATATAAAGTTTTCTCAGAAGAGCATTTACAAACTGATATAAAGTTAAAGAAAAAATTACGAGAAGTTGTTGTAAAAATTGATTGTGTAGATCAATTAATGGTTATTAAAACATTACCTGGTAATGCACATGTTATTGGTGTTTTATTTGATGAGTTAGATTGGAAAGAAAAAATAGGATGTATATGTGGAAATGATACATGCCTTATAATTTCACAGTCGAAATCAGATAGGGAGATTATAGAAGAAAGATTAAATTTAATTATTTAGATGCAAAAATCCTGTTTTTAATAAAATTAAAAACAGGATTTTTGTTTAAATACGGAAGTTAAATATTCAACATATATGCGTAATATATGTATTTTTTATTGAGAAAGCAAGATAGTTTGTTATAAAAATACATATTCGTATGATTTTAAAAAAATAACTTGTTTAATATTTCACAATGATAATGTGGATGCTTTCACAAAGATGAAAGTACAGAGCATTTATTATGTACTTGTAAGACATCAAACATATTTAAAAGGAGGTACAACAAATGAAACATCCGATACATGTTACTTCAGAAATTGGGGAATTACAAACGGTTTTATTAAAACGACCGGGTAAAGAAGTGGAAAACTTGACGCCAGATTATTTGCAGCAATTATTATTTGACGATATTCCATACTTACCAATTATTCAAAAAGAGCATGATTATTTTGCACAAACGTTACGCAATCGGGGTGTTGAAGTTCTTTATTTAGAAAAACTAGCCGCGGAGGCGTTAGTAGATAAAAAACTTCGAGAAGAATTTGTTGATCGTATTTTAAAAGAAGGACAGGCCGACGTAAATGTTGCACATCAAACTTTAAAAGAATATTTACTTTCCTTTTCAAATGAAGAATTAATTCAAAAAATTATGGGCGGTGTACGGAAAAACGAAATTGAAACAAGTAAGAAGACACATTTATATGAATTAATGGAAGATCACTATCCGTTTTACTTAGATCCAATGCCTAATTTATATTTTACTCGTGATCCAGCAGCTAGCGTGGGCGATGGCTTAACGATAAATAAGATGAGAGAACCAGCGCGTAGACGTGAATCATTATTCATGGAGTACATCATTAAATATCATCCAAGATTTGCAAAACATAATGTACCAATCTGGTTAGATCGTGATTATAAATTTCCAATTGAAGGTGGCGACGAGCTAATTTTAAATGAAGAAACAATTGCAATTGGAGTATCTGCTCGTACTTCAGCTAAAGCAATTGAACGTTTAGCTAAAAATCTTTTTAGCCGACAAAATAAAATTAAGAAAGTGTTAGCAATAGAAATTCCAAAATGTCGAGCATTTATGCATTTAGATACAGTATTTACAATGGTTGATTATGACAAGTTTACAATTCACCCAGCCATTCAAGGGCCAAAAGGGAATATGAATATTTATATTTTAGAAAAAGGATCAGATGAGGAAACTCTTAAAATTACACATCGTACTTCTTTAATGGAAGCATTAAAAGAGGTATTAGGCTTAAGTGAATTAGTTCTTATTCCATGTGGAGGAGGAGATGTAATTGCTTCTGCTCGTGAACAATGGAATGATGGCTCGAACACATTAGCAATTGCGCCAGGTGTAGTTGTTACATATGATCGTAACTATGTATCTAATACGTTATTACGTGAACACGGTATAGAAGTGATTGAGGTGCTAAGTTCGGAATTATCTCGTGGTCGTGGGGGTCCACGTTGCATGAGTATGCCAATTGTTCGTAAAGATATTTAGTATAAATAACGGAGAAAGTAGGGATGAATTATGTTAATGACTAGACCAAATTTAAAAGGAAGAAGCTTTCTAGCAGAAAAAGATTTTACACAAGAAGAATTGTTATATTTTCTAGATTTGGCAGCAGAATTAAAAGAGAAAAAGAAAAATGGTATCCCGCATCATTATTTAGAAGGTAAAAATGTAGCGCTCTTATTTGAAAAAACTTCTACTCGTACGCGTTGTGCATTTACAGTAGCATGTACAGATTTAGGGGCAAATCCTGAATATTTAGGGAAAGGTGATATTCAACTTGGGAAAAAAGAATCTGTAGAGGATACAGCAAAAGTGTTAGGGCGTATGTTTGACGGAATTGAGTTTCGTGGATTTAATCATGAAACTGTAGAATCTTTAGCACGAAATTCTGGTGTGCCAGTTTGGAATGGATTAACAGATATGTGGCATCCAACACAAACACTAGCAGATTTATTAACAATTAGAGAACATATAGGGAAATTGAAAAATGTGAAGCTCGTTTACGTTGGCGATGGGCGAAATAATGTTGCTAATAGCTTACTAGTTGGTGGAGCAATCGTTGGAATGGATGTACGTATTTGTACACCGGAATCTTTATGGCCTGCACAAGAAGTAATTGATTTAGCAAAAAAATATAATGAACAAGTAATGATAACAAGTAATGTGGAAGAAGCTGTTGCGAATGCAGATGTAATTTATACAGATGTATGGGTGTCTATGGGGGAAGAAGAAAAATTTGCTGAACGTGTCGAGTTATTGAAACCTTATCAAGTAAATATGAAAATGATTAAAGCAACAGGGAATGAAAACGTGATTTTCTTACATTGTTTACCTGCATTTCATGATGTTGAAACGATGTATGGCGAAGAAGTTTATGAGAAATATGGGTTGAAAGAAATGGAGGTAACTGACGAAGTATTCCGCAGTAAACATTCAAAAGTATTTGATCAAGCTGAAAATAGAATGCATACAATTAAAGCGGTTATGGCAGCTACTTTAGGAAACATGGAGTAAAGAAGAAAGGGAGTCTTCCTTTCTTCTTTCTCCTCCTTTAGACACTATCATTCACTATTGCTTTTGTATTGTTATTGCAATTAAAGAGAGGTGAGTGGAATGGGTGAAGATAAGAAATTAGGGTTGTTTACACTAACGGCTCTTGTAGTTGGGTCTATGATTGGCGGTGGAGCCTTTAATTTAGCGAGTGATATGGCAAAAGGTGCTGGTGCTGGAGCCATTATTATTGGCTGGGTTATAACAGGAATTGGGATGATCGCACTCGGATTATCTTTTCAAAATCTAACTGTAAAACGGCCAGATTTAGATGGTGGTATTTTTAGCTATGCAAAAGCAGGGTTTGGTAATTTTATGGGGTTTAATAGTGCGTGGGGATACTGGCTATCTGCTTGGCTTGGGAATGTAGCTTACGGTACATTATTGTTTTCTTCATTAGGATATTTCTTCCCGATCTTTGAAGGCGGTCAAAATGTAGAATCCATTATTGGTGCAAGCGTATTATTATGGTGTGTTCACATGTTAATTTTACGTGGAGTTCAATCAGCAGCACTTGTGAATTTAGTAACTACAATCGCAAAATTAGTACCTGTATTTGTATTTATTGTCATAGGAATCTTTGCGTTTCATATTGATACGTTCTTAGATGGATTTTGGGGGCAAACTGGTTCTTTTTCATGGGGAGCAGTTGGCAGCCAAGTTAAAAGTACAATGCTTGTAACTTTATGGGTATTTATTGGGGTAGAAGGGGCTGTTGTTTTATCCAGTCGAGCAAAAAATAGAAGTGATGTAGGGAAAGCAACCGTTATTGGCTTAATTGGTACACTCATCATTTACATTTTAATCACATTATTGTCTCTTGGACTTATGCAGCAAGCAGACATTGCAGGTTTGAAAAATCCGGCTATGGCTTATTTGTTTGAAAGTGTTGTTGGAAAATGGGGTGCTATCTTTATTAATTTAGGTTTAGTCATCTCTGTATTAGGTGCTTGGTTAGGTTGGACTTTGCTCGCTTCTGAAATTCCATATTTAGCGGCTAAAGATGGAGTATTTCCAAAATGGTTCGCAAAAGAAAATAAAAATAAGGCTCCAGTAAATTCATTATGGATAACAAATGGTTTAATACAAATATTCTTGTTAACATTCGTCGTTTCTGATCAGGCGTATAACTTTGCATTCTCTTTAGCATCTTCAGCTATTTTAATCCCATATGCTTTTTCAGCATTTTATCAACTGAAGCATAGCTTAAAGTCTGAAGAAGCAGATCGAAATAAAAATATAATAATTGGCTTGATTGCAAGTATTTATGGCGTGTGGTTAGTTTATGCAGCCGGTTTAGAGTATTTATTATTAACAATGACTTTATATGCGCCAGGTATTTTTATTTTTTACAATGTTCAAAAGCAAAAGAGTTCGAAGCAAATATTTACTCGAGTGGAATTAGCATCATCCGTAGCAATTGGTGCTTTAGCATTCTTTGCGATTTATGGATTAATTACAGGCAGTATTACTTTATAAAGCGCTGTGAAAGCGAAATCAACTGGAGGGCTGGAATATGGCACGAAGAAAAATTGTAGTTGCACTAGGGGGAAATGCGATACAGTCTGGAGAAGCTACTGCGGGAGCGCAGCAAGAAGCGTTGGAAAAAACGGCAGAACAACTTGTGAAAATAATGGAAAATGATGTGGATATAGTAATTGCGCATGGAAATGGCCCACAAGTGGGGAATATTTTATTACAGCAAAAAGCTGCAGAAACGGAAAAGACACCTGCAATGCCATTAGATACTTGTGGGGCAATGAGCCAAGGGATGATTGGATATTGGATGGAAAATGCAATTGAAAAGGCATTGAAAAAACGGAATATAAACAAAGATGTAGCAACGGTTATAACACGTGTTGTTGTGGATAAAAAAGATGAGGCATTTAAAAATCCAACTAAACCAATTGGTCCTTTTTATACAGAAGAAGAGGCCAGAAAATTAATGGATGAAACAAAAGCAGTGTTTAAAGAAGATGCTGGTAGAGGATGGAGACGTGTTGTTCCATCACCGAAGCCTGTAAGTATTCATGAACATAAAGTGATTAATTCTTTGGTCGAAGATGGAAACATAGTAATAGCTGTGGGCGGAGGTGGAATTCCAGTAATTGATTCTGAAGAAGGGTTAAAAGGAACTGAAGCGGTTATCGATAAAGATTTCGCTGCGCAGAAATTAGCAGAATTAGTAGATGCCGATACGCTCGTTATTTTAACTGCAGTTGATTATGTGTATGTAAATTATAATCAACCGAATCAAAAAAAATTAGAGCATGTCACAGTGAATCAATTAGAAGAATATATTGAAGAACAACAATTTGCTGCGGGAAGCATGCTTCCAAAAATCGAAGCTGCTATTAATTTTGTTAATACAAATCCAAAAAGAAAAACGATTATTACGTCTTTAGAAAAAGTATATGAAGCACTAGAAGAAAAAGCCGGTACTATTATTTCAAAACAGAATGTATGCATGTATGTTTAAATTATTATGTACGCTACTTAGTAGTAAAAAAAGAATGAGGTTAATAACTTCATTCTTTTTATTTATTAATATTTTTTGTACTCATTGTTCATAAAGTTTTCATGATGAAATCTGAATATACAAGTTAATTATGATAAAATTCAAATTGAATACGCTTTCTTGATTTTTCGCTCCAACATACAGCAAGAGAGAGGGAATTTTATGAATAGACGGAACGTAGTGAAAGACTTAAAGCAGTTCGAATTATTTGCTCATTTAACAGAAAAAAAATTGAAAGGCTTAACAGAGTTTGTTTATTGGCGAACTTATAAAAAAGGTCAATTTTTATTTTTTGAAGGGGATTCAAGGGAAAGAATTTACTTCATGTTAGATGGTTTTGTAAAGTTAGAGCGGGTTAATCAAAATGGGAACTTATTATACGATGACTATGTAAAGCGGTATTCTATTTTTCCTTATGGTGGTATGTTTACAGACAGAGGATATAACTATACAGCAGAAGCAATGACGGATGTGGAGGTATATTATATTCCAACGGTAATCTTTGAAGATATGGTAAAGTCCAGCAGAACACAATTGATGTACGTTGTTCAGCAATTATCATCTATATTAAAATTGAACGAAAATCGAGTGCAAAATATTACAATTCCTAATGCACAAGATCGTGTTATCCAAACGTTAAATTATTTAATGCAGGATTTAGGAGAACAGAGTGGAGAAAAGATTGTAATTTCATGTCCACTTACAACAATTGAAATATCCAAAATATCTGGAACATCTCGAGAGACAGTTAGCAGCGTATTAAAACAATTAAAAAATGATAGCATTGTTACAATTTTAGATAAAAAAATTACAATACATGATCCAACATATTTTGAAGAAATCTCTATGTGAAAATTGTATATTGATTTTTTAATTCATAGTGTATATTAATAAGGTTCTTTATATATTTATAAGGAACTTTTTTACGTTATCCTCTATAAAAAGATTGTATAGTATGGTAATAATAGCTAAAATCGATAATAAAATACAAAGTGAAGGGGAGAAAGAATGATTCGTATTGAGTATGATCGATTAGTAGCTATTTGTTACAGTATAGGGGTTTTGTTATTATTAAAAATTCCAAATGATAATGAATTAATTGGGGAAAAACTATTCAATGTCTATAAGATTCCGATACATACGTATGTTTATATGGATTATAAAGTCTCAAATATATTGATTGTTTCTTTCATACTACATGTAATTGCATTTATATTATTTTTAAAATGGCTAGGAAAAAAGGAGTCTAGTACATTTAGAAAAATGAATAAAATAAAAGTAGTAGGTACTAGTATTTTGATTGTAATGATGCCGTTTATTTTAAATACAATCCTCCAGACATTGAATAAAACATGGTATTATGCAGGAAAAACAGGGGTAGAAGCAATAGAATATAAAAAAGAAGATAGCCAGTGTAGAATGGAGAAAAATGGAGAGAATATCCAACCGAAGTGCATTGTTACTTTAAAAAATTATCGTAATCATTCACAAGCATTAAAAGTTGTTTTATATGATAGTGCAAACGAGAATTCAAAAAGCTATCCAGTACCGAAACCAGTCTATTTACAAAAACATGAGACAAAGCAATTTGAATTTCAAGTTCCTGTTTCTTATAATAGAGGTATTGAAAAAGATAAAGTACCAAATATTAAATTACATTCATTGCATGAAAATGATACGAAATACAATTAATCTGTAAGTAAAAGTTTATGAGTAGGAGCAAGAATTTGAAACGATATAGAAAATCAACTTGAATCATCCAACATACTGCGAGGTAACGGTATATTGGATGATTTTTTTATGTTATCCCCTTTTTTCACGTATGAAAAGGAGGAATACTTTGTTGGAAATGAAAAACATCACAAGGATCATACATAGTTTTTACTTTACGTAATCTGTGAAAGTTAGAGCCATAATAACTAGTTTGCCAATTTTTAATGTCGATATCGGGCCAGTTCACATAGTCACCTAGTGTATAAGGATCTAAGCTTTCTCGTAAACCTTTAACCCAGCGTATATTTCGATTTTCTTCATCATCGCATTTCCAAGAGGTAATGTATTCTTGAGCGATAATTGCTTTACGATGAAAATAAGCCGTTTCATTCGGCGAAATATTTTCAACAGCACCTATGAGCGATTGATGCCAAATACTAGCATCTTTATTTGGTGCATGAGAAAGAAAGGATTGCATGATTTGAATGCCTTTAAGGGGAATAGGTTTATAGACATAGGAACCAGAGCGCTTAAAATTTTCAGGGATGTTACCTCCATTAAAAAATTCAACAGCCTTTATATAAGGAACTTCTTCTATAAAGAGAGAGGGGCTACCAGTTTCAAGAAGAGGGGATAATAGGGAATGGAGTTCAGAGGGAGAACCGACAAACTCGCCTTGTGCTTCAATTTTATTTCGGTGCTTGGCGAATAATTCAATCGATGAAGTGAGACGTTCATCTATATAAGGTGCCCAGTTTTGCCACGCTTGAAATGCAGCAATAAAGTCTTCCCATTCCCATGTAATTGAGAAAATTGATACATTTTTTATCGGGTGGACTCGAAAAGTTAAGGAAGTGACAATTCCGAAGTTTCCACCACCGCCACCACGGCATGCCCAAAAAAGGTTAGAGTTTTCTTGTTCATTTGCACGAATGAGTTTTGCACCAAATTTTCCACATGCTTTTACCATTTCCACTTCCATTAATTGATCACATGTTAATCCATATAAGCGCGAAAGCATACCAATGCCACCGCCAAGTGCTAATCCAACAACTCCAACGCTTGCACTTGTACCAGCAGGAATTGTAACACCGTAATTCCAAAGTTCTTTATAAACAGTGCCAAGATTTGCACCAGCCTCAATTGTTGCTGTTAATTTCTCTGTATTAACAGTAATGCGATGCATTTCACTCACATCAATAATAAGTCCTCTATTTAAAAGAGAAAAATTTTCATAGCTATGACGTCCACTTCTTAACCGAAATGGTATATGACGTTCACGTGCCCATTTTAAGGCGTTACAGACATCCTTGTTATTTTGACAAAAAACAATAATACAAGGGAGTTTTGGAATACTTAAATTTAAATTCATTCGGGCTACGTCGTAGTCAGGATCTGTGGGAACAACGATACGACCTGTTAATTTTGTTTGCTTCAATTTATTACTCCTTTCTAAAATAATCAGAGTTTTTTATTAATATATGAAAAATGTCTGTAATACGCGTGGACAAGGAGAGGTGAAGAATGAGATTTACCTTTGTGAGAAATAAATAAAGCATAAGAATAAAGAATCTACATAGAGTTCAATGAAAACAGTTGCAAACTGTTCATATTTTGTTATGATAGTGTTACGAAAACGTTTGCATAAAATTTCCGATGGGATGCAAAAGGAGAGAATGACTATGAATAAGACATGGTGGAAAGAAGCGGTTGCTTATCAAATTTATCCACGAAGCTTTATGGATTCAAATGGTGATGGTATTGGAGATTTACAAGGTATTATTGCAAAACTGGATTATTTAAAAGATTTAGGTATAGATGTAATTTGGATTTGTCCAATGTATAAGTCGCCTAATGATGATAATGGTTATGATATTAGTGATTATCAAGATATTATGGATGAGTTTGGTACAATGGCAGACTTTGATGCTTTACTAGATGAAGTTCATAAGCGTGATATGAAGCTTATTATTGATTTAGTTATTAATCATACGAGTGATGAACATCCATGGTTTATTGAATCACGTTCATCTAAAGATAATCCGAAGCGTGATTGGTATATTTGGCATGATGGTAAAGATGGTGCGGAGCCAAACAACTGGGAAAGTATTTTTAATGGTTCGGCATGGGAATATGATGAAGAAACAGAACAATATTATTTACATTTATTCTCACGTAAACAACCAGATTTAAACTGGGAGAATAAAGAAGTTCGCGAAGTACTATACGATACGGTTAATTGGTGGCTTGATAAAGGTATTGATGGTTTCCGCGTTGATGCGATCAGTCATATTAAAAAAGAAGAAGGCCTCAAGGATATGCCAAATCCAAAAGGGTTAAAATATGTGCCATCTTTTGATAAACATATGAATGTGAAAGGTATTCAACCTTTATTAGAAGAGCTAAAAGAAAATACATTCTCTAAGTACGATATTATGACTGTTGGTGAAGCAAATGGTGTTAAGATTGAAGATGCTGAGCTTTGGGTTGGAGAAGAGCAAGGTAAGTTCAATATGGTATTCCAATTTGAACATTTAAGTTTATGGGATGCAGAGAAGAAGAAAGACCTTGATGTTGTAGGATTGAAAAAAGTATTAACGAAATGGCAAAAAGGATTAGAAAATAAAGGATGGAACGCTTTATATATTGAGAATCACGATAAACCACGTATTGTTTCAACATGGGGAGATGATAAACAATATTGGCGTGAAAGTGCAACAGCTCTAGGGGCGATGTATTTCTTTATGCACGGTACACCTTTTATTTATCAAGGCCAAGAAATTGGTATGACAAATGTTCAGTTACCAAATATTGAAGATTACGATGATGTAGCAATTAAAAATTTATATCGCGAGAAAATTGCAGAGGGCGTACCACATCAAGATATGATGGAGATTATATGGGCTTCTTGCCGCGATAATTCACGTACACCTATGCAGTGGAATGATGAGATGAATGCTGGTTTCACAACAAGTACACCTTGGTTTAGCATGAATCCAAATTACAAAGAAATTAATGTTGAAAAGCAAAAAAATGAAGAAAAGTCTATTTTCAATTTCTATAAGAAAATGATTGCCCTGAAAAAAGAGCACGATGTACTGAACTATGGTACGTATGATTTACTTTTAGAAGACGATCCACAAATTTATGCATATACACGTACGTTACAGGATGAAAAAGTCATTGTAATTAGTAATATCTCAAAAGAGGAAGCTGTGTATAATGAGGGTTCATTTGCACTAGAACGCAAACGTTTGCTTTTAAATAACTATGAAGTTGCGGAACATGAAGAAGTAACAACAATTGCTTTAAAGCCTTATGAAACAAGGGTTTATCGCATTTCATAATAAAAAAGGATGCTCTTTGAGCATCTTTTTTTATGAAAAAAAATAAATTTCTATTGCAAAGTGAAAACGCTTTTATTAAAATAGATTTATGAAAACGGTTGCGTAAAGATAAAAATAAAGTAACATAAGGAATCGTTTTCATAAAGGGAACAGAAATTATAATTTAAATCATTATGTTTTTATAAATAAAGGGGAGGAAGAACAGATGAAAATTACGTCTTTTGATTTTTGGCAAAAGTTCGGGAAAGCGTTATTAGTTGTTGTAGCCGTAATGCCAGCAGCTGGTTTAATGATTTCCATCGGTAAGTTAATTGGTATGTCTGCTGGGGATGTTAACGCAGTTCATACAATCGCTCGCGTAATGGAAGACATCGGTTGGGCAATCATTACAAATCTACACATCTTATTCGCAGTAGCAATTGGGGGATCTTGGGCGAAAGATCGCGCAGGTGGTGCATTTGCAGCGCTATTAGCATTCGTCTTAACAAACCGAATTACAGGAGCTATATTTGGGGTAAACGCTGAAATGTTAGCGGATTCAAAAGCGAAAGTTTCTTCAGTAATAGCGGGAGATTTAATTGTAAAAGATTACTTTACTTCTGTACTTGGTGCACCTGCATTAAACATGGGAGTGTTCGTAGGGATTATCACAGGTTTCTTAGGAGCTACTTTATATAACAAATATTATAACTATAATAAACTGCCACAGGCATTAGCATTCTTTAATGGAAAACGATTTGTACCATTCGTTGTAATTCTTTGGTCTACAGTTACTGCGATTGTATTATCACTTCTATGGCCATTCATCCAAAGTGGGTTAAATGAATTTGGTCGCTGGATTGCAGCTTCAAAAGATAGTGCACCAGTTGTTGCACCGTTTGTATATGGAACGTTAGAGCGTTTATTATTACCATTTGGTTTACACCATATGTTAACGATTCCGATGAACTATACAGAGCTAGGCGGAACATATACGATGCTAACTGGTTCAAAAGTTGGACAAGTTGTAGCAGGACAAGATCCATTATGGCTTGCATGGATTACAGATTTAAATAATTTATTAGCAAATGGAGATACGAAGGCATATAACGATTTATTAAATAACGTTGTACCAGCTCGTTTCAAAGCTGGACAAGTTATCGGCTCAACAGCAGCTTTAATGGGAATTGCATTTGCGATGTTCCGTAACGTTGATAAAGAAAAGCGTGCAAAATATAAACCAATGTTTTTATCAGCAGCATTAGCAGTATTCTTAACAGGTGTAACAGAACCAATTGAATTCATGTTCATGTTTATTGCTCCAGTATTATATGTTGTATATGCTATTACAACAGGACTTGCATTCGCGCTAGCTGATTTAATTAACTTACGTGTTCATGCATTTGGATTTATTGAGTTAATTACTCGTACGCCAATGATGGTTAACGCAGGTTTAACAAGAGACTTAATCAACTTTGTTATTGTTTCATTAGTGTTCTTCGGTCTTAACTTTACACTATTTAATTTCTTAATTAAAAAATTCAATTTACCAACACCAGGGCGTGCAGGTAACTATATTGATAATGAAGATGAGGCATCAGAAGGAACAGGAAATGTACAAGACGGTTCATTAGCAACAAAAGTTATCGATTTATTAGGTGGAAAAGAAAATATTGCTGACGTAGATGCTTGTATGACACGCTTACGTGTAACAGTAAAAGATTTAGATGTTGTTGCACCAGAAGCACAGTGGAAACAAAATGGTGCTTTAGGGCTTATTGTAAAAGACAAAGGTGTACAAGCGGTATATGGTCCGAAAGCTGACGTATTAAAGTCAGACATTCAAGATATGTTAGGTGCGTAATAATATGAAATTGCTAACTTTAAACTGTCATTCTTGGCAAGAAGAGAATCAAATAGAAAAGATACAATACCTTGCTAAAGTAATTCAAGAAGAAGAGTACGATGTCATCGCATTGCAAGAAGTAAGTCAGTCCATACAAGCTGAAAATGTATGCGGTAACAAGAAAAAAGATAATTTTGGACTTTTACTATTAGAAGAGTTAAAAGCGCTACATGTAAAAGATTACAATATTACTTGGGATTTCTCTCATATTGGTTATGATGTGTACGAAGAAGGATTAGCAATTATAACGAAGCATAATATTATAAAAGAAGATACGTTCTTCATTTCAGAAAACGAGGATACAACGTATTGGAAAACGCGTAAAATTGTAAGTACAACAATTGCTTATAATGGTAAGGATATAACGTTTTACTCTTGTCATCTCGGTTGGTGGAATGATGAAGAAGAGTCATTCAAAGGTCAAGTCGATCGTTTGATGGAGCGTGTAGATAGCAATAAGCTCGCCTTCTTAATGGGGGATTTTAATAACAATGCTCGATTGAAAGGCGAAGGTTATGAGTATATGATGCAAAAAGGGTTGTATGACACATATGAATTAGCAATAGAGAAGGATGAAGGAACGACTGTCCAAGGTGAGATTGCTGGTTGGGATGAAAATAAACATAATTTGCGAATCGATCTAATATTGTGTAACCAAAGTAAAAAAGTTCATTCTTCAAAAGTTATTTTTAATGGTACAAACAGAAATGTAATTTCAGATCATTTCGGTGTAGAGGTTCAATTGGATATATAATAGAAGAAATCCTCACAGAGAATAAAAGCTGTGAGGATTTTTTTTAGGAATACAAGTATTTCCAAGAGAAAATACTTGTATTTTTTATGACATTTCATATATATTTGTTATTATTGAATGTAAAACCGATTTGGTCATTTTGTATTCATACTTTGACTCACTTCGTTATATAATGAAGTAAGTGAAAGTTAATGGGAAAAAATAGTACGTTTTTGGTTAATACACGATGTAGAAAGTGATATAATTGCAAAATGTATGTATCATTTTCTAAAGAAGGAAAAATATATAATTAGGTGATAACTTCTATGAAACAGATTTGGCGTATTTATAAGACAGATTTACGGAATGTAGCCAAACATTGGGCTGCAATTGTTATTGTTTTAGGATTAATGATTTTACCATCGTTATATGCATGGTTTAACATTAAAGCTTCTTGGGATCCATATGGAAATACAAAAGAGGTTCCCATTGCAGTTTCTAACCAAGATGCAGGTTCTAATTTAAGAGGGAAAGATATTAATATCGGGAAAGAGATTGTAGACTCCCTTAAGAAAAACAAAAATCTTGGCTGGAAATTTGTAGATGAAAAACAAGCAATTTACGGAGTTGAGCGTGGAGATTATTATGCAAGTATTACGATTCCAAAAGATTTCTCTGAAAAAATTGCAACTGTTCTGGATGAAAATCCACAGAAACCAGAACTTGATTACTATGTAAATGAAAAGGTAAATGCGATTGCACCGAAAATTACAGCAAAAGGTGCATCAGGTATTACGGAAGAAATTAGTAAAAACTTCGTTAAAACAGCGAACGGTGAGATTTTTAAAATCTTCAATGACCTTGGAATCGATTTAGAAACAAACTTACCAAGTATCGAGAAAGTAAAAGATCTTGTCTTTAAGTTAGAAGCGCAGTTCCCAGAAATGAATACATTGATGGATAAGGCGTTAGATGATGCGACTCGAGCAGAGGATGTTGTGAAAGTAGCGCAAAAAGAGTTGCCAGTTGTAGAGAGTGTTATTAATGATGGGCAAGAAGCATTAGGGAATTTAGATAAGTTCTTTGCAAGACAAGATCAAACATTAAAAAACGCTCCAGGAACGATAAGAAATGATTTAGTAGCAGCAAAAGGCGTTATGGATAGTGCAGCTGCATTTACTGACTTTTTAATGAATCCAGGTGTAGAACTAAATATTCCTGACTTGTCTGGAATGAATGGATTACCTGAATTCCCAGCGAGACCAGATCTTTCTAAGTTGAATAGTGATGGTTATAAGAGTATAGCGCAAAATATTAATCAAACAGTAAATAATGTTTTAAGTTCATCACGTGCAGGAACAGCTTATGGGAAAAGTGTTTTAAATGGATTGCAAAATGGTCAGTTTGATCCAGAACAAGCAAAGAGAGATTTAAATGCGGTATCAGAACGATTACAAACTGGTACAGATGGTATTTCATATCTTATTAATTTCTTTACTGAACTTCAAAAATCGGCGACTACTGATTTTGGTCAAAGCTTTTTCAAAGGGCGAGTGGATCACTTAACTAATGTTAAAAAAGGTATGGAAAATGCAAATAACGGTATTAAAGATATTGTAAATGTTATTGGCAAAGGACAAGAAGTAAAGAAAGATGTAACAGATGTAGCGAATCAAAAATTAGATGCAGCAAATGGATTAATTGATCAAGCTGAAAAAGATTATAATGAAACGTTTGTAGCAGATTATAAAAAAGCAGTTAGCACAGTCGATCAAGCTAAAGTTGATGCAAATGCAGTATATGATAATGCAAAAGCAGATTACGATAAAGTAAAAAATGGTATTGAGGGTGCAAAAGCAGATTTACAGAAAGCAAAAGAAGATGTACAAAATAGAGGTATTAACGGTTTAGATTCAACGAAAGTAGCTTTAAATAGCTTAAATGGTCAATTCCAATCTGGAATCGGTTTAATTGATGATATGATTCCAGTTCTAGAAAGTACAAATAAGGTTTTAGCGGATGTAAATAGTGATAAAAACCTTAATAATGGAATCGCAAAATTAAACAAAGCGAAAAGTAGTCTGCAAAAAGGTGTAGATGCAACGAATAAGGGGATTACACTTCTTAACAATGGCCAGAAACCTACAAAAGATGTAATTGAAAGTATTAACAACGCTGCGAAGGGCGGATCAGCTCAATTAACAGATGTATTATCGACGTATGATTCAGAAATTGTACCTAATTTCAATACAGCAATAGCTCGTACAAAAGAGATGTCGAAAAATACAACTCAAATTTTAAATGATGCAGACAAAAAGCTTCCAGATGTTAAAAAATTACTAGAAGATTCATCAAAAGGCTTAGTAGACGGGAAAAAGAAATTGGCAGATATTAAAGCTGAAATGCCGGAGACTGAGAAAAAGATTAAAGAATTAGCAGATAAAATTCGTGATTTTGAATCTGAAGAGGATTTAAAAGACATCATACGTTTATTGAAAAATGATGTTGAAAAGCAAAGTGATTACTTTGCGAATCCAGTAAATTTAAAAGAAAATAAATTATTTGCGATGCCGAACTATGGTTCAGCGATGTCACCATTCTATACAGTGCTTGCATTATGGGTAGGCGCATTATTAATGGTTTCATTATTAACGGTAGAAGTACACGAAGAGGGCGCGAATTATAAGAGCCATGAAATTTACTTCGGACGTTTATTAACATTCTTAACGATAGGTCTTTCACAAGCGTTTATCGTATCGATGGGAGATATATTCTTACTCGGTACGTACGTAGTCGATAAGTTCTGGTTTGTGTTATTTAGTTTATTTATTGGTGGAGTCTTCGTTTGTATCGTATACTCACTCGTTTCTATTTTCGGAAACGTTGGGAAATCGATGGCGATCATTTTACTTGTACTACAAGTAGCAGGATCGGGCGGAACATTCCCAATCCAAATGACACCAGCGTTCTTCCAAGCGATTTATCCGTTCTTACCATTCACATACGCAATTAGCGCAATTCGTGAAACAGTTGGCGGAATGCTTTGGGATATCGTAACACGAGATTTACTTGTGTTAAGTGCTTTCGTAGTAGTTATGATTGTTGCTGCGTTATTACTGAAAACACCAATTAACAAATCAAGTGAAAAATTTGTTGAGAATGCAAAAGGAAGTAAAATCATTCACTAAAATAAAAGGTTCCTACCGATAGAGGTAGGAACCTTTTTGTTTAATCAAATTTTAATTTTTTTAATGCTTCTGCGAATGGGTTATTTAATGGTTCTTCTTCTTTTTTCTGTTGTTTCATATATTTTTGAACGTCGCGTTTATCGGCTTTGTTTCCAGATTCTTTTTTACGTCGTTCTTGGAATGTTGATAATTTCTCACGATAGCCACATTTACATGCGAAAATTTGGCCTGCACCCTCACCACGTAATTCTAGTTTCTTCTTACATTGCGGACAGCGAGCGTTTGTTGTACGAGATACATTTTTACGATGACCACATTCACGATCTTGGCATACGAGCATTTTTCCCTTTTTGCCGTTTACTTCTAGCATTGGTTTACCGCAGTCTGGACAAGACTTCGTTGAAATGTTGTCATGTTTATATTTTTTATCACTCGATTTAATTTCAGAAACAATTTCTTTCGTATAGTTCTTCATTTCCGAAATGAATACTTCTTTCTTTAGTTTTCCTTTTGCAATTGCCTCAAGTTTTTGTTCCCACTCACCAGTTAGTGTAGGTGATTTTAATTCTTCTGGTACTAAATCAAGTAATTGACGACCTTTTGATGTAATGTGAATATCTTTACCACGTTTTTCAATTAAGAAAGAATTGAAAAGTTTGTCGATAATATCTGCACGTGTCGCTACAGTACCTAATCCACCAGTCGATTTTAACGTATCAGCAAGTTGTTTATTTTGCGTATCCATATATTTTGTAGGATTCTCCATTGCTGAAAGTAAAGTTGCTTCATTAAAGCGTGCAGGTGCTTTCGTTTGACCTGATGTTTGCATAAGTAACTTTACAGTTAATGTATCGCCCTTTTCAATGTGAGGTAGAATCTGCTCTTTTACGTCATCAGTTACATCATCGTCTTCAAATCGATTTTCGTATACTTCCTTCCAACCAGCATGTAAAATCGTTTTTCCGCGTGCAATGAATGTTTCATTGCCGACCTTTGTGCGTAACGTTAGTTGTTCGTATTCGAATGCTGGGAATAAAACAGCTAAGAAACGTTTTACAACTAAATCATAAATTTTGCGTTCTTTATCTGTGAATGCTGAGAAGTTAACGTATCCTTCTGTTGGAATAATCGCATGATGATCGCTTACTTTACTATCATCAACAAATGATTTGTTAGGTTTGATAGGCTTTTGTAATACTTTATGTGCGAAGGGACGGTATTCTCCAACACCACATGCTTTTAGACGTTCTGGAAGTGTTCCAACGATATCAGATGAAATGTAGCGTGAATCTGTACGAGGGTACGTTAGTACTTTATGCTGTTCATACAATTTTTGCATAATATTTAATGTTTCTTTAGCAGAGTAACCGAACTTTTTATTCGCATCACGTTGCAATTCAGTTAAATCGTAAAGACCAGGAGAGAATGACTTCTTCTGTTTCTTATCAATTTCCACAACAGTAGCATTTTGTTTATCTAAACGTTTTACAATACCATCGATTTTTTCTTTATTAAAACTACGGCTATTGCCATTTGCATCTTGCCAAGTAAGTTTGAGCTTCTCCATTGTTTGAGCTTCGACGCCGTAGTAAGTTTGAGCTTTGAAGTTCTTTATTTCATCTTCACGACTAGCAATCATAGCAACAGTAGGGGTTTGTACACGGCCGCAATTTAACTGGGCATTAAAGCGAGTCGTTAAAGCACGAGTTGCATTAAGACCGATATACCAGTCAGCTTCTGAACGCGCAACTGCTGAAGCGTATAAATTATCATAGGCTTTACCTGGTTTTAAATTTGCAAAACCATCTTTAATTGCTTTATCGGTTACAGATGAAATCCATAGACGTTTGATCGGTTTATTAATGCGAACCTTATCAATAATCCAGCGAGCGACCAATTCTCCTTCACGTCCAGCATCTGTCGCTACAATAATTTCATTTACATCCTTTCTAAGTAGCTGACTTTTTACAGCATTAAATTGTTTACCAGTTTGTTTAATAACCGTTAATTTCAAACGCTCAGGTAGCATCGGTAAATCTTCTAAATTCCACTTTTTATATTTCACATCATAACTTTCTGGATCTGCTAATGTAACGAGATGACCTAAAGCCCAAGTTACAATATATTTATTACCCTCAAGATAGCCGTTTCCTTTTTTATCACACTTCAGTACACGAGCAATATCTCGTGCAACGGAAGGTTTTTCAGCGATTACAACGCTTTTTGACATATTAAAAACATCCTTTCAAATTTCCATAAGTTAAATATAGCATACATCTTCTTGAGATTCAGTTTCGCTCCATATTTCAGTTGTTTTTAATGGAGTTAACAAAATCCCAACTGATTAAAGTTTCACTTTATCAGTTGCCTCTATATCAAATAGAAAAGTAAAGAACTTGTTATTTTACTAGAATAAGAGTAGACTTTGAAGTAGATGAATAAGAAACACATGGGAGTTTGTGGATACAAACTGAGAGTATGGCTACTAGTCCGTCATTGACCATTTGAACCTGTTGGATAATGCCAGCGTAGGGAGAGTGTAAAAGCACATATTCAGGCACTTTGCGTACGCGCAAAGTGTCTTTTTGTGTATCTCCCATCATTATAGTTAGGAGATGAAAAGGATGAATATGAAAGAAATTAGTAAAGTAGTGGATTTGGTGAGAGAATCTAATCCGCTTGTTCATAATATTACAAATGTTGTTGTAACAAATTTTACTGCTAACGGTTTGTTGGCACTTGGGGCATCGCCTGTAATGGCGTATGCAAAAGAAGAAGTGGCAGAAATGGCTAGCATTGCTGGAGCGTTAGTATTAAATATGGGAACACTTCGTCCTGAAGAAGTAGAAGCGATGTTACTTGCCGGTAAATCAGCAAATGTGAACAATGTACCAGTACTGTTTGATCCAGTTGGTGCAGGAGCAACATCGTATCGGACAGAAGTTGCGAGACATATTCCGGCTGAAATTGAATTAGCGAGTATTCGCGGAAATGCAGCTGAAATAGCGAACGTTATTAATGAGAGATGGGAAATTAAAGGGGTAGACGCTGGTACTGGAAATGGCAATGTTGTAAGTATTGCAAGGCAGGCAGCAGATGAACTAAATACAGTTGCGGTCATTACTGGAAAAGAAGATGTTGTTACAGATGGAGAGAGAACTATTGTTATTCGAAATGGTCACCCTATTTTAACGAAAGTTACGGGAACAGGTTGTTTACTAACTTCTGTAATAGGAGCATTTGTAGCAGTGGAAAAAGATTATGTAAAAGCAGCAGTAGCAGCATTAACGTTTTATGGTGTAGCTTCGGAACTGGCAGCTGCTAAGACCGTGGAAAAGGGACCTGGTAGTTTCCAAATTGAATTTTTAAATCAGTTAGCGAATACTACTTCTAGTGATATTGAGAAGTATGGAAAGATTGAGGAGTTAGAGTAAGAGGGAGTGAAAGAAATGGCACGCATTGAAATAGATAAAATGTCTAAGCTATTGCAAGTGTATTTTATTATGGGAAGTAATAACTGCACGAGGGATCCTTTAGCTGTATTGAAAGAAGCGTTAGATGGTGGAGTGACAATTTTTCAGTTTCGCGAGAAGGGGGAAGGTTCTTTAATCGGAGAAGATAGAGTGCGCTTTGCAAAAGCATTGCAGACGCTTTGTAATGAATATAGTGTTCCTTTCATTGTAAATGATGATGTAGAATTAGCCATTGAATTAGATGCAGATGGTGTTCATGTCGGACAAGATGATGAAGGAATTACATCTGTTCGTGAAAAAATGGGAGATAAAATTATCGGCGTATCTGCTCATACAATTGAAGAAGCACGCTTTGCAATCGAAAATGGAGCAGATTATTTAGGCGTTGGACCTATTTTCCCAACGAGTACGAAAAAAGATACGAAAGCGGTTCAAGGAACGAAAGGATTAGCCTATTTTAGAGAACAAGGAATTACAGTGCCAATCGTTGGTATTGGTGGGATTACAATTGAAAATACAGCGGCAGTTATAGAAGCGGGTGCGGACGGTGTTTCAGTTATTTCAGCAATTAGTTTAGCTGAATCTGCGTATGAAAGTACGAGAAAATTAGCTGAAGAAGTAAAGAGAAGTTTGTAGGGAAGGACGTGTAGTATTTTAAGTGCTACATGGAGAAATAGACTGCCCCAAAATTTAAACAAACATTTGATTAAAAAAGCACAAACCTTTTTAAATAAAGGTTTGTGCTTTTTCTTTAAAACATAATTGAAATTAAGAGCATTCCAATTCCGATAGAAGTAAATGTTGCGATTAAGCCAGGAATCATAAAACTATGATTTAATACGTATTTACCGATACCTGTTGTACCAGTACGGTCAAAGTTAATAGCAGCAACGATTGTTCCATAGTTTGGAATGAAGAAATATCCATTTACTGCAGGGAACATAGCAATCAGTAGCGCTGGTGGAATGCCAAGAGATAGTCCAAGTGGCATTAAGGCACGTACTGTTGCAGCTTGGCTGTACAGTAAAATAGATAGAATGAATAGTGCGATGGCAAATAGCCAAGGTGCACTTGTTACTAAATGCTGAATGGATCCTTGAATCATATTTAAGTTTCCGTTAAAGAAAGTATCTCCCATCCAAGCGATACCGAAAATAGCAACAACTGCTGTTGCTCCTGCTTTAAAGACGTTACCAGACACAATGCTTTCTACATTTGGTTTACAGAAAATAATAATAAGAGCCGCGATAGTTAACATAACCATCTCAATTGTGTTCGGCATGGAAAGACGAGCTAACTTCCCATCAACTATCCATCCTGGACGAAGTGCTTCAAATGAACCAAGAAGTACAACAAGGAAGGTTCCTACTAGGAAAAGGATAACTGATAATTTTGCGCCCTTTACACCTACAAATGCTTTTTTCTCTTCAAGCTTAGGAATCATTCCTTCTTTTAATCGTTTTAAGTATTCAGGGTCTTCATTTAATTCTTTTCCCATCTTACTAGCAACGAATGCAGCTATCATACAAGCGATGAAAGTAGAAGGGATACTTACTTTTAAAATATCTAATAAGGTGATTTTATAGTCAGCTAACATTGCTAAAAGAGCAACTGTGGCAGCTGAAATTGGACTAGCTGTAATTGCTTGTTGAGAAGCGATTACGGCAATCGACATTGGGCGTTCCGGTCTAATCCCTGATTCACGAGAGACTTCTGCAATAACAGGAAGTACAGAATAGGCAACGTGACCAGTACCTGCACATAGTGTGAATAAATAAGTAACAATTGGAGCAAAAAAAGTAATACGCTTTGGATTTTTTCGTAATGCCTTTTCAGCTAGATGAACAAGATAGTCCATTCCTCCAGCAGCTTGCAAAGCACCAGCAGCTGTAATTACTGCCAAAATCATAAGCATTACATCGATAGGAGGCGCGGTTGGTTGTAGGTGGAAGACAAAAACGAGTATTGCCATACCAACTCCACCCATTACTCCTAAACCAACTCCGCCTAGGCGTGCACCAATAAAAATACAGAGTAACAAGGTAAGAAATTGTAGCCAAAACATGATAAACTACCTCCGAAATTCATTAGTTAAGATATATTCGAATAGTTTAATTTGAATGAAAATTAAATAAATACCCGAAGAAATCCTTGTTATTTATACATTTTTTATTATATAACACAAAAAAAGTAACATTCACGTACTTTTTGAAATTATTTCGAAAAAGCAATGCATTAAAAATTTGTATTTATATCTCTAAATAAGTAGACATTTTGATTTATATGTTGTAATCTTTGAAAGAGAATAAATTAATTCTCATAGAACTCCCATATCGTTCAACTCGTTCAGCGAGAAAGGCAAACTGATGGAAACATGAGGACGCAAAACTACAGGAGCTAAGGTCGAAAGGCTACGCTAGCCAGTTACCGGACGGATAGGGTTGGTCTTGGCCAATGCTTTTACATTGGCTTTTTTTTATTCTCGAACATATTGAGAAACATTTTCAAACAAAATATCCATATATTTTGTTTTTTTGTTTGTGTTGATTAAGGAAGGTGGATATTAATGAAAAAATATTGGCATAAGTTATCGTTCCTTCAAAAGAACGTCTTATTAACCGTATTAGTTATTTTGACACTTGTTGGAAGTATGGGTGCATTAAGTTTCAATATGTTTCAAAATAGTATGATGTCTTTATTTGAAAGGCAGTCTATTGAAACAGGAGAAATAGTATTGAAAAAACTGGATGTAGAATTAGTTAGAGACATGGCGAAAGATCCTACAGCCGAAAAAGTGAAAAAAGAAAAGTTAACAGAGAAATTAGATGAAGTATCAAAAGAATTGAAAAGCGTTGGACAAACGTATGTTACAGGAGCAAAGCCGAATGAAAAGCGAGAATTACAACTCGTTGGTTTGACTACAGAGTTAACAAATGCGTTTCCTATAAAGCCGGGAGATTATTATGAACAACCCGCTCATTGGATGAAGGCATACGATAAAGTGATTGATACGAAAAAGGCTCAAATGACAGAAGTATATGAAGATGAAATAGGTTCGTGGGTGACAATATTAGAACCAATTACAGATGGAGAAAACAATATTATTGCAATTGTTGCCGCTGACTTAGATGCTTCCATTGTTCCTATTACAAAAGAGAAGTTTATGATACAGGGTTTACTCTTTATCATTATTTCATTAGCAATTGCGACTATTACTCAATTCTTTATCGTGCGTCACTCGCTAGCTCCATTAAAAGATTTACGAGAAGGGTTACGTAAAATTGGTGAAGGTGACTTGAGTATTAAATTAAAAGAAAGACCAGATGATATTGGAATTATTAATGTTTATTTCAATAACACGATTGAAAAGTTTAAAGGGATTATAGATAAAGTAAGGCAAACTGCTGAGCAAGTTTCTTCTTCTTCACAAGAATTGTCGGCGAGTACAGAGGAAAACAGCATGGCAGTTCAAGAGATTGCAAGTTCTATTGAAGGTTTAAGAGTAGGGGCACAGTCTCAAAAAACTTCAGTACAACAATGTTTAGGGATTGTACATGGAATGGAAGATAAGGTAGAAGAGATAACTGGGGCTGCGAAACAAGTTGCGGTTGCTTCTGAAGGTATGGAGCAACATTCAATTGAAGGTAATGAAGTGATTGGACAAATTATTAATCAAATGAGTTTAATTCAAAATGCAGTACAAGATTTATCTTCCATCATTTATTCGTTAGAAACAAGGTCAAAAGAAATTAGTGATATCGTAACTGTAATTACGGGTATTTCAAATCAAACAAATTTATTAGCTTTAAATGCTTCTATTGAGGCTTCACGTGCTGGAGCAGCTGGAAGAGGGTTTGCAGTTGTTGCTGATGAAGTACGAAAATTAGCAGAACAAACTGAAGCGTCTGCAAAAGATATAGCGAAATTAATTGGTGAAACACAAGCTGAGACAGAAGATGCTGTAGTTTCCATGCAAAAAGGTTCAAAAGAAGTAGAAACTGGAATTTCACTTGTTCAAAGTAGTGGAGATTTCTTCGAAAAAATCTCCAAATCAGCGCAATCTGTTACAGATCAAGTAAAAGCTGTTTCGGGTAATTCGAGTGATATTTTACAAAATAGCCAGAATATCGTTCAAGTCGTAAATGAATTATCACATATTGCAAATACTTATGCCAACAGCAGTAGTAATGTTGAAGAAAGCATGAAAGAGCAAGAAATATCAGTACAAGATATTGCAGAATTAGCGACTTCTTTAAGTTGGCTCTCTCAGGAATTACAAGAGCTTATTGGTGAGTTTAAAAGCGAATAAGGAGAAAGTTCAATTCTAATCAAGGGGGTATCTCCGCTACTGATTATGAATTGAACGAATCTGCCCTTTAATAAGGGATAAAAAAGGTGTGAATTTTCACACCTTTATTATATTTAAGAGAGGAATTTACATAAATATGAAATTAGCAATTTCTTATAGTGAGATGGTAAAAGAATTTTTAGGAAAAGTAGAAGGAAGTATTAAAATACCTAAAGATGTGCAAGGAACAGAACTTAGGATAAAAAGGAAAACGGAACTGTTTTCAAATTTGACTCACATTGTAGATTTAATAGGAGCGACTGCAACGTGGTTATATCATATTTCTAAAGAAAAACATATTGTCGTGCTTTATCATGTAAGAGGAAGTTTATTTCCGATTACTATTGAAGTTTCTAATTTTCTCTCCTATGAAAGTTTAAATTTACAAATTGAAGAGCAACTGGAGCAAATTAAAGAAATGAATGAGGAAGAAATAGAAGAGTTTCAAAACGGTAATACGTTATATGAAATGTCACCTATTATTATTGGTGAAACATATTATGAGCTAAAAGACACGAATACATTACAATTTGTATTTAGTAAAAATATGCAAAGTGTAGAAATAATATTTAATAGTGTTAATTGGAAAGAGACAACAATTACTCGTTATGCACAACAAATACAAGGTGTTTTAATTAATAAATTACAAAATAATAATAATCATATAAATAATTTTAATGTTATTACAGAGGCCGAGATGGCACTTTATAGTCAAGTGAATGATACGACAGCAGTATATCCTGAGAAAAGTATCGTCGATATGTTCTATAATACTGTTACTCAATTTCCAAATCGTATAGCTTTATCTTCAAGGGAAGGTACTTTAACTTATGAGGAGCTAAATAAAAAAAGTAATCAAATAGCTCATATGTTAATTAAAAACGGCGTCCAATTAGGAGACTATGTTGGAATATTTATGAAACGTAGCATAGACACAGTAGTAAGTATGGTAGCTATATTAAAAGCTGGTGCAGCGTATGTTCCGATTGATCCAGATTATCCGGAAAGTAGAATACAGTACATTATTCAAGATAGCCAAGCGAAAGTTATATTGATGAAAGAGACGCCTATAACATGTGATGGGGTTCAAACAGTTTCAATGTATGATAGTGAAACTTATGAAGATACAGATGTAAAGTTGTCTATTCATTGTGATGATGTAGCTTATATGATTTATACATCTGGTTCAACAGGGAATCCAAAGGGAACGATGTTAGCTCATAGAGGCGTTGTTAATCTGTATACTTGGATGAAAAAGCAATATGAATTGACAGAAGAGGATGTATTTGCCCAATTTCCTTCCTTTAGTTTCGATGCTTCTGTATGGGAGTCATTTGCTTCTTTATTCTGTGGAGGAAACTTATATGTACTATTAGAGGAAGAGCGATTGTCTGTAGAAGCATTTGCAAATGCAATCTATAAAGTGAAAGCAACTTCAATCTTGGCATTAGCAACAATTTTTGTTCGACAAGTAGCAACTTATTTAGCAGAAGAAGATATATATAAGCTAGCTTCCCTAAAAAGAATTGCGATTGGCGGTGAAATGTTGCCTGTAGAGGTTATTAAATTGTGGAGAGAAAGAATAGGTACAAATGTTGAAATTCATAATGTATACGGACCGACAGAATGTACTGTAGTGACGACAACCTATAAAATACCTAGTCAGTTAAATGAGGATGTTGCGAGTATTCCCATTGGTAAACCATGTGCTAATTATCAAGTTATGATTTTGGATGAGAATATGAATCTTTGTCCAATTGGTGTACCTGGTGAATTATATATAGATTCAGTGGGATTAGCAAAAGGGTATTTTAATAAGCCTAATAAAACAATTGAAGCTTTTATTCCGAACCCTTTTAATCCTATAGTTAATATATATAAAACAGGTGATATCGTTAAGTTGCTAGAGGATGGAAATATAGAGTTTTTACATCGGAAAGATGATCAAGTAAAAATTAGAGGACATCGTATTGAACTAGGCGAAATCCAAAGTAAAATTTCTCAAAATCATAATATAAAAGAAAATGCTGTTTTTGCTAAGAAGAGTAAGGAAGGTAGCCAATATTTAATCGCGTTCTATACAACTTTAAATAAAAAAGAAATACCAGAATTAGTTTATCAGTTACAAGAGCAATTACCAGATTATATGGTGCCATCTAAACTAATTTATATTAATGAATTACCACTTACACCTAATAAAAAGATTGATGTTAAGAAGTTAGCTCAGTTAGAAGAAAAGTATGAACCGGTTCGGCTACAAGAATATGTTGCACCTTCTAATAAAGCAGAAAAACAAATAGCGAACGCCTGGGCGGAAGTATTAGGAATTTCAAAAGTTGGAGTGCATGATGATTTCTTTACAATTGGTGGACATTCATTAAAAGTATTACGAGTCTTAACATTGTTAAAAGAAGATTTCTCACATTTAACAATTCAAGATTTCTTTAAAGAAAGAACGATATATGGATTAGCTCGAATTGAGCGAGAAGTAAAAGTAGAGAAAGAAGAAGTATTTCGTGAATATAAAGTGATTCACGAACCAGATACTATCACGTATGCAAACGTTTTGGAAGAAAACCAGATTTCAAATGTCTTTTTAACAGGAGCTACTGGTTATTTAGGATCACACATATTATATGAATTGTTGAGAGATACATCTGCTACTATTTATTGTTTAGTAAGACCAACTAAAGATGTGCAGCAAAGAATTATAGATACATTAACAGGCTACTTTAATGATATATGTGAAGAATGGTTACAGCGTATACAGGCCGTAGCTGGTGATCTTGGAGAAGAGTATCTTGGGATGAGCGAAGAAGAATTTATGTTCATCAGTTCTAAGATGGATACGATAATTCATTGCGGTGCAGATGTAAGACATTTTGGAGATGTAAAACAATTTGAAAATATAAATGTCCAAGGAACTAGCCGTATGCTAACATTAGCGGAGAAAGGTGCTACATTCCATTTTATTTCTACAATTGGTATCCCGTTAGAATTAGCGGTAGATCAATGGGATACATACATGAAAACTGGTGATTTTAATTACAGTGTAGACTTAGAGAATGTATATTCAAATAGTAAACTACAAGCGGAAAACATTGTTCGTGAAGCAATGAAAAATGGTTTGCGTGGAAATATTTATCGTGCAGGTAATTTAGCATGTCATTCAGAAACAGGTTCGTTCCAACAAAATATTGAAGGAAACGCATTTTATCGTCTTATTAAAACAATGCTATTAATTGGGAAAGCACCAAATGTGAAGTGGAAAGTTGATTTCACACCAATTGATTTTGCTAGTAAATCAATTGTATCGTATTTGCAAGATGCGCAAATTATAGGAGAGACGTTACATATTTGTCATCCACATCAAATTGAGTTTGAACAATTTATACAGCTAATTGGAGAGTGTGGATACAATCTTGAAATGGTTCCACTTTCAGAATATGTAAATACCGGACTTGCATTAGCGAAGGGAAATGAAGTAATAGCAGAGTTAATTGCTTCTCAAGTTGCAGGAGATGGAGCGCAGCAATCTGAAATTGTAATGGGTACGCGTAGAACGAATAAATGGATTAAGAAAAAAGAATTGATAGTACCAGCAATTAATAAAGAATTTATTCAGCAGTTATTAGCTCATGGTGAAAAAGTTGGTTATTTTCCAAAAATAATGAAATGATTATGCATGCTTTTGTTTGTTCAATAAAATAAATCATGCTACAATGAAAACGAATTAAGGACCGGGGAGCCAATTGGCTGAGAGGATGTAAGTAAACATCGACCCTCAACCTGATCTGGATAATGCCAGCGTAGGGAGTTACTTAAAGTGATGTAGCATATGTTATTCTGTAATAACTTGCATACAAGGCTTTCCTACGCAGTAGGAAAGCCTTTTCTTATTTTTGAAATTTATTTTTATAAGGGGGATTTTATTATGTCACAACAAGTTACAATGTCATTTTCAGTAGTACCACAAGCAAAAACGAAAGATGTATATTCTGTTGTCGATAAAGCAATTGAAGTTGTGCAACAATCGGGAGTTCGTTATGAAGTAGGGGCAATGGAAACAACTTTGGAAGGAGAATTAGATGTACTTCTTGATGTCGTTAAACGTGCGCAACAAGCTTGCGTCGATGCTGGAGCAGAAGAAGTGATTACTTCTATTAAAATCCATTATCGTCCAAGCACTGGTGTAACGATAGATGAAAAGGTTTGGAAGTACCGTGATGAATATGCAAAACCAGAAGCAATCTAAACTTATTACAACTATTTGGCTTATCCTTCTCATTGCGATATGGGAAGGATCTGTTTCATTATTTAAAATCGAACCGTGGATTTTACCAAAGCCTTCTGCCATTGTTCAAGAATTAATTGGGATGAAAGATTTACTATTACCAAATACGATGCAAACACTGCAGGAAGTTATAATTGGACTATTCTTTGCAATTTTATTGGGGACGAGCATCGCAATTATTATGGACGTTATACCGTTATTTCGTATTTTAATAAATCCATTGCTCGTTATTTCGCAAACAATTCCAATTGTTGTACTTGCACCGCTATTTATTATTTGGTTTGGATATGGGATGTTGCCGAAAGTAATGGTCGTAATACTCGTTTGTTTCTTCCCAATTGCGCTTAGTATTTTAGAAGGTTTTCAAACAGTAGATAAAAACATGTTGAAACTGTTACAAACAATGAAGGCGACAAAATGGCAAGTTTACCAGAAAGTAAAATTTCCAGCAGTGCTTCCATACTTTTTCTCAGGTTTAAAAATTGCAGTTACATATAGCGTAATGGGGGCAATTATCGGAGAATGGCTCGGTGCAAGTGAAGGATTAGGCGTTATGCTTACGAGGGCTACAAAATCCTTTTTGACTGCCCGAGTATTTGGTGTTGCAGCAATCATCGTTATGGTGACATTATGCCTGTATTTTATCGTAGAGTTTATGGCAAGAATAACAGCACCATGGATATATAGAAAGGACGGCAGAAAATGAAAAAAGGTTTGAAAGTTATGTTAGCTGCCTTAGTAGCGGTAGGTGTGGCTGGATGTAATCCGGCAAAGAAAGAAGAAAGTGCAAGTAAAGATCAAAAAGTAAAAGTAGTATTAGATTGGTTTCCAAATACGAATCATACTGGCTTGTATGTAGCGCAAACGAAAGATTATTACAAAAAGCAAGGATTAGATGTAGAAATTATTCAACCAGGTGACAATGTAACAGCAGAGCAAATGATAGCATCAGGAAAAGCAGACTTCGCAATAAGCGCACAAGAAAATGTAACGTTAGCTCGTGTGGAAGGAATTCCTGTTGTATCTGTAGGAGCGATTATTCAGCATAACACTTCAGCGTTTGCATCGCTTAAGAAAGATAATATGACGTCACCGAAAGATTTTGAAGGTAAACGTTACGGCGGCTGGGGAGGACCAGCGGAAGAAGCGACATTAAAGACGATTATGGATAAACATCAAGCTGATTTTAATAAAGTTGAAAAAATCATCTTAGGACAAACAGATTTCTTTAAATCAATCGGTCGTGATGCAGATTTCGAATGGATTTATTACGGTTGGGATGGTATTGAAGCGAAGCGCCAAGGAAAAGAGTTAAATACGATTATGGTGAAGGACTTAGATCCAGCGCTTGATTTCTATAGTCCTGTTATTATTACGAGTGAAAAACATACGAAGCAAGATAAAGACTTTGTGAAAAAGTTTATGAGTGCAACGACAGAAGGTTATAATTTTGCAATTAAGGAACCGAAAGAGGCTGCTGATATTTTAATTAAAGCTGTTCCAGATGTAAATAAAGATTTAGTTCAAGAAAGCCAAAAATGGTTAAGTACGAAGTATCAAGATGATGCTAAAGCATGGGGAGTACAGAAGGAAGAAATTTGGACGAATTACATGAATTTCTTATATGACAACAAAGTTATTAAAAAGAAAATCGATGTAAAAGATGCTTTTACAAATGAATTCCTTCCAAGTGAAAAATGAGCGGATTACAAATAAAAAATATAGTGAAATCTTTTGACGGAAAGAATGTATTAGAGAATATTAGTGCCTCTATACAAGAGGGAGAGTTTGTTTCCTTTGTAGGACCGAGTGGTTGCGGGAAAAGCACATTATTAAACATGATTGCAAATGTTGAAAAACCAACAAGCGGGAACGTAACGTATAACGATAAGCAAGTACAAGAGCAAGATGTTGTTAGTTATATGCCACAACAAGATTTATTACTACCGTGGCGATCAGCTTTGCAAAATATCGTTCTTCCGTTAGAAATTGAAGGAAAGCCGAAAAAACAAAGGCTGACAGAAGGAATGGAAGCATTAAAGCAGTTCCAACTAGATGAATATGCAGACCATTATCCAGATGAATTATCTGGTGGTATGCGTCAAAGAATTAGTTTTCTGCGCACATATTTATGTGAAAAGCCAATTATGCTGCTGGATGAGCCTTTTGGTAAATTAGATGCATTTACAAAAATGGAAGTACATAGCTGGCTTTTAAACTCTTGGCATCAAGAAAAGCAAACAATCGTTATGGTGACACATGACTTAGATGAGGCAATCTTGCTTTCAGATCGCGTATTTATTTTATCTCAAAGACCAGCGTCAATAGTTGGCGAGGTACAAGTGAAATTACCTAGGCCGAGAACGATGGATATGTTAACATCACTCGAATTAAAAAAGGATAAAGAAGAGATTTTAAGTGTGTTAGCTCCTTATATGAAAAAATAGAAAAAGCTGATGTTTTAATTTTAGACGAACCGACTAATCATTTGGATGTAGAAACTAAGATGGCTTTACAGGAAGCGTTACAACAATACAAAGGAACGGTTTTAATTGTCTCACATGAACCTTCTTTCTATGAATCGTGGATAACAAAAGTATGGAATATAGAAGATTGGAATACTGAACAATATGAATAAAGAAAAGGCATTAGCTTTTAGGAGCTAATGCCTTTTCTTTGTGATTAACATGATTTTCGAGAACTCTTACATGAGAATTGTATGAAGAAGCACTCTTATGGTGCGCTTATAAGCGTGCTTTTTCTTTTGTTATATTTATAATACGAAAGCCTTTCCCTAACAGGTGACTATCTTTCTTTATATATATAGATAGTTCAAAATGGAATGAAAATAATTCCTTTATGTAAAGGATAATATGGATATTATAGGAAGACAATAGAAATTAAAGGAAATTCATGTAAAATTCAAATGAACTTCATATAAACTTCATATTAGAAATTAAATATAATTATAATAGGTTATTATGATATTTTTGATTTTTCGTAAAATTAAAAGTTTGAATTTAGGAGGTATTGCTCAAACCTAAATTCAAACTTTAGTGAATTAATTAATGGATATTACGTCTAGTTTTCGCTAATGACGGTATTTAAAAGTTCGGCAGGATTACCTGTTCCTGCACCGCCAATTGTAATAGATCCACCAGGAGGAATTTCACCATTCCATCCTGCATTCGTAATTACATAATGATTATTTGTTTTACTACTAATTTTAGAATCCCAAACTTGTGTTAAATTACCGCTATAATCAAATTCTAATTTCCAATTTTTAATAGGAGTCGTTCCATTATTTTTGATTATAATCGAGAAGTTATAACCGCTGCCCCAATTCGAAGTGACTGAAAATGTAGCAGTACCATTTCCATCAGGAGGTGTCGTATTAGCTTCATCCGTTTTGACAGTAAGAGCGGTAGGTTGTGATTTATTTCCAGCAGCATCTTTGGCAATTATTGAAAATGTGTATTCCGTATTAGGTTTTAAGTTTTTAATTGTAATGCTATTTGTTGTTGTACTCCATTTCTCTTCTCCAGCAGTAATTTCATATTCCGTAACTCCTACGTTATCAGTAGATGCAGTCCAGTTTAATTGAACTGAGTTTGAATTTTTATTCGTAACTACAATATTTTTAACATTCGTTGGTGGCTCAGTATCTTTTTGACTAATAGGTCCACCAAGTAATTCTTTTACTAGCGTATCAAGTAATTTTGGACCACTACAACTATATTTTGGACTTGTACGGCAATCCCCGCTTAGTTCCCAAAACATTGCTCCACTTAAACCTTTCGTCTTTATATAGTCTGTTTTGTATTTCATAGATTCATTGTCATCGTAGCTAATAAATGTGCCTGTAGTTGCATTATATAAATAAGGTACTTTAGCTGTGTCATTCCAGTAGCGTACAAAACCATTTTTATTAACGTAATTGGCTGCTAAATCACCGTAATCATACACACCTGTGTCACCGGTAGAATAATCATCCCAAGTACCTTTAGAAGCAAGTTTCCCATCACTACCTGGTTTGCAAGGTTGATATTGTCCGTTATTTTCTTTGCCACAACTTTTCCAGCCACGTCCGTAAAAGGGTACGCCTAATACTAGTTTATCGACTGGAACACCTTCATTTGTATAAACATTTATAGCACCATCTACGTAAAAATTCGTATTTGCTGCTGGGTCATTTGGATCCTTATATAGAGCTGCATTATGATTAGAAGTAGCTTCCCATCCGCCGTGGAAATCATATGTCATAATATTAATCCAATCGAGTATTTGAGAAATTTTCTTTAGCTCTGTATGATCAGCGTAGCGTTGGCTTGCGCCTGAAGCGATTGTTAGTAAATATTGTTTGCCATCTTCAGCACCTGCTTTATTCAAAGCATTTCGGACATCTTGAAGAAGGAGAGTGAAATTTTGTTTATCTTCAGGACGATAACTACCACCAGGAATCGTTTCAACGCCCGGATATTCCCAGTCTAAATCTACGCCATCAAACCCATATGCGCGAAGAAAAGCTACTGTAGATTCAGCAAATACTTTTCTTGTTTTTTCATCAGCGGCCATATCAGAAAAGCGGTTAGACCAAGTCCAGCCACCAACGGAAATAATTGTTTTTAAGTGAGGATATTTAGCTTTTAATCGTTTTAGTTCCCCGAAATTTCCGCAACGGGCATATTTATCGCAATCTTCCCAAGTTGTCCCTGAGCCAGGATACGATTTGGTAACATCAGCCCATGGTTCACCGAGTACGAGAGTACCATTAGGAACCTCTTTATTTTGCAATGGTACACCAGATTCTTTACAGTTCCACGTTTGTTTATTTGGATTATCAGGATGAGTAGAAGGGTTTCCATGTTTTCCATTCCAACAAATATCCGCGAAAGCATAGTTAAGGTGAGTAAGCTTTGATGCATCAATGTCAGCAACTTGATAATTACGTCCGTAAACGCCCCACGAAGGAAAGTACCCAACAATTTTTTGACTTTGCTTTGGTGAATCTGCTAATGCGAGATTTGGAGTAATAAAATTTGTGAGAAAAAGAGGTAAGAAAAGTAGTAGAGATAGTAATAGCAGTGTGAATTTTTGAGACCTCATAGCCATTTCTCCTTTCAAAATAAAAGATATATTTAAAGGCATACGCCAATAAACCAAAATGAATCTAGACGTATGAAACGTCTAGATAAAATGATCAGACATCACGAAGTCTATACAAGAGAGCTGGGGGTGATTAAATCGTAACAAATGTAAGATTTAGTGTAAACGCTTTATTAAGTTGAAAAAGACTTTCTCAATACAAAAAGGCTTGAATACAAACTATATATGAAAACGAAAGATTGGTATGGGAAGAAAAAGCTCATTATAAATAAATTTGAGAAAAAATTGTATGGAGCCAATTATTAAAGACGTAGAAAGATAAGGAAATATCATGTAAAATAATAGTAAAAATATGTAAAGGAGGGAATAGTGTGGATGTGTTTTTGAACATTGCTGAAGAAAAAATTCGACAAGCAATACGGAATGGTGATCTTGATTATCTTCCGGGAAAAGGAAAACCACTACAATTAGAAGATCTTTCAATGGTACCTCCAGAACTTAGAATGAGTTATAAAATTTTAAAAAATGCGGGAATGATTCCACCAGAAATGGAACTACAAAAAGATATATTAAAAATAGAGGATTTAATTGCTTGCTGTTATGATGAAGAAGAGAGAAAGAAATTACGAGAAGAGTTAACAGCAAAAACTCTTCGTTTTCAGCAGGTAATGGAAAAGAGAAAGATTAAAGATAGTTCAGCTTTTCGTATGTATCAAGGCAAATTATTTCGTAAATTACGCTAAGAGGGATAAGATGACTACATTTAAAACGATAGAAGAATTAGCGAACTATATCGAAGAACAACAATTGGTACTTCTGTTTATTAAAACGGAAAATTGTGGTGTTTGTGATGTTATGCTAAGAAAAGTAAATTGCGTATTAGAGAATTATGATTACGTAGAGAAAATAGAAATATTACTACAAGACATGCAAGAGATTGCGGGGCGATATGGAGTATTTACAGGGCCAACAATTTTATTATTTCATAATGGAAAAGAAATTCTTCGTGAATCACGCTTCATTTCACTTGAAAATCTAGAGAGAATCATTCAATTATTCGAGGAATAGGGGAGGCTTTTATATGGGATTTATTATTGTCATACTATTATTTGTTGTAGTTGGAATAATCGTAACAGCAGTTCGATCGAACAAAAAGAAGGTGAACTTGGCGAAACAAAATAACATACATAATTCATCTAACAGCTCATCACCATTATTTTTCTTTGCTGGATCGGATAATGATAGCTCGCATGATGGCGGTTCACATGATTGTGGAGGCTCTTTTGGGGGAGATAGCGGAGGAAGCTGCGGTGGCGGTGGGGATTGATGAAAATGCGCCTTATATAGGCGTATTTCTTTTTAAACAAACGTTTGATTAGTCGGCTTACATATACATAAACACAGTTAAACAAACGTTTGATTAATATTTTTAACATACTAAGGGGAATGGAAATGAAAAGGGAACCGAAAGTGAAAAATAAGGGGAAAGTAGTGTTATTTTTATTAGCTGCGGGAGGCGTATTTCTTGTTAAATTAGCATTTAAATTTGGAACAATACATATGATTCGAACTTGGTTTGAAAGTACGTTTTCTTAAATAAGGAATATAGCCTCTTGCGATAGAGGTTTTTGATTTGTTATCATTAGACTGAACGGTCGGTTTAAAGAGGTGTGAATATGAGAAGAAGCGCAGAAGAGATAAAGAAAGAAATTGCATACAAAGCAGAAAGTCTATTTTCACAGAAGGGCTACGCAGCTACATCTATGGAAGAGATTTGTGAAATTACAGAGCGAAGTAAAGGAAGTATTTATTATCACTTTAAAAGTAAAGAAGAATTATTTTTATTTGTAGTGAAACAGCATACGTATGATTGGCTTGAAAAATGGAATGAAAAAGAGAAGTTGTATAGCACTAGTACTGAAAAACTATATGGTCTCGCGGAATATCATGTAGAGGACATACAGCAACCAATTTCAAATGCCATAGAGGAATTCTCTATGAGTCAAGTTGTAAGTAAAGAGATTTTGGAGGAACTATTAGCTTTAACTAGAGAATCATATGTTATGTTTGAGAAATTAATTGAAGCAGGTATACAGTCTGGAGAGTTCCGTGAAGATAATACTCGTGATCTTATGTATATTGTGAATGGATTATTATCAGGGCTTGGAGTACTTTACTACGAGCTAGATTATAAAGAGTTGAAGCGTATTTATAAAAAGGCAATAGATGTATTGTTAAAAGGAATGGCAGCTGAATAATAGGTCAGTTGCTTTTCTTACAAAATAAATTAGACTGAACGGTCGGTTTGTGAAAGGGGAATGAAAATGAACGCTTTATTTAAAAACCGAGCATTTATGCTCGTTATGGCGTCTGATATTTTACAACAATTTGCAATTTGGATCAGAAATATGGCTCTTTTGTATTTTATAATGGAGCGAACGAATAATGATCCGGTTTCTGTTTCTTTGTTATCAGTTATGGAATATGCACCTATTTTTATTTTCTCGTTTATCGGTGGTGCGCTAGCTGATCGCTGGAATCCGAAAAGAACAATGGTCGCTGGAGATGTGTTGAGTGTACTGTCTATTATAGGAATTGTCCTGTTGTTAAAGCTGGATTATTGGCAGGCTATATTTTTTGCAACACTCATTTCCGCGATTGTAGGTCAGTTTTCTCAGCCCTCATCTTCGCGTATATTTAAGCGCTATGTAAAAGAAGAAGAGATAGCAAATGCGATTGCATTTAACCAAACATTACAGTCATTATTTCTAATTTTTGGACCAGTGGTAGGATCGCTTGTGTATACACAACTTGGTTTATTTACGTCACTATATAGCTTAATCATTTTATTTTTGTTATCTGCTATCGCCCTTTCATTTTTACCAAAATGGGTTGAAAAAGAGCAAGTGGCGAGAGATTCATTAAAAAATGATATAAAAGAAGGTTGGAAGTATGTTCTTCATACGAAAAATTTACGTATGATTACGATCACTTTCACCATTATAGGCTTAGCTGTTGGATTAACAACTCCATTAGAGGTGTTTCTTGTAATAGAACGCCTTGGAATGGAAAAGGAAGCAGTTCAATATTTAGCTGCAGCTGATGGAATAGGTATGTTAATTGGTGGTATTGTTGCTGCAATTTTCGCTTCAAAAGTGAATCCGAAAAAAATGTTTGTATTCGGTATGGGCATATTAGCAATGTCATTTTTAGTAGAAGGGCTATCTACATCATTTTGGATTACTAGTTTCATGAGGTTTGGAACAGGTATTTGTTTAGCTTGTGTTAATATTGTTGTCGGTACGCTTATGATTCAACTTGTACCAGAAAATATGGTTGGAAGAGTAAATGGGACGATTTTACCACTGTTTATGGGGGCAATGCTAATTGGAACTTCACTAGCTGGAGGATTAAAGGAACTAACTTCACTAGTTACTGTGTTTTGTATAGCAATGGCACTTATTTTATTAGCGATAGGGCCAGTTCTACGTATGCAAATAAAAAAAGAAGATGTTGCTAATAAAGAGGCACTAACAAATTCGTTAGCTTCGAAATAACTATTGTAAGGGAGCAATATTGCTCCCTTTTTCTTTGAGGAACTTTTGACAACTATATGAGCCAATTATATACTGATGTTGTAAAAACGATTTTACAGGTTAGGAGCAATGGTGTGAAAAATCAAATCTATGAATTACGCACTGAAAATAATATTTCACAAGGCGCATTAGCTGATAAATGTAAGGTTTCTAGACAAACGATAAATGCAATTGAGAATAATAAATATGATCCAAGTTTAGCGTTAGCATTCCGTTTAGCTGAAGTATTAGGAACAACTGTTGATAAATTATTTTTGTACAAGCAGTAGAGTCGTTCATTATAAGTCGCACCTTTAAAAATAAAAAAGATCCTCTTCTTATGAGAAGAGGATCTTTTCTTATAGCGTTTTAGTCTTTGGACTAGGTGGTGTAACGGATGTATTATTTTCTGGAACTCTAGTTAGTAAAAATCCTCCGATAATAAACAGAACAATAATACTAAGAACACCAGCGTTTGTTTTTCCTGTTAATTGGGTTGTAACACCGACTAATACCGGACCCATAATTGCGGCAAACTTGCCAAATATATTATAAAATCCGAAGAATTCATTAGCAGATTCTTTAGGTACTAGTTTTGCAAAGTATGAACGACTTAGTGCTTGAATACCACCTTGAGATGTAGCAACTAACATTGCTAAAATCCAAAAATCAAGTGTCGTTTTTAAAAAATAAGCATATGTGCAAATAATGATATAAATAATGATACCGACATATAACATTTTTTTACCAGTAAATGTTTCAGATGATTTTCCGTATAGTAAAGCAAATGGACAAGCGACAATTTGTGTTACAAATAATATAATTAATAGATTCGTTGCACTAATACCGAGATCGGTTCCGTAAGCGGTAGACATAGTAATAATTGTGTCGACTCCGTCAATATAGAAAAAGTAAGCGATTAGAAACATAAATACAGTTTTATATTCTTTAATATTTTTAAAAGTATCAGCAAGACGTTTGAAGCTCATTCTAATAGGTCTTGGATGACGCTCAATATAGTGTGTTTGCTCTACGTTTTTTAGCATTGGAATTGTAAATAATCCCCACCAAAGAGCTGTTATTGCAAAGGAAATTTGACTAGCAATGCCGACCGATAAGGGAATAGTTCCTTTTTGGGAAAGAATAATAAGAGCGATACAACCGATAAAAGGAATTGTACTCCCGATATAACCTAATGCAAATCCTCTTGTAGAAATTCGGTCCATTCTATCTTCAGAAGTGACGTCTACTAAAAATGCATCATAGAAAATGTTTGCTCCAGCAAAGCCGATTAAGGCGAGCATATAGCACCCTAGCAATAAGTACCACTGAGAGGTTGGAACGACTGCTAACATACTTGTAAATACGATACCGAGTCCAAAGAAGAATGTGAAAAAACGTTTTTTAAATCCTTTATAATCAGCAACTGTGCCAAGAATAGGAGCAAGTATAGAAATTAAAAGTGTTGCGAATGAGTTTGCATATCCCCAATATGCTGTTGAAGTTGCCCCAGATAGTCCAGCTTCTTTTGCAGCTGCTTTAAAGTAAATTGGAAATAATGCAGTTGTAATGACGAGCGAGTATACGGAGTTCGCCCAATCGTATAATATCCAGCTTTTTTCTTGTCTGGACATTTTTTTCATATAATGTTCCCCCTTAAATTTGTTTTACTAACAGTGTACAAAAATAAAAATTATAAAAAGAGAAACAGTGATGAAATTTACATAACTTTTACATATATACACTGTTCTTTACAATTGGAGTAAATCCTCTACAATTGCTCCGTCTGTTTCACCTAAGTGTAAACCGAGTAGTCTAGCGATAGTTGGACCTTCATCAATAAGTCTCATATACGGGACGGTAACGCCACTTTTTATTCCTTTCCCAGCAGCGATAAAAATTGTTTCATAGTTAGGTTTTGTTGGAGAGTATCCATGCGTACCAAATGTATATTTTTTACTAGGCGTAACATCTTTTTCGGTAATTTCTTTTATAAAATCTCCTGTATAGTTTTCAGTGAAATAATACCCTTCTCGTGCTTCTAACATGAATAAACAATTACCGTCTGCACCGCAGTCTTTCGCAGCTTCATCATGAAGTATAAATTCAATTCCGTTTTGTTTATTTTGAAGTAGCTCTTCAAGGAGTAGTTGTACCTCCCGAATTGTATCCGTATCATTTTTGTCCTTTACATATACATAGGCAGAGCCGTCGCAACTTTGGCAATAGGCTTTCCAGTCTACTAATTTTCTTTTTTTATTAAGAGATATAAGTCCTCTTTGATGGAATAGCACATTTAATTGTATGGATTTGTTTTCACTTAAAGCGCTATGATCACCAAGGGCAATAATTGTACTTTCTTCGTATAAGTCACTTTCTTTTAGTGCTTGAATAATTTTCCCTAGACGTTCGTCGTGTCTCTGGATAGCAGCTATTGTTTCGTTAGATTCAAAGCCGTGATAGTGTCTTTGTGTGTCTAGATCGGTGAAATGTACGAACATGATATTAGGCTTTTTCGTCTGGATTGTATGCACAGCAGAGGCGAGGACGAAATCATCCAGCTCTGGTTGTGATAAACCATTTCTTATATGGCCGAAACGACGATTTAAATCTAATTGGTATAGTGGGCTACCGCTAAATAAGGAAACTAACACTTGATTTTGCCAAGGTCTATTTGGAAAAATTTCTGGTAAATTGTAATCGATGTTCGCTCTTCCAGTAACAGGCCATAGAAGGGCAGCTGTCGTTAAATTTGCTTTGCGCGCTTCATCATACAATGTTGTTCCTTTTATTGATTTTCGGTACCAATGCCAATCAGGTGATTCACGCCCTGGTTGAAGTAACGTATTGCTAACAACACCGTGCTTGTTAGGGTAATTACCGGTTACGATTGTTGAGTGGCTTGGATATGTTACAGAAGGATAAATTGGTTCTACTTTTTCGACAACCGTGCCCTTTTTTATTAGAGATTGGAAATGAGGTAGTTTTTGTAGTATAGGAAAATCTAAAGCTGATAAACAGTCGAATGATAAAATAATGACATGGTTTGTTAATGCTTTATCCATAAAGTTCCCTCCTGATTATATAAAACCTATTCTTATATATTACTATTAATACCTAGTAATAAAAATATATTTTTATGTGAAAATTCATTATTTATTTTCAGAAAAATTAAACATATAATTAAGTATAAGGGAATCTATGGAAGGAGGAAACACTATGGATTGGTTAGATGGATTTGGTATCTTTTACATCATTGGCGGAATCACGATTATCCTTGTATTTGCTATTTCATATTTACTAAAGAAACGGTTTCCAGACAAACAGTTCGATATTATATTTGCACTTAGTTTAATACTTCTTTGCTTAGCGTCCTTTCCCGTTACAATGATTGTTATTGGTGGGTGGGAAGGAATGGGATATGGATTTATTGGTTTCTTCGTCCTACTTGGTACACTTATCGGTATGATTGCACATCAACTTGTGAAAATTACGCGGAAAAGCTACGTATAAAACTGCAAAAAATGAAAAGAATATATAAAAATAAGAAAATTAGCTATTGTTTTAAAAAAGAATTTGTATTATGATAATCAACAAATTTATTTCGTTATAACGATGAAAAAGGACTAGTACATGTTCAACCTTTTTAGCAGAGAGAGAATCCGTCAGGCTGAAAGATTCTTAAAAAGGCAATATGGAACCTGCCTTTGAGTTCTGCATATGCAGCGGGAATTTCCCGTTATCAAAAAGAGAGCATGCGCAATTTTTGTGCATGAATCAGGGTGGTAACGCCGACAAAGCTCGGTCCCTATTTAGGGACGCGGGCTTTTTTGTATTTTCTAGAAGGAGGAAGACTGACTATGGCAAAAGAACAAGTGCAAGCCATTACGAAGATGGAAGAGGACTTTGCGCAGTGGTATACCGATATTGTAAAAAAAGCCGAACTTGTTGATTATTCAAGTGTAAAAGGATGCATGATTTTACGTCCGTATGGTTATGCCTTATGGGAGAATATGCAGAAGGTGATGGATGAGAAGTTAAAAGAAACTGGCCATGAAAATGTATATATGCCAATGTTTATCCCAGAGAGTTTATTGCAAAAAGAGAAGGATCATGTTGAAGGATTTGCTCCTGAAGTAGCATGGGTTACGCATGGTGGAGATGAAAAGTTAGCGGAAAGACTTTGTGTACGTCCTACATCTGAAACTTTATTCTGTGAGCACTTTTCAAAAATTGTGCAATCCTATAATGATTTGCCAAAGTTATATAATCAGTGGTGTTCAGTAGTTCGTTGGGAGAAGACAACTAGGCCGTTCCTTCGTACGACTGAATTTTTATGGCAAGAGGGTCATACAATCCATGAAACGGCAGAAGAATCGCAGGCTGAAACATTAAATATTTTAAACTTATATGCTTCTTTCTGTGAGGATTATTTAGCAATACCAGTTATTAAAGGACAAAAAACAGAAAAAGAGAAGTTTGCTGGAGCAAAGGCAACTTATACAATTGAAAGTTTAATGCATGATGGAAAAGCACTTCAAACAGGAACCTCTCATAACTTTGGGACGAATTTCTCAGAAGCATTTGATATTAAGTTTTTAGATCGTAACGGTAAGTGGCAATATGTGCACCAAACATCTTGGGGTGTATCAACAAGAATGATAGGCGGGCTAATAATGGTTCATAGTGATAATAATGGACTTGTAATGCCACCAAAAGTCGCTCCAGTACAAGTTGTTATTGTACCAATTGCTCAGCATAAAGAAGGAGTTTTAGCAAAAGCAACAGAGTTACAAGCACATATTCAAAAGGTTGCACGAGTAAAAATAGATGCTAGTAATAAAACACCAGGCTGGAAATTTAATGAGTATGAAATGAAGGGGATTCCAATTCGATTAGAAGTTGGCCCTAAAGATATTGAAAAGAATCAAGTTGTACTTGTAAGAAGAGATACGAAGGAAAAAGAGTTTGTACCAATGGATCAATTAGAAGAACGTATTCCAGCATTACTTGAAGAAATTCATATTGCTTTATTTAATAAAGCAAAAGCATTTCGCGATGAGAATACGTATGTTGCGACAAATTTCGAAGAGATGAAAAAAATAGCTGATGAAAAGCAAGGCTTTATTAAGGCAATGTGGTGCGGGGAATTAGCTTGTGAAGAAAAACTAAAAGAAGAATTTGGCGTATCTTCACGTTGTATGCCTTTTGAGCAAGAGCATTTAGCTGAAGAATGTATTTGTTGTGGTAAAGAAGCTAAACAAATGGTGTATTGGGGAAAAGCGTATTAATACTTTTTCTGATAGGTGATAAAAGGACTTTGGGCTGCATAATAAAATGTAATCCAAAGTCCTTTTTAGTTTTATACAGTATTTCATGTACTTTTTAGATGGAAGGATGTTGTTCTTATTTTACGTTTTTACGACGAATAAACAGTAACATACCAATTAGGAATGTTGAAAGCCCCATTAAAATAGATATAGGGTAATGCGTTGCAGTATTAGGTAATTTATCACCTTGTTTTTTCGTATTATCTTTTACATTACCCCCTTGAGAACCGTTGCCCTCCTGAGAATTGCTATCGCCTTTAACACGATTGCCACCTTGAGAGCCATTACCCCCTTGAGAACTGCTATCACCTTTAACACGATTGCCGCCTTGAGAGCCATTGCCGCCAGAACCGTTACCGCCAGAACCATTGCCACCAGAACCATTGCCACCAGAACCGTTACCACCGGAACCATTGCCACCAGAACCATTGCCACCAGAACCGTTACCACCGGAACCGTTACCGCCAGAGCCGTTGCCACCAGAGCCGTTGCCACCAGAACCATTGCCACCAGAGCCATTGCCACCAGAACCGTTACTGCCGGAGCCATTGCCGCCAGAGCCACTGCCACCAGAACCGTTACCACCGGAACCATTGCCACCAGAGCCACTGCCACCAGAACCGTTACCGCCGGAACCATTGCCGCCAGAGCCACTGCCACCAGAACCGTTACCACCAGAACCGTTACCACCAGAGCCACTGTCGCCAGAACCGTTACCGCCAGAACCGTTACCGCCAGAACCATTGCCACCAGAACCATTGCCACCGGAACCGCTGCCGTCAGAGCCACTACCACCAGAACCGTTACCGCCGGAACCGTTGTCACCAGAACCGTTACCGCCGGAACCATTGCCACCAGAGCCACTGCCACCAGAACCGTTACCGCCGGAACCATTGCCACCAGAACCAGTATCGTCCTGAGAACCGTTATTTCCTGGAGGTATATTATTATCCTTTGAGTTTCCTTCTGCAAAATGATCGCTATTTTGTACAATGGCGTTTGTTAATGGTTGGAAATTTTCAGTTGTAGCATTACCGATATTTAAACCGCTAAAAAAAGATAAAGAGAGTGTTGATGCTAAAATGAAGATTTTCGTCATGGTTTTCCTCCTAAGAAATTAATGTTCCATCTAAAATACATCCCTTTGTAATATTTCTTAGGAAAAAGAGTTTTATGCAAAAAAAACTATATATAGAAAAAGGTGGTGTATTTGTCAAAGCAGAAAAGAGTTAATGTAGATTTCCTACAAATAGTAGAGGGGGAGAATTTACATTCATAACGGTAGAGGAAGTGGCAGCAGATGAAAGAGTATATAGCGTTTGATATTGGCGGTACGCAAATTAAGTATGGTATTGTTTCAGAAATAGGGAGAGTATTAAAGCGTCAAACAGTTGCAACAGAAATTCATTTAGGCGGAGAACAAATTATTCAAAAACTTATATATGTATCCAAAAAAATAATGAATGAACATACTATTGCCGGAATCGGTATTAGCACTGCGGGAATTGTTGATATTAATAAAGGAATTGTGACGGGAGGTGCGGATCATATTCCGGGATATAGTACTATTCCTATTATTGATAGATTGCAAGAGATATTAAAAGTTCCAGTATCGATTGACAATGATGTGAATTGTGCAGCGTTTGGAGAAAAGTGGAATGGTAGTGGAAGAGAGAAAGATAACTTTATTATGCTCACCCTTGGAACAGGGATTGGGGGAGCAATTTTTATAGATGGAAAATTGTACCGAGGACATTCATTTAGTGCTGGTGAATGGGGGAATATGTTAATAGAAGAAAAAACGTTTGAAGAGGTTGCTTCGATTTCAGGATTAATTCGACTTGTAAGCAAATATAAAGGCAAAGGCAAGTGGAATGGGAAAAGAATTTTCGAGTTGTATGATAAAGGAGATCGGGAAGTTGCTCAAGCAGTTGGGATTTTCTTTAAACATTTGGCAATCGGAATTAGTAATCTTGCTTATATTTTTAATCCAGAAACGATTATTATTGGTGGAGGAATTACCGATAGAGGAAATGAGTTTTTAAAAGAAGTAAAAGAAGAGGTCAGTAAATACTTAAATCAAGAGATTTATAATAATTGTGAGATTGAACTTGCGCAAAACGGTAATTGTGCAGGAATGATTGGTGCTATTTACCACTTCTTACATCATCATAAGTAAATTATATGAATGTTTTCATATAACTGAGAATTTATCCTTTTTATCGCTAGGTAAATAATGCTACAATATAAGAGAAGAATACAATATTTTCCGATTCGGAAAATGCTTTGTAGAAAGGGAGAAACTTCATGCCTATTATTTTAGAAAAAGGTCAAAAGATCGATTTAACGAAAGGACAACCAAAAGTAGCAAAACTACAGGTTGGCTTAGGCTGGGATCCAATTGGGCAATCAGGTGGATTTCTGTCTTCATTATTTGGAAGTAAACCAAATGTAGATTGTGATGCATCTGTTGTTATGTTAGAAGGAGATCGTTTTTTAAACAAAAATGATTTAGTTTACTTCGGAAATAAACTTTCTACTTGTGGTAGTATTATTCATTCAGGAGATAATTTAACAGGTGAAGGCGCTGGTGATGACGAAACAATTTTCGTAGAATTACATAAAGTTCCAAGCCGTATTAATCGTTTAGTATTCGTTGTAAATATTTATGACTGTGTAAATCGTCGTCAAGATTTCGGGATGATTCGTAATGCATATATTCGTATTCAAAACCCGCAAACTGGTGAAGAATTAGCACGCTATAATTTATCGGATAATTATGCTGGCAAAACAACTCTAATTGCAGGTGAAATGTATCGTCACGGAAGTGAATGGAAGTTTTCAGCAGTTGGAGAAGGCACGCAAGATAAAAACTTAAGTGAGATTGTATCACGTTATCAATAAAATAACCGAGGAGGAATTGTATATGGCATCAATTTCATTGAAAAAGGGACAAAAGGTAGACTTAACAAAAACGAATCCAGGTCTTTCGAAAGTTCTTGTAGGACTTGGTTGGGACACGAATCGTTATGACGGACAAAACGATTTCGACTTAGATGTTAGTATTTTCTTAGTAGGCGCGAATGGTAAAGTTTCAGGAGCTGAAGATTTCGTTTTCTATAATAATCCAAAAGGTGCGAATGGTGCTGTAGAGCATTTAGGAGATAACCGCACTGGTGAAGGTGAAGGCGATGACGAAGCGATTAAAGTAGATTTGAAAAATGTTCCTGCTCACATCGAACGTATTTGTTTCACAATTACAATTTATGATGGAGAAGGCCGTAGCCAAAACTTCGGACAAGTTTCTAATTCTTTCGTACGTATTCTTGATGAAGAAAAGAATGCAGAATTAATTCGTTACGATTTAGGAGAAGATTTCTCTATTGAAACAGCCGTAGTAGTAGGTGAATTATATCGTCATGCAGGTGATTGGAAATTCAATGCAATCGGAAGTGGATTCCAAGGTGGATTAGCGTCTCTATGTAATAACTTTGGTTTAGATGTAGAGTAATAGATTTGATTTATATATCCATCGGTGAAATGTATGTTTACTGATGGATATATTTTTAAAGATAAAAATATAGAGGTGAATATAGATGGTTATTCAATTACAAAAAGGCCAGAAAATCGATTTAGGTAAGACAAGCCCTGGTTTAACAAAAGCAGTAATTGGTCTTGGATGGGATATTAAATCTTATGACGGCGGAGCCGATTTCGATTTAGATGCATCTGCCTTTTTATTAGATGCAAACGGAAAATGTACGAAGGAAACTGATTTTATCTTCTATAATAATTTACAGTCTCCTTGTGGATCTGTTTTACATACAGGAGATAACCGTACAGGTGAAGGTGAAGGTGACGATGAGCAACTTGTTGTGGATTTGAAGAAAGTTCCAGCAGATGTGCACAGAATTGCTATTACAGTTACGATTTATGATGCAGAAGGCCGTAGTCAAAATTTTGGGCAAGTAGGAAATGCGTTTGTTCGTTTAGCGAATGAAGAAACGAGTGAAGAAGTTCTTCGTTTTGATTTAGGGGAAGATTTCTCCATCGAAACAGCAGTTGTCTTTTGTGAATTATACCGTCATAATGGACAGTGGAAGTTTAATGCAGTAGGAAGTGGATTCCAAGGTGGTTTAGGTGCGCTTGTAAGAGCGTATGGCTTGGATGCATAGAAAGGAAACGATATTCGTTTCCTTTTTTTGACCTTTCTATAAATCTAGCAAAGAATAGGGGATAAAGGTAAGATGAGTATTTTGCAAGGAATCCTTGATACGTATGCTCAGTTTTTCGACTTGGACATGTGGATTAAAGTGTTGCAGGATCCAGTATCTTGGGGATTAATTGGTACACTTGTTGTACTTGAAGGATTATTATCTGCTGATAACGCACTTGTGTTAGCGGTAATGGTAAAACATCTTCCGGAAGAAAAACGTAAAAAAGCATTATTCTATGGACTTATTGGAGCTTATGTGTTCCGCTTTATTGCGATTGGAATCGGAATGTTCTTAATTAAATTATGGTGGGTAAAACTTCTTGGTGCACTTTACCTTGCTTGGTTATCAGTAAAATACTTTATTGATAAGCGTAAAGGTGCAAGTGAAGAAGACGAAGCTCACGGTATGAATCAAAATAGTATTCTCTTTAGAATGTTTGGTGTCTTCTGGGGAACAGTTGCGATGGTTGAATTAATGGATATCGCATTCTCTGTAGATAGCGTACTTGCTGCATTTGGTGTATCTAATGAAGTTTGGATTTTACTATTAGGCGGAATGCTAGGTATTTTAATGATGCGTGGTATTGCTGGTGTATTCTTAAAATTGTTAGAGCGTATTCCAGAGCTTGAAACGACAGCATACATTTTAATCTTAATTATTGCAGCAAAAATGTTACTGTCTTTAATCGAGATTGAGATTAGTCATACACTATTCTTTATTATTTTAGTTGTAGCATTTGGAGCAACATTTATACTTCACTACATGAAGAATTCTGGACAAGCTAGAGAAGAAGTTGCAGCTACTAAAGAAGACAATAAATAATTGAAATGGGTTTGCTCGTTTTGCGAGCGCCCATTTTTTATAACCAAAAATAGTTTATAATAGAAGAAGGACTTAGAAAAAACGTAAATGTTTTTGGAGGTGAACTGTTGTGTTTTCACGTTTTACACTTCAACCATATGCATTAAAAGATGAATCAGATTTAAAGCAATTTGAAACGCTTTTAGAAAAACGCCCACAATATGAGCTGACAGAGAATGAGATGAAATTTAGTTATATAGCATGTCGAATCCTTGGCGTTCCTAATGATGTAGATGAATATTTTAATGAACTGTTTGATTATAGTGAAGCGAAAGGAATCGAAGTTTTACACGAACAAAATTTAAACAAAGTGATTGATTCGGAAAAGCTTCGTCATATTCAAGAAGTGTTCGGATTACATCAAGAAGCACCAAATGGTCTGACAGTAAATAGGCTAGTTGCACACTTATCTGGGAAACAACTTTTACCGAAAGTAGACAATCCTGATTTACAGCATTACATACATACGACGTTTATTTCACTATTGAAATTATATGAGAAGCAACATAATCAGTCGTTAAAGACAGAAGGCTTCCGTCGTTTCTTAATCGACATAATTAAACTAAGCGAAAATTACGTAGCGAAGTGGTTCTCTACGATTAATTATAAGAAACAAATGCCGCGTATCATTTGGTACGGTGATGCACAGGAAAGCCGTATATATTTCTTATACTTTCTTACTATGCTCGGTTGTGATGTGCTTTATTATCACCCAGAAGGAAAAGATGGATTTGAAAATATTGATGAAGAGGGAAGAACTTTTGTTGTATCTCATTCAAGTCGCATTTCGCTTGAACCATTCCCTGATCGTCGCCGTGAGCGTGTTGCAACAGTAGCGTATCAAGCTTCGAAAGAAATTGAACAAGTACTTCACCACGATAATTCACTGCTGTACAAGCCGTGGCAATTCCGTTCCTATACACCTGTAGCACGTACGTTAAAAACGACATATGATGAACTCTTTTTAATTACGAAAGAAAAGGCATTTGTACGCCCAACATTCTTTGTTGAAAATAAACATATTTATATTCCTTCTTTATTTGCGAAAATATCAGGCGTTTCAAAGAATGATAAAGAATATTTTCAACGATTAAAGGCTGTTACATCATTTGATAACAGTTTACTAATTAATACATTCCCATTTACGAAAGAGCAAAAAGCAAACTTCCAATATCATTATCGAGATGCATTGGACCGAGCTGGAAAATTGCATCCTGATCTAATTATGAATAGCCATTGGTGGCCGCATAAGCGTTTACCGGAAGGTTTACAGCATGGGATTGCAGAGGCGATTATCCATACGTGCGAAAGTGAAATGTGCAAACCAATTGCGAAAGAGACGAAACAAGATGTAGCGCTATATGTTTTCGCACAACTTTCTCAAATACCACCGAATATTTTAGAACAGCTTGAGAAATTTGATTATTCACAAGATGTACCGAAAATTGTTATATTTAATAATGAGAAGAGCGGAGAATTAACTCGTTCTGACGCTGTTTTATTACTATTTTTGAATCAAATTGGAGTAGATGTATTCCATTTCAATCCAACGGGAAGAAACGATATTGAACCGTATATTGAAGCGGGGGCATTTGATTCACATTGGCTTGAAGAGGTTAATTTCGATCTTGAGTTTCATGGTTCATCAGCCTATAAAAATTTATCACAAACAATAAAAGGACTATTTCGTCCATTTTTATAAGGAAAGGGAGAATACCATATGAATAACCCAGTCGTACTAGATCCGAAAACAGAATTAAATGAACAAACAGCACAAGATGTTCGCTTACAACTTAGACAAGATGCGGATGTACAACGTATTTATAATGCGGTAGATATTAAAGATCAATTAGAATTAATTGAACTTGGAAAAGAACCTTCTATGGAAATTTCACGTTTTGCTGATCAAATTTTACATACAATGTCATTATCAAAGATAGAAGATTCTGGTGAATTATTAAAACAGCTTGGTAAAATTATGGACCGATTTGATAGTAAAGACTTTGCGGAAGAAAAAAGTGGTTTCTTCTCACGTATGTTCAAAAAAGCGGATAAAATGATAGAACAAATCTTTAGTAAATATCAAACGATGGGCCGCGAAATTGATAAAGTTTATGTGGAAATTACGAAGTACCAAGATGAGATGAAAAAATCAATTGGTACGTTAGATGGCTTGTATGAGCAAAACTTAAAATATTATTTAGACTTAGAGAAGTACGTAGTAGCAGGAGAAATGTTATTAGAGCGTTTAAATACAGAGTTAGTTCCGATGTATGAAGAGCGTGTACGTAATAATGATCAATTAGCAGGTATTGAATTAGAGTCGCTTAAAAACTCTGTTGAAATTTTAGAACAGCGTATTGACGATTTAGAAAAAGCACGTATGGTTGCGTTACTTACAGCACCACAAATTCGTATGATTCAACGTGGTAATAATAAATTAATTGGTAAAATCAATACAGCATTTATTACAACGATTCCTATCTTTAAAAATGGTATCATTCAAGCGGTAAATGCCAAGCGCCAAAAGCTTGTTGCAGATTCTATGGCTGAACTGGATCGCCGTACAAATGAATTACTTAAGAAAAATGCACAAAATATCGCAACGCAAAGTGTAGAAGTAGCGAGATTATCAGGTTCTTCTAGTATTAAGATGGAAACACTTGAGGAAACTTGGAACATTATTTCAAGAGGTATGCAAGAAACACAACAAATTGAAGAACAAAATAAACGTGAGCGTGAAGAAAGCCGCAAGCGTATGGCTACATTAACAGAGAATATCAAAAAAGAATTACAAGGATAAAGTGAAACTTTAATCAGTGGGGTTTTGTTCATCACCACCGATTATTAGCCTTCACCAATTGGACACTTATGGGCAGTTAATCCATCACCTAACTTCTTTGCTCAAACTGAATTTTGAGGTGGGAGTTTTACTGCACGGAAAATAGCAGGATAAATGAAAAGGCAATGAGGAATATTCCTCATTGCCTTTTAGTTTTTCTTCACTAATTTAATGATTTCATTCACAACAAGCGGAATGATACTTAATAAGAGAACAAATTCCCAATCTCGCATCGTTAATGCATGTACACCGAATATATTTGCAAGGGGCGGGATGGAGATGATACAAACTTGCATAAGAACACCGATAAGGAGGGAGAAGACTAAATATTTATTTGTAAAGATCCCAATTGAAAAAATCGATTTCGTTCTTGAACGCAAGTTAAATGAATGAACGAGCTGAGAAAAACTAAGAACGACAAATGCCATCGTTTGAGCGTGTAATAGAGCATCGTCATCAATTCGCTCTGGGAAAAGAGGAAATAAATTTGTATCTCCAGTATAGAATTTTGCTCCGGCGATAAAAGCTATTAGCGTTAAAAGTCCAATGATAACTCCATTGAAAATCAGGAAAGGAACGCTGCCGCTAAATAAGCTTTCTTTTGCATGTCGTGGTTTTTCCTTCATCACATCTGGGTCTTCAGGATCAACCCCAAGTGATAATGCAGGCAGTGTATCTGTAATTAAATTCACCCACAAAATGTGAATAGGTCGTAGTGGTGTTGCCCAGCCGAGTAAAATGGCTAAAAATAAAGCGATAATTTCTCCGAAGTTACAAGAGAGTAGGAAGAGAATTGATTTTTTTATGTTGCGATAAATATTTCTACCTTCTTCAACGGCTTTCACGATAGATGAGAAATTATCATCTGTTAACACGACATCTGCTGCCCCTTTTGCAACGTCTGTTCCTGTAATGCCCATCGCTACGCCAACATCAGCTTGCTTTAAAGATGGTGCATCATTGACACCGTCACCAGTCATAGAAACGATATTTCCTTTCGCGCGTAATGCCTTTACAATTTTCACTTTATGCTCAGGAGAGACTCTAGCGAATACATTTAAATGATTAATTTTGCTAGCTAGTTCTGTATCAGAAACGTTATCTAATTCAGTTCCAATCATAATTTCCGATATTTCTTCAGCAATGCCAAGTTCTTTGGCAATTGCAAAGGCGGTATCTTTATGGTCACCAGTAATCATAACTGTGCGAATACCGGCTTTTTTACATTCTTTAATTGAATCTTTCACTTCAGTTCGTGGTGGATCAATCATACCGACAAGACCAATAAAGATAAGATTTTCTTCAAGATGATTTATATCCACATCGTTTGAATCGTATTGTTTAAATGCGAATGAAAGTACTCTTAAAGCTTCTTGAGACATTGATCCGGCAGCTTCTAATATTTGATTTTTATCAGAATCAGTTAAAATCTCGATTTTGCCGTTTTTAAAAATATGGGTACATCGAGGTAAGAGCTTATCAATAGCGCCTTTCGTCATGCTATAGTAACTTTCATTGTACATATGTACGGTTGACATCATTTTACGATCTGAATCAAAAGGTACTTCGTTAACACGTTCATGTATTTTTTCTAAATGATCTTTTTGCATGTTAAAAGTGGTTCCAGCAACGAGAAGTGCAATTTCAGTCGGGTCTCCCGTTTGTGATTCGTTATTGTAAGACGCATCATTACATAGCACCATATTTTCTAACAATAGACGTTGCGCATCATTATTTACATTTAAACTTTCTAAGCGATCGTATGTGTTATCACTATAAAAGTGAGTAACGGTCATTTTATTTTGCGTTAACGTACCTGTTTTATCTGAACAAATAATTGTGACAGAACCGAGGGCTTCAACAGCTGGTAGTTTCCGAATGATAACGTTTTGTTTAATCATACGTTGCACACCAATTGCAAGAACGATGGAAACGATAGCTGGCAAGCCTTCTGGAATAGCTGCGACAGCTAAACTAATAGCAGTCATAAACATTTCTAACGTATCCCGGCCTTGTAAAAAACCGATGAGAAACATAACGATACAAATAGCTACAGCAACAAAGCCTAAATATTTTCCGACTTGTGCTAAGCTTTTTTGAAGTGGTGTCATATCATCGTCTGCTTCATGTAAAAGGGTAGCAATCTTACCAATTTGTGAGTTCATTCCAGTTTCAACAGCAACACCGACGCCTCTTCCATATGTGACAAGAGTAGACATAAAGGCCATGTTTTTTTGATCGCCGAGTGGTACTTGCTCATCACTTCGCATAGAAGGGTGGTAGATTGCATCTTTATCAACAGGGACAGATTCACCAGTTAGAGCAGATTCTTCAACTTTTAAATTTGCGGTTTCAATAAGGCGTAAATCGCATGGGATATATCGTCCGGCGTCGAGCATAACGATATCCCCTGGAACGACGTGCTCAGATGGAATTTCTTTTAGTTCACCGTTTCTCTTGACGATAGCTTTAGGTGTTGCCATCTTTTTCAATGCCTCTAAAGCTTGTTCTGCTTTCGATTCTTGGACAACACCGATAACAGCATTTAAAACTACAACAAGCGCGATAATACTGGCATCCGCCCATTCACCTACAAAGGCAGAAATAAGGGCAGCAATAATAAGGACATATACGAGGACGTCATTAATTTGGGCGAAAATACGCTGCCATAAAGTGCGTTTTTGTTTTGTAGCTAATTCATTAGAACCGTATTGCTTTAAACGTTCACTTACAATCTCATCTGTTAAACCGTTTTGTTCGTTTGTTTCTAGGTCAATCAATGTTTGATCTTTCGTCTTACTGTACCAATTGCTCATAAGTAAGCACCTCCAGTAAAAACAGTTAGCAATGGTAGTGTTGCTATTATTTGTGAGTAGTATGTATGGAGAAAAAATCTAAGGTGAGGTTCTACTTCTATTGTACAATATTTTACAGTTGGTTGAGGGAAAGAGAAGAGTTGTCATGAATTTGTTGGAAATAAAAAAGAGCCTCATAATAAGAGAGGCTTTTTTACTTTTTAATTAATGTACCTAATTCTTCTGTAATAGCTTGCATTTCACTAATGCTGAATGTTTCACGTTTCATAACATGATCATAAATGTCACGTAAATCTTCGTACATTTCTTCGTTAAAACTAGCAGCTCTCATCGCTCCAGCATTAACCATACGTAATTTTTCTTTAATAGCTTCGACCATGTATTCAACGTTTTCTTCTGACTTTACGGATAAATCCACCGAAGTGTCCCCCTTTAAAATAACATAAGGCTATCTTAACATTTTTTATCATTTTCGTTAATGGATCTTTTCAATCCTATTAAATTAGTAGGGATTTCCTTTATATTTCATAATTGGTTGTTTATACTATAAGTATATATGAAGAAATGCACCAAGAAGGGAAGAAACAAAAACATGGTTCAAGTATTGTTTGTTTGTCTTGGGAACATTTGCCGTTCTCCGATGGCAGAAGCGATTTTTCGAAATCTTGTCGTAAAAGAGGGACTTGAAGAGAAAATTGTCATTGATTCTGCAGGAACTGGAGATTGGCATGTTGGTCATCCGCCACATAAAGGAACACAAAAAATTTTAAAAGAAAATGCAGTCACTTTTGAAGGAATTAAAGCAAGGCAAGTAGAAAAAGAAGACTTAACAAAGTTTGATTATATTATTGCCATGGACAACAAGAATATAGCAGATTTAAAAAGTTTAGGTAAAACTGGAGGCTATATTGGTAGGCTGTCCGACTTTGTTCCAGACGGTGGCTGGACAGACGTTCCTGACCCTTACTATACAGGGAATTTCCAAGAAGTATATGACCTTGTAACAGAAGGGTGTGCAAAGCTATTAGCTTTCATTCGAAATGAACAAGGAATATGAGGAAGCTTAGAAAGAAATACTTTCTAACATAAGAAATGAAAGGGTGAAGGAATATGGCAAAGAAAAATAATATTGCTCGAAACATTGCGATTGGTGTAGCGGCAGGTGTAGCTGTATCCATGTTAAAGAAAGAAAACCGTGAAAAAGTAAAAAATACAGCAGAAAAAGCAAAAACAAAGATGATTGAAATTGGTGAAAATGCAAAGATCAAAGAAAAAGTGCAAACTGTTACAGATAAAGGACGCGAACTTGCAGATTTCAATGTGGTAAAAGCGAAAGTAGCAGAAATTAAAAAATTAACGCCATCTGTTGTAGAGACGTTAAAAGAAACGAAAGAAATTTTTAGTAAGAAAAAAGTTGAGCCAGAAGAAAAGCCAGAAACGATTGAAATTCAAGCTGTATCTCCAAAGGTAGATGAGCTGAAAGCAGAAGAAGAGCCAGTAGTTGCTGAAGATGGTGGTATGAAAGAAGCGCGTGAATTATTTATAAAAGACTCAAATGCAGTGGAAAAAAAAACTGAAGCGTACATTGAGTTAAAGCAAGATAAAGAAGAGAAGAAAAGCGTTTAAACATATATGAGAAAAATTTTAGAAAAGGTGAGAAGAAATCGTACTTATTCGTTTGGTAAAGATTTATATGACCGGACGATGCGCGATGATGTAGCGGGCTTGGCAGCACAGCTCGCTTATTTCTTCTTGCTTGCAATTTTTCCTGGGCTCGTTTTCTTAATTACGCTTCTTGGATTTATTCCCATTCAAACAGAGGATGTGCTTAGTTTATTAGAGGTTTATGTACCAGATGATGCAATGAACTTAATTGAGGTAAATGTAGATAAAGTTGTAAACCAGCAAAATGGTGGTTTATTATCATTTGGTTTATTATCCATGTTATGGTTTGCCTCAAATGGTGTTAATGCGGTTATGAATGCTTTTAACCGCGCTTATGACGTAAAGGAAACACGTTCTTTTATTACAACAAGAGCGTTATCAATTGTGTTTACATTAGCTATTATTTTTATGATTGTCTTTGCGTTAATTGTTCCGGTATTCGGACAAGTTATTGGAGCAGCAGTGTTTAAAGCACTCGGTTTATCAGATAGTTTTTCTTTCGTATGGAGCATTACACGATTAGTAGCGAGTTTCTTCGTACTATTTGCTTTGTTTAGTTTCTTATATACATTTGCACCAGATCGAAAGTTAAAAAGAAGAGAAGTTATTTCAGGGGCGTTATTTGCTACTGTAGGATGGATTGTGGTGTCTTACTCATTTGCTTATTATGTAGATAAGTTTGCGAATTACGCCAATACATATGGTGGTCTCGGTGGTATCATTATTTTAATGTTATGGTTTTATTTAACTGGATGGGTAATTTTACTTGGCGGTGAAATTAATGGTTTACTCCACCATTATAGAACCGGTGACAATAATTCCCGTAATGAATAATGAGTTCTTGTTCCATAATAAAAAGGAACAGGGGGGATATTTCATGAGTAATAATAAAAAGAACCATAATAATAAAAGTAATAATAAACAAAAGAGCAGTTCGCATCCAAAGCATAAAACGAGTAGCAGTGCGAACGGTCATAATAGCTATCACTAAAAAAAACGGGTCCTCTATGAGGGACCCGTTTTATTTGCTTCCTTTTAGTAATCGTAAGCCATTCAAAATGACAAGAATCGTACTTCCTTCATGACCAATAACACCGAATGGAAGAGCTAAAAATTGCAAGAAGTTTGAACAAATTAGCATGGCAATAACGGCTAGCGAAAAGATTACGTTTTGCTTCACAATACGGTTCATTCGTTTTGATAAACGAATTGCTTGGGAAAGGCGAGATAGTTCGTTCTTCATCAGTACAACATCTGCAGTTTCTAAAGCTACATCTGTTCCTTCTCCCATTGCGACACCAATGCTAGCAGTAGCTAGGGCAGGTGCATCATTTATACCGTCTCCAACCATTGCTACTGTACCGTATTTTTCTTTTAACTTTTTAATCGTTTCAACTTTTGTTTCTGGTAAGCATGATGCGTAATATTCCTTTATATTACTTTCAGAGGCAATTGCTTTTGCCGTTTCTTCATTATCTCCAGTAATCATAATAGCTTCGACACCAATGCTTTGTAAATCACGAATAGCAGCTATTGTTTCTTGGCGAAGCGTATCTTTTAAAGCGATAAGTCCAAGAATGCCTCCCTCATCACTAATATAAACGACAGTTTTACCTTCTTTTTCAAGTGAGGCAGAAATACCATTATGAAATGTCTTTGTTTCTTCACCGATAAAATCAGCTTTACCTATTTTATAAGCGTTGTTTTCCAATATTCCTTTTAGACCAAAACCAGTTACATCTTCAACCTTTTCTGGTTTTTTTAAAGTAATGTCGTACGCATGTTGTGCATATTTAACAATGGATTCAGCTAAAGGATGTGTAGAGTGACTTTCAATTGATGCTGTAATATAAAGTACTTCTTTTTCTGTTATATTTTCTCGAACATATACATCTGTTACGGTAGGTTTACCTTCTGTTAATGTTCCTGTTTTATCAAACGCGATTGCTTTCACAGAAGCAAGGCGTTCTAAATGTATACCGCCTTTAAAGAGAATACCGTTTCTCGCTCCGTTAGAAATGGCTGATAACGTAGCTGGTGTAATGGCAGCTACGAGTGCACAAGGAGATGCGACTACAAGTAAGATCATAGCGCGATAAAACGTTTCATTCCAGCTCCAGTCAAGTAAGAAATGAGGAACGAACATCATAAGCGCAACAACGAGTAGTACACCTTTTACGTATGTTCCTTCAAACTTTTCGATGAATAGTTGTGATGGTGATTTTTCACTTTGTGCACTTTGTACGAGACGGATAATCTTTTGGAATAATGTTTGATCGCTCGGCTTCGTAATTTTAACTTCGATAGCACCACGTAAATTTACAGTACCTGCAAATACTTCATCGCCATATCTTTTCTCATTTGGAATAGGTTCTCCCGTGATTGCTGCTTCATCGATATTTGTTTCACCGTTATGAATCGTACCGTCAGCAGGAACACGTTCACCTGGTTTAATTAAAATAATGTCGTTAATTTGTAACTCTCCAACAGGAATACGTTCCTCTGTTCCGTTGGAAATGCGTAATGCTTCTTCGGGTTGTAAGTCAAGAAGAGCGGAAATTTCTTTTTGGCTCTTACTTAACGTATAAGATTCCATAGCACCGCTGAGTGCAAAGATGAAGATTAAAATAGCCCCTTCTGCCCAGTAGCCAATAATTGCAGCACCAATAGCTGCAAAGAGCATTAGCATTTCAACATTTAGCTCTTTTTCTTCAAGCGTATCTTCAATTCCTTCTTTTGCTTTTGCATATCCACCAACTATATAAGCAAGGATATAGCAAGTAATACCTACATTCATTGCATCGTTCTTTGTAAATAACCAACCAACTAAAATAAAAATACCAGATGCTACTGCAAATACAAGTTCATAATGTTTTTTTAATGTGTCCCATAAAGAGGGATGAGAAATTGTTTCTTTTGCGTGTAACGTTTTTACTTCTGAGTTCATTACTACTCGCTCCTTCCGAATTCTTATTGAGAAAAATAATCAAAATCGAAACCCCTATAAAACGACGAAAGCTGCCATCCATAATGGATAGCAGCATTTCTGTTGAATCTGTTTTTAATCGTTCTTATGTTGTAATTATTCTATAGTATATCATATGTTTTTATGAGATGGTACGGTTTTGTTTCAAGTATAAACGGAAAACTTGTGTTTTCGCAATTCCTTTGGTATATATGAGTATTGTTCATAAAAAGGTCGGAAAGGAAGACAACAAGTGAAGACAGAGAAATTTTTTACCCATCCGATTGGCGTATTTATTGCTGCAATAGTAGCAACTTTTTTATGGGGAAGCGCATTTCCTTTTATTAAATTAAGTTATGTTGAACTTGGAATTCAACCACAAGAAGTTGGAGAGCAAATATTATTTGCCGGTTATCGTTTCTTGTTATCTGGAGTCATGCTCTTATTATTCTTTAAAGTGTTAGGAAAAGATATGAGCTTCAAAAAAGGAACGGGGAAACAGTTAATACAAATTGGTTTATTCCAAACGTTTCTTCAATATATCTGTTTTTACATTGGAATGAGTTATAGTTCAGGAATTGAAGGAGCTATCATTTCAGGGACATCATCATTCTTTCAAATTTTACTCGCCCATTTTTTATATAAAGATGATGCTCTCAATATAAGAAAAATAATTGGGGTATCGATTGGTTTTTGTGGCGTCATTTTAGTAAATGTGCCGAGTGATGGTAGCTTATCATTTCATTTTGGAATTGGAAGCTTATTACTTCTTAGTGCAGCAATGCTGTATTCATATGGAAACATATTAGCGAAAGAAGGTAGTAAAACGTTAGATGTTGGCTATATGACAGCATACCAAATGATGTTTGGTTCTATAGGATTATTATGTATAGGGGCTTTACAAGTTGGATTAATGCCATTTACATTTAGTCTACATGCACTAATTATGCTGATTTATTTATCTTTCTTATCTGCAGCTGGTTTTTGCATTTGGAATACAATTATGAAGTACAATAAGGTTGGAAAAGTATCTATGTATATGTTCTTTATACCCGTATTTGGTGTGTTATTATCGAGCATGATTTTAGGTGAAGCAATTCATTCATTTGTGTTACTCGGTTTAGCATGTGTAGCCGCGGGAATTATTGTGGTAAATCGGACGCCAGCTAAGCAAAAAATAGAGAAAGAAAAACAAGTAGCATAGAAAGCAGAAAAGCGATTACAATGGAAGAACAGTACTGTTCTTCTTTTTTTATAGAAAAAGGATAATAGACTAAGTGTAACGAAAAAAGATACAAAAAGCATTTATTGAGGAGAACATATTATGAATCTACTTTACGTGGTGTTAATTGGGCAAATACTTCTTTTTTTAATTGGTGCAATTTATGCAATGCGGCAGACAAAAAGAACGAAAGATAATATGCCGTTACCTTTAGCAATCCGTCTTATTCTTAGTTTTTCTTTAACAGGTAGTGCAATTTGGATATGGTTACAAGATCCATCTGTAGAGTATAGTACGTGGGTTGCACTTGGTATGACTTTATCGACTGTGGGAGATTTGTTTATGGCTGGGCTGATTCCAATTGGTCACAGGTTAATTGGTGGGATGGTTACTTTCGCTCTTGCTCATTGTTTTTATGTAAAAGCATTTTTGCAAACAGGAATTTCGTGGAATGGTTTTTGGATTGGCTTATTCGTATATGGGCTCTTTCTAATTGTAGGATGGTTCTTCTTTATCCGAAATGATAAACAGGATAAATTGTTTACGATAGGAGCTCTAATTTACGGATTGTGGGTTGGAGGAATGGCTTGCTTTGCATTCGCCTTATATTATGAAAATACAGGAATATGGTGGATACCAGCGTTTGGTGGTTTACTGTTTGTGATTTCTGATTTTATTATTGGCGTGACAGATATCGGAGGACGTAAATTGAAGTATGAGCCACTTTGGATTTGGTTTACATATGTAGCTGCTCAAATGTGTATTGTATATGTGGGATTATAAAAAGATACTCTCAAAATAGTGAATAGACTATTTTGAGAGTATCTTTTTTGCTTGTTTAATTTGATCAGTATTACCATTTTGAAATTTCTAATATTATAATTTTATAATTCAGAATTTTGTAGAAAATCATCGGTCGTATTATTTATAATGAAAGTAAAAAGATGATGAGTTGGTGAAATGATGCAAAAGAAAAAACGTTGGCGTGAATTCTTTGGAACTATTGCAATTGCATGTTTATTGGTGTTTTTGGCGAAAATTTTTGTGTTTTTTCCGACGAATGTAAAAGGAGCATCCATGAGGCCGACGTTGCAAGATGGAGATAAGGTGATTGTTAATAAGCTAGCAAAACAATTTGAAAGCTATGGGAGAGAAGATATTATTGTTATGAAAACAGATAATTTTTATGTCAAAAGAGTGATTGGATTACCTGGAGATATAATTGAGATGAGAAATGATCAATTATATGTAAATTCTGAAGTGAAAGATGAAGAGTATTTGGATAGTAATAAAAAACAAGCAGAAAAAAAACTTATGAATTTAACAGAGGACTTTGGACCAATTACAGTTCCCGAAAATAAGATTTTTGTTATGGGAGATAATCGCTTAATAAGTAAAGATAGTCGAAATGGTTTAGGTTTTATTGATAGAGAAGATGTGTTAGGAAAGTTAGCAGGCATTTATTATCCGTTTGAACATATGAAAATAATAAAGTAAAAAACCAAGCAAATTTTAGTTTGCTTGGTTTTTTTGGTTAAACAGTAGGAGATTCGTTTGATACAAAAATATCTTCATGTTTCTTTGTAGTACTTAAAACGAATTTATGTTGTAGCAATTGTAGTTTAAATAACGCCAAAGGATCATGATATGTTTCTGGATTGCTTCTTAGCGTTGCTAATGTTTGCTCGTCTTCCTTTATCTCAAGTTGAGCTGCATCTACATTTTGTTTCAATATATTAAGTGGATCTTTGAAGAACATCATGATATCACGTTCTAATGCACCTTCAAATACTTCAAATTGAAGGAAGAATTGTTTTGAAATTGTGTGAGCAATTTCTGTATAGTCTTCTGTTTCAATATATTGTTTATATTTGTTGGCGAGCATAGATTGGTTTTTTTGCATATTACCAAATAATTTTCCGGCACTTTTTAAGAAAAACTGTGTCGGTGTAAAGCGTAATAAAATATTGATGTTCGTTACTGTAATTCGATTTGTCATTCGTACAACATCTCGATTCCAATCATCTAATAATTTGAAATCGCAAGGAAGTTTCATACGTTCTTCTTTATATAATTTATTAAACGTTTCACTCATTTCATCTAAATAAGCTTGAGCTTGAATAAATTCATTATGTGCTGTTTCAATCCATTCTTGAATAGACCCAGTAAATTTAGGAAGAAGTACCTGTTGTACATGCTTTTGAACTCGTTCATTCATTGCAGCATTTAATTCTTCATGAACTAATTTGAAATCACTATCTTCTTGAACAAGATCAGAGCAGCTCTGTAATAATTCAGGAATTTGAGAATGTATATCTCGTGTAATTTCTTCTTTCGTTAAAAGATAGGATTCGGTAATAGAACGAATTTTATCTTTTTCAAGAGCAGTAAGGTTATTAATAAATCCAGTAAGTTTCACTGAGATGTGTTTATTCCAGCGTACGGATTTTACTAATGTATTTTCTAATTCCACACGTTCATTTATGAGATAAGCAATTGTCTTTTGCGTAAACCATATTAGCTTTTCTATACGTTCTTTTTCTATATCGCGTTTTGCAAGATTAGAAAGAATAGATTCTGTTACATCTCCAAGTTGCTGGCTACTCTCTTGCGAAGGAGAGTATGGGAAGAATTGTGCATCTGGAAAATGTACTTTAAGTTTACTAATTAGTTTTTCATCAGTAGTCGTATTATTTGTGTGTGATACGAAGTGAATTTGTAAGTTTGGTACTTGTTCACGTAAATAAATTAACGTATCAATTTCTTGACTATGCAATGGTGAAGAAGAATTTAATACGTATACAAGGCTATCTGCTGCTTGTAAGTATTCAAAGTATGCATTGTTTTTATCCAATTGTCCTTGAATAGATGGTGTAATAAGAAATGTAAACTTATTTTTTCTTAAAAACCTACTTGGTAGCTTAATTTCTATACATTTTTTCTCAAGTTCTGACTGAGCAGATGTAGCCGTTATTTGATGGAATTCATCAAGGTTAGGGATATTTCTTATATCTAACTCGGTAAATTCTGTTATTTCAGTTTGACTAGCGTCTTTAAATAGAATAGGAGTTGTTAAAGTTTCAGTTAAGATGTTCTCTCCCAATATTGAATTAACAAATGATGTTTTATCATGGTCACTAGTTCCAGCTATTAGTATTGGTGTGACATTTAAATCACATAGTTCATGGACGAGTAGCGTAAATTGATGACTTAAATCTACATCATTTTTCTCAGCCCATACAGCGATTGTTTCGAATAAATGAGAAACTGTTTCCATATTTACATCTGCTTCAGCTGATGTATTAGAAAGTAAGGATCCAGCACTTTTTACGAGTAATGATTCTAAAGATGTAGGTGAGACTTCATTCCATGCTAACACTGCTGCAGAGACAACTAGAGAATCTTTTGCTTTCGTTAAACTGAACCAATTTGTTAATAAATTTGGTACAAGTCCGTTTAATTCATGCATAAAATGGTTTCCGGTAATTAATGCAAAGTATGTTTCTTGGTAGCGAGTAGAGATTTCATTCCAATCGTCATTATTGTCTGTTTCAATATGCAAGAATAAATGATTAATACTTTGAATCCAAGGAAGGTATAAGGATTCATGTTGATAGCTATTCCAAAGAGCAATAACAAGTTCTTTAAATTGAGCTTGATCAACAGCATATAGAGCTTTTAAAGACTCATAGAAATATTCAGGCTTAATATTTTTTGTAAATCCTTTGTTTATGTAAGTTATTAACGTATCAAACCAGTGTAAAGATTGTGTTCGGATACCTTCTTGAACAGCTAGTTCGATAGCGTTGTTCCAATCTTCTTGTTTTTCATAGAAAGAACGTGCAATTGCAGTAATATTTGGGTAATCCGGTTGGAATGCAACAGCTTCACTAATCGTCTTAAAAGCGAGTCCTAAACGATCTTGTTCGATATAAAGAGAAAGAAGTTGTAAGGAAACCTCCATCGTAAGAGTCGTATCTTCTGTTTGAATAGATTGATAAATTTCTTCTGCCTTTGGTAAGAATCCTAGTTCAAAATAAGCATCTGCAATATTTTTTGTCGCCCAAAGTGCAAGAGCATTATTTACTTTTTCCCATTTAAATATAGCTGCTTCAAAATCTTTATTTTGATAATAAAATTCACCTTGAGCAAATCGAATATTAGAAATGTTGGAGAATTCATTTTTAGATTCATTTATATATGCTTCACCGAGTACTTCCGATGCAGGAGTAGAAGTTTCTTCTGTTAAAAATGTTTTATAGTAAACTTTTTGAATAAATTGATTTTCAATGGTCATGTTCGTTCCCCCCTGTATAATTTAGAAAAATGATGTTGTATGTAAAAGGGTGTATGTTCTTTTAATAGGTAGAAGTTGCATTATATAGACCAAACTATGTTTTTGCTAGATATATCATTTTTCTTGAGAGTTAAACCGTTGCGAAAAGTAACTTTCCTTTATTGTAACAAAAAAACACGCATATGAATTTTTATTTTTTATCGGGTTATTTGCGGGCAATAAGAATCTAATCTCAAAATTGGTGAATGTAAGTGGGTTATGTGGAGTCGGGATGTCTGTAAAAGCAAGATTGGCATAGGTTAATAATTAGTAGAGGATGAACAAAACTCCCACTGAGTAAAGTTTTTCTTTATCTCTGTTAAAGGAAAGAATAGAAGTAGAGTTCATTATAAAAACAATGTATAGTGAATATGTATACCATGTTTGCCTTAAAGATAGAAAGGGTACAATGTGGAATAACGACCGTGCATAGGATGTGTCTTCCGAATGGAACAACATATTGGCGAGTTAATCGCGCATTATGGCTATTTTGGAATTGTTATAGCTTTGGCTGGTGGGATTGTCGGATTACCGATACCAGACGAGTTTTTATTGACCTTTGTTGGTTATAATGTTTCAAAAGGAGTTATGTCAGGAACTGCTGCTTTTTTAAGTGGGCTGGCTGGTGCGATGTTAGGGATCACGTTAAGCTACATATTAGGTTTAAAACTTGGGCTCCCTGTTTTAAAGAAATATGGGCCGAAAATTAGAATTAAAGAACATCACATTGAAAAAACACATATTTTATTTGAAAAATATGGGCCATTTCTTTTAATGATTGGTTATTTTATACCGGGCGTACGTCATTTAACAGCATATTTTGCTGGGGTATCAAATTTGACACTTTGGCGTTTTTGTTTGTACGCTTACGGTGGTGCGCTCATTTGGATAAGTGTTTTTATTGGGCTTGGCTGGAAGTTAGGCGAGAAGTGGCGCTTCGTTGAGTATAGTTTACATCATTATGGAATATGGATTTTATTAATTTCAGCAGTTGTTACATGTTTTGTATGGTTGTACATAAAGAAAAAGAAAAACCGCTAATAGCGGTTTTTTTAGCTGAAAGCAATAAATAATACACCAGCTGTAATAAAGACTACACCAACGCCGGTCATAAAGTTTAACTTTTCACCGAGGATAATCATAGCAAGAATGATAGAAAATACGACGCTTAATTTATCGACAGGAGCTACTTGTGAAACCTTTCCTGTTTTGAGGGCAAGAAAATAAAATAGCCATGAAGAAGCACCTGCAATCCCACTTAATGTGATAAATAGCAGTGCTTTTTTATTTAGCAGTACGTCGCCGATATTTTGAAATTTACCTTGTATGATAATAACGCCTATCATAAATAATGCCATAATAATAGATCGAATTGTTGTTGCAACGTTTGCATCGATGCCGTCTAAACCAAACTTTCCAAAAATCGATACAAGGGCAGCAGCAATTGCTGATAATAGTGCAAATAAGAGCCACGAACTCATAGTAAAATTCCTCCAATCTTACAGTATTATACATGAAAATGATTCTCATGTATAAAGTTGAAGCAATTGAGCTTATAGGAAGCACGACTTCAACTTAACTTCTTGCTCCACCTGAATTTTAAGGTGGGAGTTTTACTGCCTGTAAATAGTGGGCTAAATAGCGAAATAATCCCCACCTTATATTTTTAATAAGGTGGGGATTATTATACTACTCTGCAATTTCCTCATATAAAAAGTACGTTACATTATAAATATGTTCTACTTCATCGTCTGTCATAAACAGTAATTCGTCACGCTCAATCCCTTTTTTCTTTTCAATAAATTCAATCATGTTTTTGCGTTCTTCTCTCTTCATCAATTTTATTTCTCCTCTCAATCTGTTTTAATACAGTTTATTTAAGTTAATGCTATTATATAACAGAATCTTTAGAAAGTTCCACCTATTTTATTGTTTTTTTCAAAAGAACTTTTCGACAAAACAAGCCCACCTAAGGGGGGCTTGTTTTATTTTATAGTCGTAAAAACTCAGGCTCCGTCGTACCGGCACCATCGATGTAATAAATTGTGTCGGGGTTGATTTTTATCAATACGTAATTAGGGTCTTCAGGGCCGAGTAACCAACGTTTTAAGCTATTATTCCAAAACTTGTTTTTTAATGTCGAGTCTTCCTCAATTGAAGCCAATCCTTCAACTTCAATATAATCTTCATCTAATTTTTTCCCTTCTCGTCCGAGTAGTACATGGACATTAGGATTTTGTTCAATATCTGTTATCTTTTTTGATTGTCGATCTGTTGCAACATACAGTACAAAATCTTCATGGAAAAACATCATAAAGGCGCTATGAGGTTTCTCATTTCGTACTGTAGATAATACACCAGTACGTTGACCTTGAATAATAGTTGCGATTTTTTCTTTTAAGTGCATAATTTTAACCCCTTTTCACAATTTATAATTCTGTCTGTTTAAACAAGATAATTTAAATATCTTTCATACTGTTTTCTTCAATCCGATTTTTTAAACGTAATTGTGATGAAATCGGACAAGTTAGGAGAAGAATAATAATAATATTGAGGAGAAATACATACGATGGAAGGATGAAAAACATGTTTAATAAAATATTTCTTATAGTAGCGCTTATAGGTGTACCACTATCTGTACTTGGAAAAACACTTCATTGGCCAGAAACAATTATGTTCGCTGTGTATTGTGTTACGATTATCGCATTAGCTGGTTTTATGGGTAGAGCAACAGAGAGTCTAGCAATTGTTTCTGGTCCTAGAATAGGCGGATTATTAAATGCTACTTTCGGTAATGCTGTTGAACTTATCATTTCAATTTTTGCACTTCAAGCAGGGTTAATTGAAGTGGTGTTAGCTTCTTTAACGGGTTCTGTACTTGGAAATTTATTATTAGTAGGAGGACTATCCTTCTTTGTAGGTGGACTTAAATATAAAAGGCAAAGCTTTAACGTTTACGATGCAAGGCATAATTCAGCTTTATTAATATTTGCTGTTGTTGTGGCCTTTGTTATTCCAGAGATCTTTTCAATGAAGATGGACGCTGGCAAGACGTATCAATTAAGTATAGGTGTTTCTATTATTATGATTATCATGTACCTTGCTGCATTACTATTTAAGTTAGTTACGCACCGTGGTGTATATCAACATAAAAGTGACGAAGTAGCGCATGAAGAAGAGCCAGAGTGGTCGAAAGGGAAGGCGCTACTTATTTTAGCGATAGCAACACTAGCGGTAGCTTATGTGTCAGAGGCACTCGTGCATACTTTTGAAACTGTTGCAAAATCATTTGGTTGGTCAGAATTATTTATAGGGGTTATTATCGTTGCAATTGTTGGAAATGCAGCGGAACATGCATCTGCAATTATTATGGCTTATAAAAATAAAGTAAATATTGCAGTCGAAATTGCAATAGGTTCTACATTACAAATCGCCATGTTTGTTGCTCCTGTACTAGTATTGCTATCTATGTTCTTCGCGCAGAGGATGCCTTTAGTATTTACCATACCAGAACTTGTATCTATGATTACAGCCGTTTTCTTAACGATTGCGATTTCAAATGATGGAGATACAAACTGGTTTGAAGGAGGCACTTTACTAGCGGCGTATGTCATTATGGGAATTGGTTTTTATTTATTATGAAAAATAGGCATAACAATTGCGCTCAGAGAAAACAATAAACGAAGTAGTATATATACCTACATAGGAAGGAGCCAGACAGGTGAAACGAGTATACAGCATATGTCTTTCAACTATGGTCTCGTTTATTTTATTATTTCCTAACATGAGTTTTGCAAAGACAACAGTAGGAACAAAAATGCCTTCATCTGTTTTAAATATTTCAAAAGACAATACATTTCCAAATGATGCGCAAGATTTGCCACGTTTACAACCAAGTAAATTTGCTCAAGAGCTATTGAAAACGGCTAATATTAAAATTGAAAATCCAGACTTAATTCGGATGTTTAATGAAACGACAATTTCAAATGCGCCACTTGCAGTAGGGTATCGGGCAAAAATTTATTTAGGTCAATGGGCCTTACATTATGAATCAGTAGACACATCGATTAATTGGGAATATAAACAAGTGAATCGAAATGTGTATGATAATCGCGGAGGAGACCGTTTATATCCACTTCGCTATAAGCAAGAAACACAAAAGACGGTTGAAGGCGATTTAACAGCAGATATGAAAGATGCTGCAGATGTGAAAAAAATGATGCTTCTCAAAGCACTTGAAAAAGTACAATTACCTCTTTCGTTTAAGACAACTATTGGTTATGGTACTGGACATGAGCGTGTGTATAATATTAGTCCGAGTCAACTTGGATATTTATACGCTTATACACCAGCAGTAAATGAAAAGGGAAAAGTAACATTTGGAGAAGTGTATCTTGTATTAAAGGGAAATCAAAAAAGACTTGTTGTGAAAAATATTACTTCTCAAGGAATTGGAGCGGCAATTCCAATTCATGATCATTTGTTTTTTAAATTTATTTCTTCTTCTCACTCGCAATAACATAAAAAACGTCAGCTTATAAGCTGACGTTTTTTTTATAATGTAATGTTTGCTGTTTTTGATAAGAAATCTTCTGTCGGATAGTAGCTGTTTTTTACAAGAACATTTGGTCCAAGACATTTTACTGCAGGACAGTGGCAGCTTAATGATTTTGCTGTTTTTGAAGTGCTCCATTTTTCATACGCTTCTTGTAATGTGTTTGTTTGTATGTTTCCTAGAAGTGGAACATCACCAAAGTCCGTCACAATAATATTTCCATCGAAAATATTTACATTTAAACGAGAACGGCCATCTGGATCATTACGAACAGTTACATTTTTGCTCTCTTGCAATTTTTTAAATGTAGCTATGTCTTTTTCGTCATCGCTACAAGCATAGAAAGGTAAAGTTCCAAATAGCATCCATACATTTTCATCGCGAATTTCTAGTAAATGTTCAATCGCATCACGAATTTCAGCTTTTGTTAAAATCTCTAGATTACTCGCGAAGTCACTTGGATACATTGGATGAACTTCATGACGTTTACAGCCCATCTCTTCGACGATTTGGCGGTGAATATGTTCAATATGTGGTAGAGTTCTTTTGTTTAGCATTGTTTCGGCCGATACAAGTACACCTGCATCTGATAGAGCCTTACTATTTGTAATCATTCTTTCAAATAATTTTGCACGTTGTTCGTAAGTAGGCTTACGCTCCATCATTGCAAATCCGCCTTCAACGAAGTCATCAATTGTTCCCCAGTTATGAGATATATGCAATACGTCTAAATAAGGAATAATCTGTTCGTAACGTGCTAAATCTATAGTTAAGTTAGAGTTGATTTGAGTGCGAACGCCTCGTTCATGGGCATATTTTAAGAGTGGTGTTACATAGTTGTCGACGGATTTTTTTGAAAGCATAGGTTCGCCGCCAGTAATACTTAAAGAACGTAAATGAGGAATCTCATCTAATCGTTTTAATAAAAGATCCATCGGAAGCGGATTTGGGTCTTTCGGCTGTAACGTGTAACCAACAGCGCAATGCTCACAGCGCATGTTGCATAACGTCGTCGTTGTAAATTCAACATTTGTTAATAGTAGTTTGCCGTACTCTTCAAGGTCCATATACGCTTCCCATGGATCGTAAGAAGGAGTAATCGGCTTCATTTTTTGTGATATCGTCATATGAAATACTCCTTTGACTATTGAAATAACAATTTGTCCATTCTCTATAATAGAAGAATATGTGCTTTTTATAAAGTGAAACTTTTTAGCATGGAAAGAGAGAGGGCTTACATTATAGTGGAAGACTGTGACAAAATTGATGAAATTTCATGCCCATAGCAATCGTTTTTGCGGTATAATAAAAGCAACTCGAATTAAAAGGAGAGTGCCTTCATGGGAAAAGCAATTCAAGATAAAGATACACAATTAGTATATTTAAAAGAACGTTTAAATATGTTCATTGAAGTAATTGATACAATTGAACCTGAAGAAGTTGAATTAGAAGATGTAGATCGTCTTCTTGCAATGTTAGATGAATTAGAATTAAAATGTGAGCAATTTAAAAAAGACGAATAATATATTAAAAAGGCTACCAATTCCAATTTGGTAGCCTTTTTCTGTTCGGGTAATAGAAGGACGATAGAAAAAGAGGTATAATCAAGTTGTGAAAAATTTCATTTATGCTCTAATAGCGTGAAACAAATAAATAGCTAAAGAGCATAACAATTGAATTTTCAGCTCATAACGTTTTGGTAGCGTTCACAATTGAGGGGGAAGTAACAATGGAAAAGCTTCAAGAAAGCATGTATCAACTAATTGTTGAAACGTCAACGAACTTACCGAAAGATGTTCGTCGTGCGATTCAACAAGCGAAAGAGCGAGAAAATGCAGGGACTCGTTCTGCGATGGCACTTGGCACAATTACAAATAATATTAAAATGGCTGATGATAACATCTCGCCGATTTGCCAAGATACAGGGATGCCAACGTTTAAAATTTATACACCAGTTGGTGTGAATCAATTAAAGTTGAAGGAAGCTATCTATAATGCGCTTGAGCGGGCGACAAAAGATGGTAAACTTCGTCCCAATTCTGTTGATTCTCTTTTTGGAGATAATAGTGGAAATAATTTAGGACCAGGTACACCGGTGATTAAGTTTGAACAATGGGAAAAAGATTATATTGATGCACGTTTAATCCTAAAAGGTGGTGGCTGTGAGAATAAAAATATTCAATATAGCTTACCGTGTGAACTAGAAGGACTTGGACGAGCTGGCCGTGATTTAGAAGGGATTCGTAAATGCCTTCTTCATGCAGTATATCAAGCACAAGGGCAAGGATGTAGCGCTGGTGTAATTGGTGTTGGTATCGGGGGAGACCGCACATCAGGTTATGAATTGGCAAAAAATCAATTATTCCGTACATTAGATGATGTCAATCCAGTACCAGAGTTACAACATCTTGAAGAGTACGTATTAGAAAATGCGAATAAGCTTGGCATTGGTACGATGGGATTTGGCGGAGAAACAACTTTACTTGGTTGTAAAATTGGCGTCTATAATCGTTTGCCAGCTAGTTTCTATGTATCTGTTGCGTATAATTGCTGGGCATATCGTCGCCTTGGTGTGAAAATCCATCCTGAAACAGGAGACATTATGGATTGGCTATATCAAGAAGGTGAAGATACACTTCAGCATGAAGTACAAGAAAAAACAGAGCAACGTGAGATTGTATTACAAGCACCAATTACAGAAGAGCAAATTCGTGAACTTCGCGTTGGTGATGTTGTAACAATTAATGGCATGATGTATACAGGTCGTGACGCAATCCATAAGCATTTAATGGATAATGATTGTCCAGTAGATTTAAATGGACAAATTATTTACCACTGTGGTCCAGTTGTTGTGAAAGATGAAAATGACAATTGGCAAATTAAAGCGGCAGGTCCAACGACAAGTATTCGTGAAGAACCGTACCAAGGCGATATTATGAAGAAATTCGGTATTCGCGCTGTCATTGGAAAAGGCGGTATGGGTGCGAAAACATTAGCGGCTTTAGAAGAACACGGCGGTGTATATTTAAACGCAATCGGTGGTGCAGCGCAATATTATGCTGAATGTATTAAAGAAGTGAAAGATGTTGATTTCTTACAATTTGGTATTCCAGAAGCAATGTGGCATTTACGTATCGACGGGTTTAAAGCAGTTGTAACGATGGACTCTCATGGTAATAGCTTACATGCAGATGTTGATAAAACATCACTTGAAAAATTAGCTAGCTTTAAAGAGCCAGTATTTAAGTAAATAAAAAATGCATCTCGAATGATTCGAGATGCATTTTTTTGGTATATATAGAAAAACATGTTCAGCATGAAAGAATGTGTAGCAACAGAAACTACAAGTACGATTATATATGGAAAGGAGACTATTTATGAAATATAAATGGTTATATATCGGTCTCATTTTTTCAATTATGATGGCACTTGTTCCAGTTTCAGCACTGGCTTATACAAATACTCCACATAACTGGGGAATCCCGCGTCCTAAAAATGAAACAGTACCAGATGCAGGAAAGTTATATACAGATTTACTACAAAAAAATGGCGGGTTTTATTTAGGGGATACGAAGAAAAAAGATATTTATTTAACATTTGATAATGGATATGAGAATGGATACACAGGGAAAATATTAGATGTATTAAAAGAGAAAAAAGTACCAGCAACTTTCTTTGTAACGGGGCATTACATTAAAACACAAAAAGATTTATTGTTAAGAATGAAGGATGAAGGACATATTATTGGAAACCATTCTTGGAGTCATCCTGATTTTACAGCGGTAAATGATGAGAAACTTCGTGAAGAATTAACAAGTGTAACGGAAGAAATTAAAAAAGTAACTGGGCAAAAAGAAGTGAAATATGTACGTCCTCCGCGCGGTGTATTTAGTGAAAGAACGTTAGCTCTTACGAAAGAAATGGGCTATTATAATGTATTTTGGTCACTTGCATTTTTGGATTGGAAAGTGGATCAGCAAAGAGGGTGGCAATATGCGCATAATAATGTTATGACGATGATTCATCCAGGATCTATTTTATTACTTCATGCAATATCAAAAGATAATGCAGAAGCACTTGCGAAAATCATTGATGATTTGCGCGAGAAAGGGTATCATTTTAAAAGTCTAGATGACTTAGTAAAAGGCAATCAACCGTAAGCATGTATGCTTACGGTTTTCTCATGCTATAATGATGTGTAAAAAGGATGGGGAAACGTATGTGGAGCGAACATGTTACGTTAGAGTATCCGTATCATTTTGAAGAAGTATTAAAACGTTTATCTTTTGATCCTCTTAGCGTCATTCAATTAGATGAGAAAGTTATTTATATCCCGCTTTGTATAGACGAGGAACAGGTTGTTGTTCGCTTACAAGGGATTGGTACTGTTCAAAATCCACAGTTTTGGATTTCTAGTCAGACAGGAGATCCAGAGAAAGTCATGAAACGAATGAGGGCCATTTTTCATTGGAATGAACCGTTTCAAGATATACAAAATCATTTTTTAAACACATCATTACGTCCACTATTTGAAACATATGCTTATACTCCAATTATTTTAGAATTTGATTATTTTGCTTGTCTGCTTCGCTGTATCATTCACCAACAAATAAATTTGAAATTTGCTACTGTGTTAACAGAACAATTTGTGAAACGGTATGGAACAGAGAAGAACGGTGTATTCTTTTTCCCCACTCCGGAAATAGTAGCAAATATTTCAATAGAAGAATTGAGAGAGCAGAAGTTTAGTCAGCGAAAGGCTGAATATATAGTAGGATTAGGTCGAAGTATTGTCAGTGGTACATTAAATTTAGCGAGTATAGAAAATGGGACGGAAGAAGACATTTCAGCACAATTGTTGCCAATTAGGGGAATTGGTGCATGGACAGTGCAAAACTTTTTAATGTTTGGGCTTGGACGGAAAAATATGTTCCCGAAAGCGGACATTGGGATTCAGCGTGCAGTGCAAGGTATATTTCAATTAGATGATAAACCTGATGATGCATTTTTAGAAAAAGTGAAACAAGAGTGTGAACCATACTGCAGTTATGCAGCGTTATATTTATGGAAAAGTATAGAGTAGAGGTGTAATAATGATACAAAAGCAACATGAGAGTAAGTTGGAAGTTGGTCAAACGTTTCCTGTGACAATTAAACGTCTTGGGATTAACGGAGAAGGCGTTGGTTATTTTAAGAGACAAGTTGTTTTTATTCCAGGGGCATTACCAGGAGAAGAAGTTGTTGCAGAAACAACGAAAATTCAGCGTGGCTTCGCTGAAGCGAAAGTGAAAAAAGTTCGTAAAGCTTCACCGCATCGTGTGAAAGCACCGTGTCCAGTATATGAGGAGTGTGGCGGTTGTCAGCTGCAACATTTAGATTATAAAGAACAATTGAATCAAAAGCGTGATATCGTTGTACAAGCATTTGAGAAGTACATGAAAAATAGTATGGAAGAGAAAATTCGCCCAACGCTTGGCATGGAAAATCCATGGCATTATCGTAATAAGAGTCAATTACAAGTGGGGCGTAAAGACGAAAAGGTTATTACAGGGCTGTATAAACAAAACTCACATCAGTTAATTGATATCGCTCACTGTATGATTCAACATAAAGCAACGAATGAAGCGACAAAAGTTGTAAGACGTATTTTAGAAAAATTAAATGTTTCTATTTACAATGAGAAAAAACAAAAAGGTTTAGTACGCACAATTGTAACACGTACTGCAGTTCAAACAGGGGAAGTACAAGTTACACTTATTACAACAAAAGAAGAATTACCAAATAAAGAACAATTTATTGCAGAAGTACAAAAACAGATGCCAGCGGTTAAATCAATTATGCAAAATGTAAACTGGCGTAAAACATCTGTTATTTTTGGCGACAAGACATTTAAATTAGCTGGAAAAGAAGTCATTCAAGAAACACTTGGCGATTTATCATTTGAATTATCAGCACGTGCATTCTTCCAGTTGAATCCAGAGCAAACAGTTGTTTTGTATAATGAAGCGAAAAAAGCAGCTGCGTTAACAGGAAACGAGAAGATTGTGGATGCGTACTGTGGTGTTGGTACAATCGGTCTTTGGCTTGCAAATGATGCAGCGGAAGTACGTGGTATGGATGTAATTCCAGAAGCAATTGCAGATGCAAGAAAAAATGCAAAGCGTCACGGATTTACAAATACGAAATATGAAGCAGGTAAAGCTGAACAATGGTTACCGAAATGGGTAAAAGAAGGATGGCGTCCAGATGTAATTGTTGTCGACCCACCACGTACAGGTTGCGATGATAAATTACTGGAAACAATTTTAAAAGTGAAGCCGAAACAAGTTGTGTACGTGTCTTGTAATCCTTCTTCATTAGCACGTGATGTACAAGCATTAATGAAGAGCTATGAAGTGGAGTATGTGCAACCAGTTGATATGTTCCCGCATACAGCTCACGTAGAAAATGTAGTGAAGCTTGTTAGAAAGTAAAGTTTATTAATATTCCCTCATGGTATGAGGGAATATTTTCTATGAAGGAGAATATTATGCATAATTATAAATTAACGATTCAGTACGACGGCGCACGTTTTAAAGGATGGCAACGTCTTGGTAATAACGATAATACAATTCAAGGAAAAATCGAAAGTGTCATATCTGAAATGGTCGGAAAAGAAATTGAAATTATCGGTTGTAGTAGAACAGACGCTGGTGTACATGCTTTGAATCAAGTTGCTAACTTTCAAAGTGATGAGAAGTTAGTGGAACATAAAGTGAAAAAATATTTAAATCAATATTTACCTAACGATATTAGCATTACGAATGTGGAAGAAGTACATGATCGTTTTCATGCTCGTTACAATTCTAAAGCAAAAACATATCTGTATAAAATTTGGAATGAAGAGCATACAAATCCATTTATGCGTAAATACAGCATGCATGTGAATAAAAAATTAAATGTGAAAAGCATGAAAGCAGCTGCAAAACATTTAGTTGGTTCACATGACTTTACTGCTTTTTCAAATGCGAAATCAAAGAAAAAATCTATGGTTCGAGAAGTATATACACTTGATGTGATGGAAGAGGCAGGGTTTGTACAAATTAGAGTAAGTGGTAACGGCTTCCTTCATAATATGGTAAGAAAAATTGTCGGGGCATTAATTGAAGTTGGATTAGGACAATTAGATGCTGAAGCAATTCCAAACATTTTAGAGGAAAAGCAGCGCAATCAAATTAATTGTCTTGCTGAGGCAAGTGGGTTGTATTTAGAGAATGTTGAGTTTTAATGGCAAATAAAAAAATCGGGCTAAGTAGCTCGATTTTTTTAGTATTAAGAAGATTTTTCGTTTTTTATACGTATCTTCAAATTCCAAAAAGCAGCAAGCATAATAGCTGCAAAGGAGCCAAAAATTGTTCCTAATAGCTTTGCATAAGGAGAGCTGCTTACATCGGCATTAATGAATAACATCATACAGAGCATGGCAGGGAAAAAGTATAAGTATTGTAATAACTTTAATTTTTTATCATTACTCATATATATAGCCCCTTTCTAGCATGTTATATGTTTATTATAACATATTTTACCAATTCATTTTTACACTTGGAGACATGTTTATTTCATATGTGTAAATGCAGTTTTTTAATTCGATATTGTAAGTTTTGCCTACTTAATCCTAAAAATTTTGCAGCTTGTGAGATGTTGCCATGATTCTCTTTAAGAATTTGGTTAATGTAGTTCTTTTCCATTTTTTCTATTGTGTGTTTTAAAGTTTTAGGTGCATCAGTATTGTGAGTAGTTAGTGCATGTTGCATATTGAATTCTGTTTTTATTCGTTCGCGAAAGCGAGTAGGAAGATGAAACGCTGTAATGATGGTTTCATCTTCTATCAAGTTCATGGAACCTTCAATTATATGTTCCAACTCCCGTACGTTTCCAGGCCAATCGTAGGCATAGAAAAATTCTCTTACATTTACATCTACATCGGTTACGTTGAGCCCGAATTGAGTATTATATTTTTCAATAAAGTGCTGAACAAGAGCTGGAATATCTTCTTTTCTTTCACGTAAAGGCGGAAGACATAAAGTAACGACGCTTAATCGGTAATATAAGTCTTCTCTTAATCGATTATGTGCGATGGCTTCAAAGGGATCTTCATTGATAGTTGCTATAATGCGAACATCAATTTCTTTTTCGTGTGTACCTCCGATTCTTCGTATTGTTTTTTCTTGTATAGCCCGCAGCAACTTAGCTTGAAGTATTGGGCTTAATGAATTGATTTCATCTAATAACAAAGTTCCTCCGTTTGCTTCTTCGAATAAGCCTGATTTATCTATTGCTCCTGTAAAGGCACCTCGATTTGTGCCAAATAGTAGGCTTTCCATTAAGGTATCAGGTATAGCGGCACAGTTTTGTGAAATAAAGGGTTTTGTTGAACGCTGACTTTCATTATGGATGCTTTGTGCAAATAGTTCTTTACCAGTGCCTGTTTCTCCTACTAGAAGTATGGAGGAAGATGTACGAATTACTCTTTTTCCTTCTGTAATGATTGATTGAATGGCTTCAGAATCACCAATTATGTGATCAAAGGTAAATTTAGTACTTTGTTTTCGAGAAGGACCTATTTTTATCGTTTGCTTTAAGTTACTAATTTCTTTTGATATTTCAATAGCGCCTTTAATTTTTCCATTTTCTATTATAGGGAAAGTATCGTTAATCGTTGTAATTTCTTGTCCTTTATTGTTAAAATACGTTTGTTTTATATTTTTCTTTGTTTTTCCAAATTTTAATGCCTCTATAAGAGTACTATTTTTATTTTCCTCAAATGCGAATACTTCTAAAGGACTTTTATATAGCACATCTGAGCGCTCCATTGATTCAATTTCCATCATTTTGCGGTTATAGATAATCGTCTTACTTTCCTCGTTAATAATATGAATTCCGATGTCGAGTTCATTGAGTAAAGTTTCATATAGCATATTCATTTCAATGATCTGTTTTAAATTAATTTCTTCTGTACGCATAGATTATCTTCTCCTCATTCCACCCTATGAAGACTGACTTTTTATAATTTTATTAAAATTCTTATAAAATCGCAAAAATTTTTTGCTATTTTCCTTTTAAAATCTCTGAAATGATAGAAAAATTTTGCGGTTATGAAGTTTTTTTTTTGAGAAACCTTCATTTTAAATAGGAATTGGAGATTGGTACGCATTTTGCATAAATAATAATTGATATATCTAAAGGAGGGATATGCAACGTTTCAGTACCAACTAATAAGAAGGAGGAGTGTATAAAGTGAAGACGGTTATAGAATGCGTGTATAGTCCTTGTTACGGGAAAGTAGAGAAGTTATTTGTTACGGAAAGTTCTTACGTATACGAGTGGGAGAAATTAGCATTAATTGAAACAATAGATAAACAGAAAGTAGAAATTAAGATAGGGATCAGTGGTTATATTGAATCATTAGAAGTAGTAGAAGGACAAGCTATTGCTGATCAAAAGTTATTAATAACAGTAAGGGATGACCTTTTAGTAACAGGCAGTGATTAATGTAAGTGACGTGTATTTTTGCTCTTTTAAATCATTATTTTTACGGTGAATAATTTTAAAAACGCTTACATTAAATGGGTTTACAAAGTGAAAAGGGGGGATTTATATGATGAATCAAAATCAAGGATTAAAAAGAGAATTGAAAAGCAGGCACATATTTATGATTGCACTTGGAGGCGTTATTGGTACCGGTCTTTTTTTAGGATCTGGGTATACAATTCATGAAGCTGGGCCTGGAGGAGCGATTGTAGCATATCTTGTTGGAGGATTTGTTATGTATTTAACGATGCTCTGTCTTGGAGAGTTAGCTGTTGCAATGCCTGACGCAGGATCTTATCAAACGTATGCTACGAAGCATATTTCCCCTGCAGCGGGTTATGTAGTTGGATGGATGTCATGGTTAAACTGGTCAGCTACGATAGGGATTGAACTAATTGCAGTTAGTATTTTAATGAAACGATGGTTTCCTGATGTACCTTCATGGATTTGGTGCGTAGTGTTTGCAGTACTCCTCTTTGCTATTAATGCGTTATCTTCAAGAAGTTTTGCGGAAGTTGAATTTTGGTTTGCAAGTATTAAAGTAATTACGATTATTGCATTTATTATTTTGGGCGGGGCAGCAATGTTTGGTTTTCTAGATATGAAAGGAAATGAACCAGCACCGATGTTCTCTAGTTTTACTGATTATGGTGGATTGTTCCCCAATGGATTATCAGCCATTTTAATTACGATGATTGCAGTTAATTTTTCTTTCCAAGGAACAGAATTAGTTGGTATTGCAGCAGGTGAGAGTGAAAATCCAGAGAAAACAATCCCGAAGGCAATTAACAATACAGTTTGGCGTATACTTGTTTTCTTTGTACTATCTATTTTTATTCTTGCTGGACTATTCCCTTGGCAACAAGCGGGAGTAATTGAAAGTCCATTTGTAGTTGTATTTGATAAAATTGGTATTCCTTATGCAGCAGATATTATAAATTTTGTTATCATTACAGCAGTGCTATCCGTTGCGAATTCAGGGTTATATGCAACTTCTCGTATGCTATGGTCTATGTCTAATCAAGGAATGATTAGTCCGATTTTTGGTAAGTTATCTAAAAACGGTGTTCCTATTTATGCATTGATTGTAAGTACAATTGTAGGCTGCCTTTCATTACTATCAGGTATTTATGCGGAAGATACAGTTTATTTATGGCTACTTTCTATTGCCGGGTTCGGGGCGATATTAGTTTGGGCATCTATTGCTCTATCTAACTTATTAGCTAGAAGGTCATACATAAAGCAGGGCGGGGATGTGAAAGAATTGAAATTTAAAACACCATTGTATCCATTTGTACCACTTCTTGCATTAGTATTAAATTTAACAGTAATCGTTGGAATGGCCTTTATTCCAGAACAAAGAATGGCATTGTATTGTGGTATTCCATTTATGATTGTTTGTTTACTGTTTTACCGTGCGACAAGAAATAAGGCACGTAAAGTAGAACATATTGAAAAGACAAATACGACGGAAGTAGAGAGCTTATAATATGAATTAATTTGGAGACTGTAAGATTTGTAAACAGTCTCTTTTTTTGTGAAAATAAAGCTGGAAACATACTATGTATGCAAAGGGGAATTAGCGATGAATCCAGAAGTTTCGCAGTTGTTAAAACAAATAGATTCAAGGAAAGAGGAATTGTTAGAACTTACAAAAACATTAATTCGTTTTGAAACACCAGCACCACCAGCGAGAAATACAAATGAAGCGCAAGAATTTGTTGCAGATTTTTTAAGAAAACGAAATTTTAGTATTGATAAATGGAATGTATATCCTAATGATCCGAACGTTGTTGGTGTGAAAAAAGGGGCAAAAAGTGACTCATATAAAAGTCTTATTATTAATGGACATATGGATGTAGCTGAAGTATCGGCAGATGAGGCGTGGGAAACAAATCCGTTTGAGCCATTTATAAAAGATGGTTGGTTAGTTGGACGTGGTGCAGCTGATATGAAAGGGGGACTAGCTGGAGCGCTATTTGCTATTCAGCTATTACAAGAAGCTGGTATTGAATTACCTGGAGATTTAATCTTTCAATCCGTAATTGGAGAAGAAGTTGGAGAAGCTGGTACACTTCAATGCTGCAAAAGAGGTTATGATGCTGATTTTGCAGTCGTAGTGGATACGAGTAATTTACATATGCAAGGACAGGGCGGCGTAATTACTGGCTGGATTACTGTGAAAAGCCCTCAAACGTTTCATGATGCAACGCGTAGGCAAATGATTCATGCTGGAGGACGTTTATTTGGAGCGAGTGCAATTGAAAAAATGATGAAAATTGTGCAAAGTTTGCAAGAATTAGAGCGTCATTGGGCAGTTATGAAAACATATGAAGGCTATCCGTCTGGAACAACAACAATTAATCCAGCTGTTATTGAGGGTGGAAGACATGCAGCTTTTATTGCGGATGAGTGCCGGTTATGGATAACAGTGCACTTTTATCCGAATGAAACACATGAACAAATAATAAAAGAAATTGAAGAGTATATCGGTAAAGTAGCAGCTGCCGATCCATGGCTAAGTGAAAATCCACCACAATTTAAGTGGGGCGGAGAATCAATGATTGTGGATCGTGGCGAAATTTTCCCTTCTTTAGAAATAGATAGTGAACATACAGCTGTAAAAACGCTTAGCTCAGTACATGAATCAATTCTTTCTAAAAATGCAATTTTAGATATGTCTGCAACGGTAACGGATGGTGGTTGGTTTAGTGAATTTCATATTCCAGCGATTATATATGGACCAGGTACATTAGAAGAAGCACATTCTGTAAATGAGAAAGTTGAAGTTGAACAGTTAATTGAATTTACAAAAGTGATAACAGCATTTATATATGAATGGTGCCACACGGAAAAATAGATTTGTACAGTAAAATCGTACGAGTATGTATACTTGTACGATTTTTTATTGAACTATTTCAGTGTTGAATATAAACAACTGAAATAGTTCTTTATTTTTCTATGTCTTTCGTTTTAGTTCAATTAATTTCTCTTTCGCTAATTCAACGGCAATCGCATCATCTAAATAGCCAATTGGAAAGAGATAGTCGGGAATAATATCTGTCGATAATATGAAATAAAGTAATGCGCTCCCAAGAACTGCACGTTCTTCTTTTGAAATGGTTTCATTACAAAATTGTTGATACATATCTGTTAATTGTTCAATAAAAGGACCAGCACTATCAATTTGCTCTAATTTGCTTGCAAAACTGTCATGAATACGTTTTTCGCCTTCTGTTGTCTGGGCATAGCGTTCGTAATTTTCGAGTTCTTGTTTTACGCGAGTTGTAGTGTAATCGAAATCGAATAAGTTAGAGGATTGCAGAGTTTGCTGAATGGTATCAAGAGATGTGTACATATCCGTCTTTTCTTTATTAATGTGAGGAGAATCAGGATACATTTCATCAAATAACAATTGGGGTGGAACTTGTAGACATTCTGCGAATTTTTGTAGGTGTTTTTGTTTTGGCGGTTGTTTACCATTCATAATTCTTGAGATTGTTGCGGGATCAATATTTGTAAGCATTCCGAGTTGGCGCATAGATAAGGCACGTTCTTTTAAAAGTTTTTTTATTAATCTACTAAGCCGCTCATTTGGATTTTCTTTAGGCATAGCGAAGGCACTCCTTTTTATTGTTGAAAAAATGTTGAGCATTTATTACATGTATATGAAACAGACAGGCACAGTTGCTCAACATTTTCATAAGATGCATGGAAAAGTGAGGAAAAGGGGTGGCTATTTATGAGTACGGCAGGTCTATTTTCAATTTTTTTAATCGGGATTGCTTCTAATTTAGATAATGCAGGTGTTGGGATTGCATATGGCATTCGTAAAATTAGAATTTCGTGGTTCAACAATTTTATCATCGCATTTTTTGGGTTTTTATTTACTTTATTAGCTGGATTTTTTGGGAACTGGATTGCGTTATTTATTTCAGAGTTTACAGCAAACCTGATTGGAGCGATAGTTTTAGGGATAATCGGGGTGTTTATTTTGTGCCAGCCTTTCTTGGGGCAAAGAAATACCGTAGGCTCTAAAGATGGTAATGTACTTATGGGAATTTTACGTGATCCAGAAAAAGCAGATTTTGATGGTTCTAAAACAATTAGTTTTTCAGAAGCAATTGTATTAGGGATTGCGTTGTCTATTAATAATATTGCAGGTGGATTTGATGCTGGGATAACAAATTTAAATCTTTGGCTGACAGCGACTATTTCTGGGGTGTTTAGTTTTATTTGTATTAGTGGTTTTGCGTATGTAGGAAAACGATTTTTAGCAGAATACTTAGGGAAATGGGCGACAGTTATCGCAGGAGTGTTATTAATTCTTATTGGGATTGATCAGTTGTTGTAAGGAGAGTAGAAAACAAGGTTCGAGTATTTCCTTGGAAATACAGCAAGGGATTGCATATATCGACGTACTTTTCTCCATACTAATACGGATTTCTTTTAAGAAAGGGGGATTTGTATGGGGCGCGGGAAAGCATTTGATCATAAGAAAAAAGGGCATGATCATCAACCACCTAAAGGTGCGTTCATTCATAAAGATGTAAATGAACATACTTTGGAAGAGGAAGAGCTACCAGTAAATATTGAGGCGTATAAAAATAGTTTAAAAAAACATTAAAAGCACCTACATAGGTGCTTTTTTACCGTATATCTTCAATTAATTGTTCCGATTCTTCATGCATACTGTACTCACTTAATACTTGAATGCAAAGCCATTTTAATTCCTCAATCGTATGCTCAAGTTCTTCAGGAAGCACATGATAAATGTCTTCAAGTCCCATCCCGAAATGAATAAGTTCAAGTACTTGATCATCGATGTTCCGATCCATTAATAATTCAAGTACTTCTAAATTGAATATGTATCGGTGAGCTTCGTCGAGTGAAACAACTTTTAACTTCAAGCTTTCTACAATACTCAATATAAAAAGAAGGATTGTTTTTTCAAGAACAGGTTGTTTTCCCATTTGAAATATTAGTTTCATCTTTCACACCTCCACATATAGCGCTAGGTTGTACTATATTATTCAGGAGGGGGGAACAAATATGCATGATATAGAGAAACTTTCAGCACTGTTTTTATAAGAAGATTGATAACTCGCAAAATTGAGGTTTTGGCGAAATAAAAAATCCTGCTAGTATAGCAGGATAACTCGCGATTAAAAAATGCTCCAACCTTCTTGAGCAGAAAGAAGTTCAAGAATTTTAAAACCAGCAATACTATTTCCGTTTGCATCTAAAGCTGGTCCGAAAATACCGATTCCCATGTCTCCTTTTACGCAGCCAAAAATACCACCGGCTACACCGCTTTTTGCAGGAATACCAACACGAATTGCAAATTCACCAGATTCGTTATACATACCACATGTGACCATAAATGTTTTGCAAATTTTTGTAATATGTTTAGGGATGATTTGTTTCTTTTTATATGGATCATATCCATCCATTGCAAAAATTAAGCCGATACGTGCTAAATCGATGCAGTTTACTTCAACTGCGCATTGACGAGTATATAAATCCATAAGTTCTTCAATATCACAATCGATAATTCCGTTTTGTTTCATATAATAACAAAGTGAACGGTTTAGGTAAGCTGTCTCTAGTTCTGAATCGGCAACTTTAGAGGAATAATTAATAGTAGGATTATCTGTTATTTCACGTACAAAATGAAGAATACGTTCCATTTTTTCCTCGTTATCTTTTCCTGCTAACATGCTTGTAATAGCTAATGCTCCTGCATTTATCATTGGATTAAGGGGTTTGGACGGACTTGTCGTTTCTAACTTAATAATAGAATTAAATGGGTCACCCGTTGGTTCCATTCCAACTTTAGAAAATACATATTCTTCACCACGGTCTAAAAGGGCAAGGGCAAGTGTAATTACTTTGGAAATACTTTGAAGAGTAAATAGTGTTTGTGAGTTGCCTGCATGGATATATTCTGTTTCTTTATGGAAAATGGCAATCCCTAAATCGTCTGGATTTGCATTTCCTAGTTCGGGGATATAAGTAGCAAGTTTTCCTTTTTTTGTATATGGTTTTACTTGTTCTAACAACTGTTGTAAGTTGTTTGTTTCAATGCACTGCATAGTACCAACGCTCCTATTTTGAATTAACTAAGTTTACTTTTCCCGATATGCTCGGAAATAAATAATAACATGAAAAAGTGGAATGATAAAACGAAAGTTCAATGTGCTATAATAGGTCTTTCGTTTCGAGTATTCTGTATTTTAAAAAGGAGAATTTTCCTTTTATATAACAGTTTGGAAATAGGAGATTTATCCATAAAAAGTTCGGAAATAAAAACTACACATCTATACAACTATATGTTATTATGGTTATGTAATAGAAAGCGTTTTCTAAAGCGTACTTATAATGATAACGATTTCATAAATTAAATTAGGGGGAATTAAAATGTTGCAGTTTTTACAACGTATTGGTAAAGCTTTAATGCTTCCGATCGCAGTACTACCAGCAGCAGGATTATTGCTTCGTTTAGGGCAACCAGATGTATTTGATATTCCTGTTATGGCACAGGCCGGCGCAGCAGTTTTTGATAACTTAGCACTTATTTTTGCAATTGGTATTGCAATCGGTCTTTCAGTGGATGGTAGTGGTGCAGCAGGTCTTGCAGGTGCAATTGGTTATCTTGTTATGAAAAATAGTATTGATGCACTTAGCAAAGGGTATTCAACTGCTGAATTACAAGGTAAATTAGGTAAAGTCCAAGATTTAATAGGTAATAGCGCAAATGTAGATCCATCTAAGCTTGCGGATACAATGACACAAGTATCTAAGGCTGCTGAATTATCGACTAAAGTAGATATGAAAGTTTTAGGTGGTATTATTGTTGGTGTTATAGCAGGACTTCTTTATAATAAATTCCATAAGATTAAACTTCCAGAATGGTTAGGTTTCTTTGCTGGAAAACGTTTCGTTCCAATTGTTACATCAGTTGTGATGCTGATATTAGGAATTCTATTTGCACAAATTTGGCCAACAATTCAAAATGGTATTGATGCATTAGCTCATGGAATTGTTAATTTAGGTGCAATTGGTTCAGGATTATTTGGTTTATTAAACCGTTTATTAATCCCAATTGGTTTACACCACGTAATGAACACATACTTCTGGTTTGTATTTGGGGACTTTACAAATGCAGCAGGTAATGTTGTTAATGGTGATATTGCTCGTTTCCTTGCAGGTGACAAAACAGCAGGTATGTTTATGACTGGTTTCTTCCCAGTTATGATGTTCGGTTTACCAGCAGCATGTTTCGCAATGATTGCAGCTGCTAAACCAGAAAAGCGTAAAGCAGTTACTGGTATGTTAGCTGGTCTAGCATTAACTTCATTCTTAACTGGTATTACAGAGCCTATTGAATTCTCATTCATGTTCTTATCACCAGTATTATATGGTATTCATGCTGTACTAACAGGTCTTTCTTTATTCATTACAACATCACTTGGCATTCATGATGGTTTCTCATTTAGTGCCGGTGCAATCGATTATGCTTTAAACTTCGGTATTGCAACAAAACCAGTCTTACTAGCAGGTATCGGTTTAATTTACGCAGCAATTTATTTCATAGTATTCTACTTCTTAATTAAGAAGTTCGATTTAAAAACTCCTGGTCGTGAAGATGACGATGAGTTAGTTGAAGATGGTGATGCACCAGTTGCAGGTTCAATTGGTGAAACTTACGTAGCAGCTTTAGGCGGAAAAGAAAACTTAACAGTTATTGATAACTGTGCAACACGTCTACGCTTACAAGTAAAAGATGCTGGTCAAGTAAATGAAGCAGCATTAAAACGTGCTGGTGCAAAAGGTGTTATGAAATTAAGTAATACTAGTGTACAAGTTATCGTAGGTACAAATGTTGAATCTGTTGCCGATGATATGAAAAAACACGTATAAATAATGAGATAAGAGGATGTCCCAAAAGATTGATAACATCAATTTTTTAGAGGATATCCTCTTTTTTTTGTTAATAATTTAACGGGAATCTTACTTTTGTAAATTTTCTTTTTCTTTTTTGTACATATAGGTTGGTAATATGTGCAGTGCGTGATAAAGTAGGGATGATATAGAATGGATTATCCATAATCTACTAAAACGAATCTTTAGTAGAGGAATTAAATTATTGGTGAGTAAGGGGAAAAAAGCAATTATGGATCAGGAAAAAAATAATGCGAATGGGAAAGCACATCGGCCGATTGTATACATAAAAAGAACAATCATTCTCGTCTTACTATTATCACTTGTATATTTCATGTATACAAAAATTGTTGCGCATAATAAGAAAGAAGAAACTTTAAAAGCGGCAGCAGAAATGAAGAAACAAGAAGAGTTAAAAAAGAAAGAAGAAAAAAAGAAACAAGAAGTACAGAAGCAAAAACAAAAAGAGCAGGAAGAACAAATGAAGCAAGCGCAAGCAGCGGAGAAACCTGCTGAAGGACCACCTCAAGAAATTAATGAAAACGCTCAATTGGACCAGTATTTACAAAACGCAGGATTTAGCGGGACAGCTGTTATTGTGAAGAACGGAAAAGTTCTTCTGAATAAAGGGTACGGTATGGCAAATAAAGAGCAGCAAGTACCGAATAATTCAGAGACGACTTTTTATATTGGTTCTATTTCAAAGGCGTTTGTAGCAACTGCTATTATGCAATTGAAAGATCAAAATAAATTACAAGTAGAAGATACTGTTGCGAAGTATATTCCAGATTTTCCACAAGGTAATAATATTCAGCTAAAACATCTATTAACACATACATCAGGGATTCCCGAATATGAGCAGGGAAAAGAAGATATTTCTCATGAAGAACTGATAAAGCGGATAGGAAATCAAAAGCGTATTGGTGGTCCGGGAGAGAAGTGGAAGTATTCTGATTCGAACTACTCTATACTTGCTTATATTGCAGAGAAGGTAAGTGGGCAGTCACTCGAAGAATATATTAAACAACATATTTTTGCTACTGCGGGTATGAAACATTCTGGCTTTGGCACAGCGTTAGAACAAACAAGATTCCCATCAACGGGTTATAAAATAGTAAATAATAATATGACAACACCTAATATTCCAAGCATGTCACAACTTTATGGTTGTGGTGATATATATACGAGTGCACATGATTTATATTTATTTAATGAGGCGTTATACTCTGGAAAATTAATTTCAAAAGAGAGTTACGATCAAATGTTTACGGGTGGAAAAAAGGATTACGGGTTTGGATGGTACGTAGACCCAGGAAGCTATTCGAATCATGGTGTAATGCCAGGTTGGAATTGCTTAAACGGATTTAGTAAAAATGGTAGTGTATATGTTGTTTTATTATCTAACATTCAAAATAATATTAAATCATTTGGTAAAGTGAATAATGACATTTATTCGATATTGCGGAATATTGAAGTGTAAGAAACTATCCTTTTGGATAGTTTTTTTTATGCTCTGAAACAAATATTTCTTTTAGAAAATGTATGTCTTACCTATCACAAAAATATCCATTTTGTATACATTAAGATGTATGGATGTAAAATTTTATAATCTAAAAATAATAGGAGGAGAAGTGTATGTGTCTGTTCAGAAAATATTGGCATAAATTATCAAGATTGTTTAATAGACAATTAGATTATTTTTTAGATAATAAGTTATTGCCTGCTGTGGAAAGACTTTTATTTTCACAAAACTTCGCGAGATTTATTCAAAGAAACTCTAAGCAAGCTACGGAAGAAGTTATTGAATCAAGTAGATTTCAATCTATTATTTGTAACATTTTAAAAGAATGCAATACATCACCTTTTAAAGAAATTGCAAAGCAGTATTTAGGTAAAAGCGTAGAGATTACGGTGACAGTTGGACAATTAACAGGTGTTATTGTAGCAGTTGGTGATGACTTTTTAACATTGCAAGAAGGAATAGGAACTGAAGTTTTATTACCATTTACAAGTATTATATCAATTAAAGAAGCTTAAGAAAGGAGAGTTATATATGTTATTTACTGATGAATTACGTAACCATGTTGGCGAACTAGTGCAAGTTGTGACAGCTGTAGAAATCATTGCAGGCGTTCTTTTATCTGTGACGGATGGGGCAGTAATTGTTCGTACTTCTCCTTCTTATGGACCACCAGAAGATGTAGTTGTGCGTATTCCTATTATTGCTTATGTTCGCTTGGAAGGGTAAGAGTGATACAAGTATGAGAGTGTCAGTTGTTATTCCAGTGCATAATGAAGCAAGTACTTTATCAAAAGTTTTAGTAGAGGTAAGAAAGCTCGAACCATATGAAGTTATCATAGTAGATAATGGATCTACAGATGGGACGAAGGAAATAGCATTACAGCATAATTGCCGTGTAATTTATTATAGAGATTCTCTTGGTAATGATGTGGGACGGGCAATTGGTGCTAGAGAAGCAAAAGGTGAGATTGTTTTGTTTTTAGATGGTGATATCGTCATGAAAAGTGAAGAATTATACAATTTTATTAAAGGAATACGACAAGGGCATGAGATTGTTTTAAATAATTTAACATGGTCCGTTTACTTGAAGATGAGACCGCATTATACGACGGTTGGAAAATATATGTTAAATCGTTATTTGAACAAGAAAGAGTTTGTTGTAGGATCTTTAATTGCAATACCACATGCGATAAGTCGTAAAGTGATTGAAAAACTGGGGTGGTGGAATTTAGCAGATCCAGCATTATTTCAAGCGATGGCGATGTCTAGAGGAGTAGATATTTCTGATATGGCTTCAGTTGATGTCATCTACACAAATAAAGTTCGACCTGTGCATACTGGTACATCACCTGGCTCTCCTTATCCGAAAGCGACTAGTCGTATTATGGGTGATCATTTGCGAGCTTTACAATACGTAATCGAAACATATGGTAAACGCGGTGGTTTTTCAGAGAACAATAGAGATAGAGAGTTTGTAGGAAAGTATAAACCAGTTTTATTACAAAAGAATAAAGCGAAATATAGTGCCATTATCCCAGTATCAGAAGAGAAAATAACCATAAGGTCTGTTATAAAAGAAGTGAAAGAAGCAGGTGTAGATGAAATTATAGTTGTCGCGAATGGAGCAGATGTTGAGACTGTTAAACAGGCAAAGCTAGAGAATGTTATTGTTGTTGAATTTACGAAGGCGCTTGGACATAATGTAGCACGAGCAATAGGTGCCATGCATGCTACGGCAGATATTTGTTTATTCGTTGATAGTGATCTTGTTATTCCAGCAAAAAAACTCACTCTATTTTTACATGCTGTTGAAGATGGAAATGACGTGGTGTTAAATGATTTACAATGCTTATTAGATATGTTTCATCCAGCAGATCCAATTAGTATGGGAAAATACTTTGTGAATTTGATAGCGAAACGACCAGATTTATGGAATAACTCACTAACTGCTGTACCACATGCCATTCATAAGAAGGTAATAGAGAAAATAGGATATGATTCCCTTATCATTCCGCCATTAGCACAAGTGAAAGCTATTTTAGAAGGATTCTCTATTACAACAGTAGAGTTAGTAGATGTTATAAAAACAAATCGCGTACGTCCAGAGCAACACGAATTTGTAAATGGGCGTATTTCAGCATTTGATCGTATTTTCGGTGATCAACTTGAAGCGGTTGCGTATTTATTACAATGTACGGACGAACGTGGTGGTTTTACAGATGGAGATAGAGATAGAGATGTAATTCAACAATTGAGAAGGGAAGAAGAGAATACAAATGAATAGTAGTAAAGTAGCTATTATTGGGCTAGGGTATGTTGGCCTTCCTTTAGCGGTACATTTTGCAGAAAGAGGGCATACAGTACTTGGATTAGATAAAGATATTAGAAAAATAGACTCAATTATAAAAGGAGAAAGTTATATTCCGGATGTTTCTTCTAAAGAGTTACAAAGTTTATTGACGAAAAAAAAATTAACAGTAAATACACCGGATCAAGGCATTGCTGATTTTCAAAATAGTGATTATGTTATTGTCACTGTCCCGACTCCAATTAATGAACAAAGAGAACCAGACTTAAGTGCCCTCATTTCAGCTTCGCATTATATACAACAAAACCTTCAAAAAGGACAAACCTTCATTTTTGAAAGCTCCACATATCCAGGCACACTTGAAGAAGTCATCCTACCTATTATTTCTCAAAATGGTAAAAAGGTAGGGGAAGATTTCTATATCGGATATTCCCCTGAGAGAATTGATCCAGCAAATAGTCAATATTCAGTTCAAGCTATTCCAAAAGTTATTAGTGGACAAACAGAAAAGTGTAAACAAAAGGTAAAGGATTTATATAGTACCATTTTTGACGAAGTTGTACCTGTTAGCTCTCCGAAAGTAGCAGAGATGTGCAAGCTATTTGAAAATATTCAGCGCTTAGTTAACATTTCTTTAGTAAATGAACTAAACACACTATGTGAAAGTTTAGGCATTGATTTTTATGAGGCCATTGAAGCGGCATCTACAAAACCATTTGGGTTTACTCCGTATTGGCCAGGGCCAGGGATAGGGGGACACTGTATTCCCGTAGACCCTTTATATTTTCAATGGAGAATAAAAAAGAATGGGGCAATTAGTCAATTAATTGAGGCTGCACATATAATTAATGAAGAAATGCCAGAGAAAATGGTCCGCAAAGTAAAAAGTGTGGTGCAATCACCCGCAACGGTGTTAATTGTAGGGATTGCGTATAAAAAAGATGTAAATGATTTGAGAGAATCACCAGCGTTACCGATTATTCAATTATTAAGAAATCAAGGATACGAGATAGAATATCATGATCCTTATATTTCTTTCGCGGAAATTGGAGATAAGGTGTACCAATCTGTTTCTTTAGATGAAGAAAAAGTTAAAAAAGCGGATTGTATTTTAATTTTAACGGATCATTCTAATATTGATTGGAAGCTTTTTAAAGGAATGGATCGAGTAATAGATACACGCGGGATTGTAAAGAAGGTGAGTAAATGAGTAAGAAATGTTTAATTACAGGTGGGGCCGGATTTATCGGGTCGCATTTAGCTGAAGAGTTGATGAGAAGAGGTTATGAGGTCACTGTTGTGGATAACTTTTATAAAGGTAAAAATAAGTACCATAAAGAGTTAATGAAAGAAATCCGTGTTATTCCAATAAGTGTTTTAGATAAAAATTCTATTTATGAATTAGTAGATCAGCATGATGTCGTGTTTCATTTAGCAGCAATTTTAGGTGTGAAAACAACAATGGAAAAAAGTATAGAGCTCATAGAAACGAATTTTGATGGGACAAGAAATGTTTTACAAGCAGCGTTAAAAGGAAAGAAGAAAGTAGTTTTTGCTTCTACTTCAGAAGTATATGGTAAGGCCAAGCCGCCTTTCTCTGAAGAGGGAGATCGATTGTACGGGGCAACTTCTAAAATTCGTTGGAGTTATGCAGTTTGTAAAACGTTGGAAGAGACATTATGTTTAGGGTACGCATTAGAAGGTTTACCAGTAACGATTGTTCGATACTTTAATATTTATGGTCCAAGAGCGAAAGATGGTCCATATGCAGGAGTAATCCCGCGATTTATCCGCGCGGCACTGCAAGGAGAAGACATTCTCGTATATGGAGATGGAAAGCAGACACGTTGTTTTACGTATGTAAGTGATGCGGTAGAGGCAACGATTCGGGCAATGGATGAGAAGGTAAATGGTGAGATTATTAATATAGGTTCTGAGAATGAAAAGAGCATAAAAGAAGTAGCAGAAGTAATTAAAAAATTAACGAATTCTTCTTCGAAGATTGTCCAAGTGCCTTTTGAAGAAGTATATCCTCATGGTTTTGAAGAAATTCCAAATAGAAGACCAGATGTAACAAAATTAAAAGAGCTTGTTCAATTTCAGGCGAAAGTAACGTGGGAAAACGGATTGAAGGAAACAATTAAGTGGTTTCGTGAACAAAACAATGGCTAAGTCATTATCTGTTATTATTCCTGCATGTAATGAGGTCGATACGATTTCAGACGTTATTCAATCGGTAAGACCATTAAATCCAGTAGAAATCATTGTAGTAGCAAACGGTTGTAATGATGGAACAGAAGATGTTGCAGATCGTTTAGGGTGTAAAGTAATCAAGCATACAGAGCTACTAGGGAACGATGTTGGACGTGCAGTCGGCGCAAAACATGCGATAGGTGATGTATTACTATTTATAGATGGTGATTTTGCTATTCCAACTTCAAAATTAAAATTATTCCTTAATCCGATTTTATACGATCAGGCAGATGTAGTTTTAAATAATTTGGATGCATTATTTTTAAAAAGGCAAAAAACCACTTCTATTACAGTATGGCGCCAAATATTAAATGCAATGTTAGAGCGTGAAGAATTAAAAATGAATTCTTTATTAGATGTACCTCATGCGCTGACGAAAGAAGTCGTTCAAAGCATCGGATATGAATGTTTTGTTAATCCTATTGTGGCTCATTTACGCCTAGTTCAAAGTAAATGGAGAATTAGTCGTCATTGTGCTATTGACGTTATTACGCCGAATAAATTTCGTCCATTCCAGCATGTTGCATATGGGACAAATCTTTCCCAATCTGAAAAAAGAATGATAGGTGATCATATAGAAGCAGTAGCAGAACGGATATTAAGCAGTGATGAGCGCGGAGGATATTATGATGGAAATAGGAAAAGGGATAGTGTCTATCATACTTTAAGTTTTGAAGAGTTTTATCAAGGGTGGGGTGTTACATCTGATTTCTATAAAGGAAAGCAACTATCGGTTGTTATTCCCGTACAAGATGAAGAGAAAACAATTGGAAACGTTATAGAAGAGCTTCGCAAAATTGAACCCTTCGAAATTATCGTTGTCGTAAATGGTTCGTCAGATAAAACGAAAAAAATTGCAAAAGACAAAGGGGCAACGACAATTGTATATAAAGAAGCACTCGGAAATGATGTGGGGCGCTCACTTGGAACGTATTTTGCAAAAGGAGAAATTGTGTTATTTATAGATGGCGATTTTGTTATTCCAGCGAGTGAGCTATATCCTTTTGCGAAAGCTATTGCAGATGGAACAGATGTTGCATTAAATGATCTAAATCATTATTTAGATTTAAGAGTACCGCTTCATCTTGTAACTGCATTTAAATATGCATTAAATTTAGCTTGTGATAGAAAAGATCTAGGCGTAGGCTCTCTTATCGCTGTACCGAATGCGTTTAGCCGTAAGTGTTTGAAAGAAATTGGGTATAGATCTTTACTGGCGCCGTGTGTAGCCCAAGTGAAAGCTATTCTTTCAGGATTTGAAGTTGCATGTGTAAGTCGTGTTGAGGTCGATAAGATGAACCGTATTCGTCCCAGTGAACATTTTGCTAAAATAGGTCATCCACCAGCTGTACTTCGAATTATAGGTGATCATATAGAAGGACTAGATCAAATAATTGCATTAACAGACAATCGTGGCGGATTCTATGATGGCAATAGAAAAAGAGATGTTTTATAGAAGTAACAAAAAAAGTGTACAACATGTGTACACTTTTTTGTTCTGTTATAAAAACTATAACAGATTAGGAGATAAGAGTATTACAGCTCTACAATGGGTATTGTTCTTATATTACAAAATAGGACTCGTATATAAGGATACCAAAAAAATACAATTAAGGAAAGGGTTAATTTTAAAGACTTTTAAATGAAGTTAACACTATATATATAGTAGTTTGCTCAACATTTCACAAACATGTCACAACTATTTCGTTCACTTTCGTAAAAAAGTAGTATTCTAAGTGTGTAAGCTGTTATATAAAAAATCTTAGTCCTGTACTAATCAAAAATGGAGGAGATTAGGATGACTCAAGTATTAGAAAATGTTAAAAACGCATGGGAAAACTTTAAAGGTGAAAAATGGAAAGCAGAGATTGATGTTCGCGATTTCATTTTAAATAATGTAAACGTTTTCGAAGGGGACGAATCTTTCTTAGCAGAAGCAACTGAAGCAACGAAACAACTTTGGGATCAAGTAATGGATTTAACAACGAAAGAACGTGAAAACGGTGGCGTTCTTGATATGGATACAAAAATTGTTTCTTCTATTACATCACATGACCCAGGATACTTAAATAAAGATATTGAAAAAGTAGTCGGTTTCCAAACTGATAAACCATTTAAACGTTCTTTACAACCATATGGTGGTATTCGTATGGCAGAACAAGCTTGTGAATCTTATGGATACGAAATGGATAAAGAACTTAGTCGTATTTTTAGAGAGTGGAGAAAAACTCATAACCAAGGTGTATTTGATGCATACACACCAGAAATGAGAAATGCACGTAAATCAGGTGTTATTACTGGTCTTCCAGATGCATACGGACGTGGACGTATTATCGGTGACTATCGCCGAGTAGCGTTATATGGTATTGATCATTTAATTGAAGCGAAAAAAGCTGATTTGAATTTAACTGGTGGTGTAATGAGCGAAGATACAATGCGTTTACGCGAAGAGTTATCTGAGCAAATGCGTGCACTTCAAGAGTTAAAAGAAATGGCTGCTTCTCATGGCTTCGATATTTCTAAGCCAGCAACAAATGCACAAGAAGCATTCCAATGGTTATACTTCGCATACCTTGCAGCGATTAAAGAACAAAACGGAGCTGCAATGAGTCTTGGACGTACTTCTACATTCTTAGATATTTACATTGAAAGAGATTTAGCAAATGGTACTTTAACAGAAGAAGAAGTACAAGAAATTGTCGATCACTTCATTATGAAATTACGTCTTGTGAAATTCGCAAGAACACCTGATTATAATGAATTATTCTCTGGTGACCCAACTTGGGTAACTGAATCTATCGGTGGTATGGCATTAGATGGTCGTCCATTAGTAACAAAGAACTCATTCCGTTTCTTGCATACATTAGATAATTTAGGACCAGCTCCAGAACCAAACTTAACTGTTCTTTGGTCTAAACAATTACCAGAGAACTTTAAAAACTACTGTGCGAAAATGTCTATTAAAACATCAGCAATTCAATATGAGAATGATGACATTATGCGTCCTGAATACGGCGATGATTACGGTATTGCATGTTGCGTATCTGCAATGAGAATCGGTAAACAAATGCAGTTCTTCGGAGCTCGTGCAAACTTAGCCAAAGCATTATTATATGCGATTAACGGTGGCAAAGATGAAAAGTCAAAAGCACAAGTTGGTCCTGAGTACGCACCAATTACTTCTGAAGTATTAAATTATGAAGAAGTTATGCATAAGTTTGATATGACAATGGAATGGTTAGCGGGTCTATATTTAAACACATTAAATGTTATCCATTACATGCATGATAAATATAGCTATGAACGTATTGAAATGGCACTTCATGATACAAACGTTCTTCGTACAATGGCAACAGGTATCGCTGGTCTATCTGTAGTAGCAGATTCATTAAGTGCAATTAAGTACGCAAAAGTAAAACCAATTCGTGATGAAAATGGTATTGCAGTTGACTTCGAGATTGAAGGAGATTTCCCTAAATACGGTAACAATGATGATCGTGTAGATGAGATTGCTGTAAATCTTGTAAAAACATTTATGAATAAACTTCGTAAACATAAAACATACAGAAACTCTGTTCATACAATGTCAATCTTAACAATCACATCTAACGTTGTTTACGGTAAGAAAACTGGTAATACTCCAGATGGCCGCCGTACTGGAGAACCATTTGCACCAGGTGCGAACCCAATGCATGGACGCGATACAAAAGGTGCATTAGCTTCATTATTATCTGTGGCTAAATTACCATATGAAGATGCACAAGATGGTATTTCTAATACATTCTCTATTATTCCGAAAGCACTTGGTAAAGAAGATGATGTACAAGTACGTAATTTAGTATCAATGCTTGATGGCTATGCAGTAAAAGAAGGGCACCACTTAAATATTAACGTATTTAACCGTGAAACATTAATGGATGCAATGGAACATCCTGAGAAGTATCCACAATTAACAATTCGTGTATCTGGTTATGCTGTAAACTTTATTAAATTAACTCGTGAACAACAAATTGATGTAATTAACCGTACAATGCATGAAAGCATGTAAATGAAAAAAGGTGTCCCTTCGCTCTTAATATATAGCGAAGGGAGGCTGTTTCAATAAAGGAGGAAGTAACATGGTAAAAGGAAGAATACATTCTGTAGAGTCTTGTGGTACTGTTGATGGCCCGGGGATTCGTTATGTCATATTTACACAAGGGTGTTTATTACGTTGTCAATATTGTCATAATGCTGATACGTGGGAAATCGGTAAAGGTAAAGAAATAACAGTTGAAGAAGTGATGCAGGATGTGACATGTTACCTTCCATTTATTGAAGCTTCCGGAGGCGGTATAACAGTTAGCGGTGGAGAGCCATTATTACAGCTAGACTTTTTAATTGAGTTGTTTAAAAAGTGTAAAGCGGCTGGTATCCATACAACAATCGATTCTTCTGGTGGTTGTTATTCTGAGGAACCAGAATTCCAAAATAAGCTAGATATTTTAATGGATTATACAGATTTAGTTTTATTGGATCTGAAACATATCGATTCCAAAAAGCATCGTAAATTAACAGGGAAACCAAATGAACATATTTTACAATTTGCTCGTTATTTATCGGATAAGAATAAACCGATTTGGGTACGACACGTATTAGTTCCTGGTGTTACGGATAATGAAGAGGATCTACAAAAACTATCTAGCTTTATTCAAAGTCTGTCTAATGTTCAAAAAGTTGAAGTGTTACCATATCATAAGCTTGGTGTATATAAATGGGAGGCGCTTGGACACAAGTATCCACTCGCAAATGTAGAACCACCTACTGAGAAAAATGTAGAACATGCTAAATATATTTTACAAGCGGTCTAATCCAAATATTGGATTAGGCTTTTTGCTTTCTTTACAATAAAATCTAGAGTATATATTGATAAAAGAGTATACTGAAAGTAGAATATCCATAATTTTGTACGGAATAAATGGAGAAATTTACATAATTGTAAAGGGAAATCAAAATAGTAAAAAGAATTAAGAAGTAAAAGAGTGAGTATCATGGAATAGAGAACATTTGTAAGTTATTGCGAAAGCTCTTATAGGAAAGTATAATGTAAAGATATGAGCACAGATAGGATTAAGGGGTCAATCTTATATGCTTTGCATATCCACGACAGGTACATAGCTGAAAGGGAATTATTAGAATCTGTTTATGTAATTTTTAAGGAAAATGTTTTTCCTATTGTCGTATATGCAATATGGAGAAACAAAAAGCTAGGAGTGGATTTGTTTGATAAAAAACCCCAAGGTTTTAATATTAACTGCACATTACGGTAATGGTCATGTGCAAGTAGCAAAAACATTAGAACAAACATTTCGCCAAAAAGGAATTGAAGATGTTATTGTATGCGACTTGTTTGGAGAATCACATCCATTTATAACTGACATTACAAAATATCTATATTTAAAAAGTTATACAATAGGAAAAGAATTATATCGTTTGTTTTATTACGGGGTAGAAAAAATTTATGATAAGAAAATAGCATCTTGGTATGCGAACTTTGGAAGAAAACGTTTGAAAACACTATTACAGGTGGAGAAACCAGATATTGTAATTAATACATTTCCAATTATCGCTGTACCAGAATTGAAGAAACAAACAGGTATTTCAATTCCTGTCTATAACGTATTAACGGATTTTTGCGTGCACAAAATATGGATTCATCGAGAAGTAGATCGTTATTTTGTTGCAACGGATCATGTGAAAGAATTGATGGTTGATATCGGTGTACCTGCGGAACAAATTGTTGAAACAGGAATTCCAATTCGGAGTAGTTTTGAGTTAAAGGTAAATCCAGAAATCATATATACTAAATATCAGTTATGTAAGAATAAAAAGATTTTACTAATTGTAGCAGGTGCTCATGGGGTATTAGGAAATGTAAAAGAACTATGCCAATCATTTATGTCAGTGCCTAATTTACAAGTAGTTGTTGTTTGTGGGAAAAATGAAGCTTTAAAACAGGATTTATTAAGTTTACAGAAGCAAAATTCCGATGCATTAAAAGTGTTTGGGTATGTTGAAAATATTGATGAATTATTCCGTGTTACTTCTTGTATGATTACGAAGCCAGGCGGAATAACATTAAGTGAAGCAGCAGCGTTGCAAGTACCTGTCATTTTATATAAGCCTGTTCCAGGACAAGAAAATGAAAATGCGATGTACTTTGAAAGAAAGGGAGCAGCAGTTGTCATTCGCGATGATAGTGAGGTTTTTGCAAAAACAGAGGCATTATTACAAGATGATGTGAAGCTTCTTCAAATGAAAGAAGCAATGAAAAGCATCTATCTTCCAGAGCCAGCTGGTCATATTGTAGATGCAATTTTGGCAGAAAATCATGCAGAACCGCGTCATATACCTATTAAATCACCTGCTCTTGCACAATCTTTTACTTAATATGAAACCCTCTTTGTATATGTAAAGAGGGTTCTTTATTATTTTTAAAGAAAATTCAGCCAGTTATCCACAAAAGGATTGCGCTTTCATTAAACAGTAAAGTCGGAATATTAACAACTATATCCACATTGTCCACAATTTTTAGAAAAATATCCACAATTAAAACAGCTGATATATGCTTTAATATAGAAAAATATTAAATGTTTTTGAAAATTACTAACAATTCTGTTGGTTTTGTGGATAAAGTTGTCCACAGCAAAAAAAGCCCCTTATGTATAAGGGGCTTTTTTGCTTACTTTTATCAATCGAGAAAATTATGTAATGAAAATGAATAATTAGGGGGGAAACTTCTAATTATTCATTTTCACTTTAAATGCTTTTCGAGCGATATCCTGCTGCACGATCTGCTTTTTGAAATTCGCGTTGATAGAGAACTTCTTGTGTACTAGATAATGTGTTTTTTGCTTTATCACGTTTCTTTTTATCCATTACAAATCACCTCGTGTCTTAAAGTTACTATTTATCGTTTCCAAAGACATGAGGGGATATACGCATATGGAAAATGTTAATGATTGATTATCATTTCAGAAAATTTAGATTATGCTTCTTTTAATTGATGAGCATCTTGGAAGGTTGTATCTCGCATTGTAGCAAGTGTGTATTGATCTTTTGGAATTTCATATAAGTTATATACTTCTTCGTTTGCGTTAATTTCATCATATACGGCTTTTCTTGTTTCGTTTGCTAGATTCACATATTGCAGTTTTTCTGCAGCTTTAATAGAACGAATATTTATTTTACGAATACGCATGAAAATTGTTTCAATATCTAATTCATAGAAAAGTTCACTAAAAAATGAATCTTTTGCCAATTTATTATAGCCTTTTCCATGATATGGTTTGCCAAGCCATGTCCCGAGAAATCCAGCTTTTTCTTGCACATCAAATAAAGTAATTGTTCCGATAGGGTTACCCCATTCATCTAAAATTGTGCGTGAAATTAATTCACCACGCTCTTCAGCTTCAATCGTTTGTTTTGTTAAGAATAAATATTCTTCATAAGAATAAGCCTTTTGACGCACAAAAGGGAAGACAGCTGGATCCACCATTAACTCGTATAGAACGTGGCTGTCGTGTAAGTCGCGTTTTTTCAACATACTAACTCCTCCTCACACGAGGGTAGCATGACGAAAAAACACCCCACCCTCGAAATTTTTATATCAATCTTTAAAAAATTTCGGGGTGGGAATCGAACCCACTAGAACCAGTTTCTAACGCTGGTGGCGCACCATTTGCCTTCCCCATTCATCAATTTGAAAATGATAATCACGACACAAATTGATTATGGTTTCATTCAGTTTATAATCGTATAATACTTTATCTAGTCAAAAAAATAAACTAGTTTTTTTTATTTTTTTTGTAAATTATTTTTCCATCAATCATAGTTAGTACAGGCTTGGCTAAATAATGGAAAGGATGATGAGTCCATAACACGAGATCGGCGTCTTTTCCAACCTCGATGCTTCCAATTCTATCCTCTAAACGCAAATTTCGCGCTGGGAATATGGTAATTCCTTCTAGTGCTGTTTTCTCGTCTAATCCTTCTCTTACTGCGACAGCGGCACAAATATTTAAATATTGAATGGGTGTATAAGGATGATCTGTTGTTATAGAAACTTCCACACCATTTTTAGATAATATATGGTAAGTATCCCATGTCTTGTTTTTTAGTTCGATTTTAGAACGACGTGTCAGAGTGGGACCAACTGAAACCTTCAAATTATGTTTCGAAAGCTCTTCAACAAGAAAGTGTCCTTCTGTACAATGTTCAATACGTAGATCGAGGTTGAATTCCGTTGCAAAGCGTAGCGCAGAACTAATATCATCTGCTCGGTGAGCGTGGATACGTACGGGTATTTCACGACGTAATGCTTTTAAAATAGGAAGCATTCGAAAATCAGCTTCGTGCCCGTAGTGTTGTGCTTCATAGAATGATTCCCGAAGTAACCCCATAATCCCCATACGTGTAATGGATTCTTTTGTTCCATTACTATGGACTTTTTTAGGATTTTCTCCAAAGGCAATCTTTAAACCAGCAGGTTCTTGAATAATCATATGATCAATACAAGTTCCAGCTGTTTTTATTACACAAGTAGTCCCCCCGATAATATTTTGACTGCCAGGCATAACGTGGACGGTTGTAATTCCGTTTTGTACAGCGTCTTGAAAGGCGATATCCAAAGGGTGGATTCCATCTAAAGAACGAATATGTGGTGTTGAAACTTCAGATGTTTCATTGGCATCATTTCCAGCCCAACCAGTGCCTTCATCATAGAGACCAAGGTGAGTATGGACATCAATAAAGCCAGGTAAGAGATGGAGTGCTCGTGCATCTATAACGGTCATATCTTGAGTAGGTTGAATAAAAGGTTTGACCTCGGTAATTCGCTCTCCTGTAACGAGTACATCGCCTTGAAACTTTTGAGATGTAATAGGGTATACAATGGCTTGTTTGAGCAATATTTTCATAGGTACCTCATTTCTGTTACTTTATAATGCTAATGGAAGTTAAGGGAAAGTAACTGAAAGGTTATTTGTATGGTAATGCTTCGGATCCTAGAAAATGGAAGTTTTGAAAGAGCCCATGTAAAATTGTGTTTTAGAAGTACTACATTGTATGCGAAAGTATATTTTGTAATGCATGGTCTATTGCCGGAAATGTGTATTGGTATCCATGTTCAATTGCCTTAATGGGTAATACACGTTGCCCTTCTAGTACAAGTATGCTCATTTCACCTAATAAAGTTTGAATGATAAATGAAGGTACAGGCAACCAATGAGGCTTGTTCATTATAGTTGCAATGTTTTCTCCAAATTCCTTCATTCTTATGGGTGTTGGTGCTGTCATATTAAGAGGACCATCAATTTCTTTTTTGTGTATGATGAAATCCATCATACGAACGACGTCGTCTATATGAATCCATGATAACCATTGCTTCCCAGAACCAATGGTGCCGCCGATATAGAATTGATAGGGAAGTAGCATTTTTGGAAGAGCTCCTCCATTTGCACCTAATACGACTCCAAATCTTGCGTAGATTGTTCGTATTCCGAGAGAACGTGCTTTAGATGCTTCTTGTTCCCATGAATATACTGTATTTGCTAAAAAGTCATTTCCAGGAGTCTCATGCTGTTCTGTAAAAGACTCTATTTCAGATGTTCCGTAGTATCCAATAGCACTTGCGTTAATAAATGTGTGTGGCTTTGTATGGAGTCCCTGCAATTGTTTAATGAGTCCTTTTGTTGTTTGAATTCTACTGTTTAAAATGGCTTTCTTTTGTTGCTTTGTCCATCTACTATTAATAGACTCTCCGGCTAGATTAATAACTACATCAATAGAAGAGAGGGGGAAGGTTTGTAAATCTGGTGTCCATTGAACATACTGAAGGTTAGGGTCGGAAGTTTCAGTAGTTTTTTTTCGTGTGAGAATGTAAACAGTATATCCTTTTTGAATAAAAAAAGTAGAAAGGGATTTACCGATAAAGCCTGTACCACCAGAAATTGCGATTTTCACAAGTATTTCCTCCTCATTATATATATTCTTGAAAAGAAAAAATGTTCCTCGACTATGTTAAAATAATAGAGAGGTGAGAGTATGGCTGTCATTACAAAAATAGAAGTACAAAAACGATCGAAAGAACGATTTAATATTTATATTGATAAAGGTCAAGGCGAAGAGTACGGATTTAGTGTGGATCAAGTAATCTTAATAAAACATGGATTACAAAAGGGCTTAGAAATTGATGAAATCGAGTTAGGGAATATTTTGTACAATGAAGAAGTACAAAAAGCATATTTACAAGCAATCTCCTATTTATCCTATCAAATGAGAACAAAACAAGAAATAGAAGATTTTTTACGAAAAAAAGAAGTGGGACAGGCCATCATCTCTGAAGTCGTTTCGAAATTATTACATGACCGATATATTAATGATAAAGAGTATGCTGTTTTATATACGCGAACGCAAAGTAATGTGAATCGAAAAGGTCCAACTGTTATTAAAAGAGAGTTATTAAATAAAGGTGTTCAGGATTTAATTATTACACATAGTTTACAAGAATATCCGAAGGAAAAGCAAATTGAGAATGCCTTGTTTCTCATAGAGAAGAAGAAAAAATCTTATCAAAAACATTCTTTTTTACAAATGAAACTAAAGTTAGATGAGATGCTTGTTCGAAAAGGATATTCTAGAGAAGTAATTCAAATTTGTTTGGAAGAATTGAAAGACGAAAAAGATGACGAAAAGCAACAAGAAGCGTTACACTATCATGGGAATAAATATTATGAGAAATATAAGAAGCATGATGGATGGACATTTGAAAACAAGATGAAACAAGCGTTATATCGAAAAGGATTCTCTATTGATGAAATCGAGATATTTTTGCAAATGAAACGCGAAGAGGAATGAGGAGAATAAGATGAATATGCCAAAACGCTACAGTGAAATGACACCGCATGAGCTAAGGGAAGAAATTGGCGCTTTGAAGGAGCAAGCAGTAAAAGCTGAGCAGCTTGGGATTGTCAATGAATTTGATGTATTAATGAGAAAAATGGCAATGGCTCGTGCTTATATGACGGATATAAACAAGTTCCATATTGGTGAAACATATGAATTAGTAGAAGAACCTGGTGTATTATTTAAAATTACGTATTTCAATGGGGTATTTGCTTGGGGATATAAGCAAAATGATAATGAAGAGATTGGCATACCAATTTCCTTATTGCAAGAAAAATAAAAACCAGAGAGCACATATCTCTCTGGTTTTCATCTTTGGTAGGCGTTAAAGGAGATAGGAGATTCTAAAATTGGCGTTTTTTACATTCATTTGCCAATATAATGAGAGACTGGGTTTGTTGCGTCTGTCCGTTAACTTGCGCTTTCGCATGTTTTGGACGAGTCCACGTATGGTTAAATAATTCAGAACGACTATCTAAGCGATCACGGTAGCTCATCTTTATCACCTCGTGTAGGAAGTTAATTTAATTTGTACTACTCTTCCTGCTGATTTGCAGCACGCATACGTTCTTGTGGGTGCGTGTTAATTGTGCCGTTAGGTCGTTTCGAAGCGAAGCGTGATTTCGCTTTCGGTTGACCGTCGATTTTGCTGTTGTTTTTTGACTCAGACCAAAATTCGGCTTGTTTACCCATTGCGAACGCCCTCCTCATTATCGGTTGATACCTTTTTAAGAAGTATCAATTATAGAATGTGCAAAATTGAAGAAACTATCCTTTAGAAATGAAGGGATAAATAGGTAAAAGGAGATTATAATATGAATGATATTTATGAAACATTAACGAAAGAATTATTAGACAAGAATGACAAGCTTTCTTACGCACAAGCTCGTGCGTGGGTTGAGTTACTATGGGAAGATTTTCAAACAACTTATGCAAAATCAGGTCGTTATCAAGGCGATGAAATGACGGAACAAGTGGTACGATCATGGATTAATAATCATGGTGTACGCCTTCATGAAATGCGGACAAATAATCCGAAGTATAGTCATTTAATTAATCAAGAAGATCATTTGAAACATTAAAAAAAGCGACTTAAGTCGCTTTTTTTAATGTGGAAGTAATTCCAGTTTTTTTCGAAGCTTTTCTTCACTAAAGATCCATCCTGTATAGGAATTAATAATATTTAAATTGTGGTCGAGCTGAACGATTGCAACAAATGGATAATAATCTTTACTTCGATATCGTAAATCAATGAATCGTACTTCATAATAATGGTCATGATCAAAAATATCCCAGCGATATACAGGAGAGAAAGATAGGAAGGCTGAGATGTTTTCATCTTGTTTAGCTGCTCGCATAATATTGTTGTCTGGGAACGGTACCCGATCGAACTTGTCATATATCATGATGTTACCACGGTGCCATCTCGCAACGTAGTAATAATCAGCCGTAACGACTGCTAAATGGTAATGATAAAATCGGTAAGAAGGAGAAATGATAATCTTTTCGACATTTTTGAAACGTTTGTGTACAACGCTTCTTATATTTCTGTGCATCATAATCCGTCCGATATAGTAAACAATCATTAATATATATGCCGCTAAAGCTGTATATCCCTTATGAGAACCGACTAGCATGCAAGCAATTGCAAGTATATGGATAAAGAAAATTACGGTATCGAATGTATTAATTATGCCAAGTGCGACCCATTTTTTTGTGAAAGGTCGTAATGCTTGTGTACCATAGGCGTTGAAAATATCTACAAAGACGTGAAGAAAGACGGCAATAAATGACCAAAGTAGTAGATGAAGATATGGAGCTTCTGAAAAGAAGGCGAAAGAGATGCCACTTATAAGGAATGACCAAAGAATTACCGCTGGAATAGAATGAGTAATCCCACGATGATTTCTTATATATTTAGCGTTATTACGCAATTTTAGAACTGTGTCAATGTCAGGAATGTTGGAACCAGCAATTGTAGCAAGCATAACAGCTTGGGGGCCAATATCACTTTGTGCTATGGCTGGATCTAATGTTGCTAAGCTACCTAAAGTGATACCCATAACAAGGTGAGTGGCTGTGTCCATAGAAATCCACCTCCGTTTTTTATTAATGTAACTCTTTTTATTCGATACCTCAAGTCCTTTGCCTTCTATTTCCTATGTCATCTTACTTAAATTTTTTCCTAAAATCTTTATAATAGTACTTATATGCAAAAAAATGAGGGGGATCAAGTTTGACACTTGAAATACTAAACAATTTTAATATAGAGCAGTTTCAAAATGATTTAATTGGTTGGTTTGAAGAAGAACAGCGTGACTTACCGTGGAGAAAGAATAAAGATCCATACCGTGTTTGGGTTTCTGAAATTATGTTGCAGCAAACAAGAGTAGAAGCTGTAAAACCATATTACGCAAATTTTATGGGGAAGTTTCCTACACTTGAAGCGTTAGCGAACGCAGATGATGAAGAAGTATTAAAAGCATGGGAAGGTTTAGGATATTATTCTAGAGCACGTAATTTACATGCGGCAGTAAAAGAGGTAAAAGAAGTATACGGCGGGGTTGTACCAAGTGATGTAAAGAAAATTGAAAAGTTAAAAGGAGTAGGACCATATACAAAAGGTGCTATTTTAAGTATCGCATATGGTATACCAGAGCCGGCAGTTGATGGAAATGTTATGCGTGTATTATCTCGTATTTTATCAGTATGGGATGATATTGCAAAACCAAAGACTCGAAAAGTTTTTGAAGAGATTGTACGTGAAATTATTTCAGTAGAAAACCCATCTTATTTTAATCAAGGATTGATGGAATTAGGTGCATTGATTTGTATTCCTAAAAATCCATCGTGCTTACTTTGTCCTGTGCGTGAGCATTGCAGAGGATATGCTGAAGGTGTTCAAAAAGAATTACCAGTAAAAAGTAAAGCGAAAGCTCCTAAAATGGTACCTATTGTTGCAGGCGTACTTCAAACTGAAGACGGTCGTTACGTTATTAATAAACGTCCAAGTACAGGTTTGTTAGCTAACATGTGGGAGTTTCCTAATGCTGAACTTGGAGAAGGTATTCGAAATCAGAAGGAACAGCTTATAGATTATATGAAAGAAAAATTTGAGCTCGAGGTTTCTATTGATGAATACGCAATGAATGTACAACATACGTTTACACATCGTACTTGGGATATATTTGTATTTTACGGAAAAGTAACCGGTAATATTGTTGATACAGATACATTAAAATTTGTATCGAAAGAGGTATTTGAGCAATTACCTTTCTCAAAATCACACCGTACTATTTATGAAAATTGTGTGGAGAAAATTACAATGCAATAAATAAAAAAGTGTTCCCAATCTAGGGAACACTTTTTTAATCGTAAGAAATTTTTGTCCCATGAGTCCAACTAGCTTCACCTTCTTGTAAGCCGCCTCTTGATTCAATTTCTACTACAATTTCTTTGTAAATACTCTGCCCTTCTACATTTAAATAAGGCAGAACCTGTTGTAGTGAGTGATGAAAATAAGCTAATTCATCTTCTTTCCATTCATTTTTTGAAATCATCGTTAGTTCAGTCATATCGCGTCCTATATACATATTTCCACCTCCATTTCTTATAGTTTGAATAAGTAACAAAAGATATATGCGGAAATTATTCAAAAGAAAATTACGGATAGCTTCTAAGTGAATTGGTTACATTATTGATTGTGGAGGTGAGAAAGATGAGTAAAAAACAACAAGGTTATAACAAGGCAACTTCTGGTGCTAGCATTCAAAGTACAAATGCTAGTTATGGTACAGAATTTGCTACTGAAACAAATGTACAAGCAGTAAAACAAGCAAACGCACAATCAGAAGCAAAGAAAGCACAAGCTTCTGGTGCACAAAGTGCAAACGCTAGTTATGGTACAGAATTTGCAACTGAAACAGACGTGCATGCTGTGAAAAAACAAAATGCTAAGTCAGCTGCAAAACAATCACAATCTTCTAGCTCAAATCAGTAATGAAAGAAAAACACTTCTCTAATTCGGGAGAAGTGTTTTCTTTTTGCGTGGATCGTTGTAATGAAAAGAAAGCGAACGACATAACTTCTAATAAGTCAACAAATGTAGTCAAAGGAGAAGGAAGTTAACAATTAGAATTATGTAATTAGGAATAATAACTGATGAATAAGTCCAAAAGGGGGTAAGTAATGAACGATTTTGATAAGTTGGTAGGGGAGCAATTAGAAACGATGGATGAATTGTTAAAGTTACAAGCACATCTAGAGAAGTATCAACAAATTGAAATGAATGAAAAAGATACGTGCGATAAAAAAGAACTGCATTTTATCCGCCAGGAAATATATAGAACAGAAGTAGCGTTGAAGATGTTACATGAGAAATTTGAAGAGCAAACGAATAGTGTAATTCAATCTTTTGCAACTGAAAAAATGATTTCAAATTTAGGATAAGATATATTGTTATCTTTAGGTGAAAAGTCCTTCTTTGTATGGAAATAGAGAAGGGCTTTTTCTATTACATGTCCTCGCTTATAAATAATACAGTACAATCCTTTTATCTCCTAAGAAGCGGTGGGGCATAGTATTCAACGATAAACCTCCTACATATTCAGTTTGAAAAATAGAGTCTTATCCCTTTAGTTTTAAAATTTCGACAAAAAAGTTATAATAGAAAAAAAGTGAATGCCGTTCAAAGGGCATTTGCAGTTGAAAGAAGGGAGCATATATGGGATTTCCCAAAGAAGGAGAAAAAGTACAAATACATAGTTATAAACATAATGGCTCCATTCATAGAATGTGGGAAGAAACAACAATTTTAAAAGGGACACAGAGTCTTGTAATCGGAGCGAATGATCGTACAGTAGTTACAGAATCGGATGGCCGAACATGGATTACTCGTGAACCAGCAATTTGCTATTTTCATGCCAACTATTGGTTTAATGTGATTGGGATGCTTAGGGAAGATGGCGTATATTATTATTGTAATTTAAGCTCACCTTTTGCGTATGATCCTGAAGCATTAAAGTATATTGATTATGATTTAGATATTAAAGTATATCCAGATATGACATATACGCTTCTAGATGAAGATGAGTATGAAAAACATAGTGAAATTATGCAGTATCCACCTGTTATTGATACAATTTTAAAACGAAATGTAGCACATTTAACACAGTGGATTCATCAAAGAAAAGGTCCATTTGCACCAGATTTCGTAGATATGTGGTATGAACGATATTTAATGTACAGAAATTAAAACAAACCTGCAGGGGGCTTCCCGGCAGGTTTGTCCTATTAGAGGGGGGATTATGTGCAAGGCATAAAAAGATATTTACAATTTGTTAAACCATATCGGTGGCTTATTGCTATTACAATTATTATTGGACTAGTTAAGTTCGGTATCCCACTTATTATGCCGTGGTTATTAAAGTATATTATCGATGATGTAATTCAAGGCGCTGGCTCACTTCAAGATAAAACATCTCAATTAATAACAGCGATTGGAATTGCTTTCTTTATTTTTGCGGTATTAAGACCACCGATTGAATATTATCGTCAATATTTCGCCCAACGTATCGCAAATACAATACTGTATGATTTGCGGAAGCATATTTTCGGTCACTTACAAAAGTTAAGTTTACGTTATTACTCCAATACAAAAACAGGGGAGATTATTTCGCGTGTCATCCATGATGTAGAACAAACGAAAGATTTTGTAATTACTGGTTTGATGAACGTCTGGTTAGATACTGCAACAATTGCTATTGCTATCATTGTTATGTTTTCTATGAATATAAAATTAACATTTGTTGCGTTATTGATTTTACCTATTTATGTAATTGCAGTGAAATATTTTTTCGGACGTCTTCGGAAATTGACGAAAGAGCGTTCACAAGCGTTAGCGACGATGCAAGGGTATTTGCATGAACGTATTCAAGGAATGCAAGTGACACGTAGCTTTGCGTTAGAAGAGTATGAGGGGAAGCAGTTTGAAAAAAGAAATAATGAATTTTTAACGAAAGCATTAACCCATACAAGTTGGACGGCAAGAACATTTTCGGCAGTAAATACGTTAACCGATTTAGGTCCGTTACTTGTGATTGGTTTTGCAGCATATGAAGTAATTCAAGGACAGTTAACGCTAGGAACGATGGTAGCTTTTGTTGGATATATGGATAGTTTATATAGTCCGCTTCGCCGCCTTGTTAATTCATCTACAACATTAACACAATCTTTTGCATCGATGGACCGTGTGTTTGAACTGTTAGATGAAAAATACGATATTGTTAATGTGCCAAATGCGGTACAAACGAAAAAATTAAATGGAGAAATTGTATTTGACAATGTTTCTTTTCGTTATAATGTAGATGAAAAAGAGATATTACACAACTTGTCATTAACTATGCAGCCTGGAGAGAAAGTAGCGCTTGTAGGAGCAAGTGGGGGAGGAAAGTCATCTCTTGCTAGTTTGATCCCGCGTTTCTATGATGTTTCTGAAGGCACGGTTTATGTAGATGGCATAGATGTAAGAAAGTATAATATGAGAAATTTGCGTAGTCATATTGGAATTGTACTGCAAGATAATTTATTGTTTAGCGATACAATTGGAGCTAATATTTTATATGGAAATCCGAAGGCTACAGAGAAAGAGGTGATTGCAGCTGCTAAAGCTGCGCAAATTCATGATTTTATTATAGACTTACCAGATGGTTATAATACTGTCGTTGGAGAACGTGGTGTGAAGCTATCGGGCGGGCAAAGACAACGCGTGGCAATTGCACGAGTGTTTCTAAAGAATCCTTCGGTACTTATATTAGATGAAGCAACTTCAGCATTAGATTTAGAAAATGAAAGGTATATTCAAGAGGCGCTTCAGACGTTAGCTGCTGACCGGACAACGATTATAATTGCACATCGATTAGCGACGATTACGCATGTTGATACGATTATTTACATTGAAGACGGTGAGATTAAAGAGACTGGTTCTCATGAAGAGTTAATGCAAAAAAGAGGATTTTATTACAATTTATATCAACTTCAACATATAACAGAAACAGCTCCTTTAGCATAAAAGGAGCTGTTTTTTTATTCGTCTTCTTTTTTATCATCGATTTGGAGTTCTTTTTCTGGTTTATGGTATGTGTAGAAGCTATCTACAAGCAAATCTAAATGCTCTACTTCTTCACTATAGTTAATGATGGAAGAAATAAGAGGGAAGAGATGTAACCATGTTTTATATGCTTCTTCATCGTCTTTATTTTGATATTCCATAAAGATATCAATTAATTCTTGTTTACCTGTTTCAACTTCATCAAGCATTTCGACTGATTGTTGTTTTTTTGCTTTACCAATAAATTTTAATAAAACTTGTTCATGATAATGCGTTAATGAGTCAAGTTCGTTTTGGATAGATTCCTGAAATTCTTCCGGCATATAGCGCAGTTCATTTTCAGTACGGTGTAATGATTTTAACGTACTTAAAGCACGGCTTGTTGTCGCTAACATTTGTCTGAATAAAACGAGCTTACGAATTTTTGCGAACTTTACTTTTTTCGTGTAGCTTCTTTCTTCTTTATACAGCAAATAGTAATGGTTTAGTTTGATCATTTTTTCTTTCATACGATCAATATCAGTTTTTAGCGTTGTAAAATCAGAAGCCTGCCTGCTATTCATTCGAATCCATTTTACAATTTCTTCTGTATTATCAACGATACGATGATAAAGTTTTGTTTCATATTTTGGCGGCATAAATACTAAATTTACAAGTGAAGCCGCAATAATACCAATCATAATCGTCGCAAATCGAAGTAAGGCAAAACTAAAGAAATCTTCGCCTTGATACTCCATAATGGCGATAACTGTTACTAAAGCAATTGATATTGTGTTTTCTAATCGTAATTGTAATGTAAGAGCAATTACTAATATACATGTTAATCCAATAATAAAAGGATTATGTCCAAAAGCAGTAGCAAATGCGATAGCAAATATCGCACCAATTACATTTGCTTGAATTTGTTCAAGTGCTGTTAAATAAGAACGGTATACAGACGGTTGAACAGCAAAGATAGCTGAAATTCCCGCAAATACCGGACTCGGTAATTGAAGTAAAATACAAGCAAATAAAGCTAACGTGATGGCAATACCCGTTTTTAAAATGCGAGCACCAAGTTTCATACCCTTAATAAGATCCTTTCTCTTGTCATAATGAATGTACAACATGATACTATACATTCATTACAATATGTTAGCAAGTGATATTTTAGTGACGTTAAAAGAAATTAGTGTTCATTTTATCCCGCTAATTGTGAGTAGTAAGATTCACGCCTCAAAATTCAGAAGCTGGATGCCGGTAAACGTCCGATTGGTGTAGGCTAATTAAAGTTTCACTTTATAATTTTTCCTAATTCCTTTTAAACATCAGTTTTTAGTAAAAAAACCTGCTGAATTTCAGCAGGTCTCAAATTGTTACTATAGATTACTATGAGAAGCGTACTTCGTCAATTTTTTCTTAATAATGAAAATTACTCATTTTACTCTGTTGAGATAGATGGATCTGCCTGTTCTTTTTTCGGGATAATCTCAAAAAACTTGTTCTGTATATCATCTAATAATGGTGTTAACAAAGCAACTTCCTCATATTGCTCGTGCTCGTTTAGTACACGAATATAGTCTAGCAATAATTCAGTTACATCTTTCAAACCATTTTTACTAATTGGTTGTAATGTAACATTTGCGCCTTTTGCGATTCTTCTTTTTAAGGCCTGTTCTGTTAAGCCTAAGTTTGAATCACGACGCAAATAAACAACACCGCCAGTCATGCCAGCGCAAATCCATGGACCAGGGTCACCTAAAACAAGCGCTCGCCCGTTTGTCATATATTCAAAAGCAAAACCTTTAATATTGGAGTATGCACCTATATTTCCTTGCTCTTTTTCACGGAGTGGTTTTGTTATTCTACCTCCAATTATCATGTCTGCCCCAGAAAGGCGAATGCCAGCGCGAGCATCAGCGTTCCCTTGTACGTATAGTGCCCCTTTTTGTGCACCATATCCAAATCCTTTTCCGACAGAACCGTTATAATATACTCCGTCTTTTCCTTTTGATTTCGTTATATAAATCCCACCACCAAAGGAAGTTTTACCAATGCCATCTTGTGCGCCGCCATTTACGTGTATAAATAAATTTTCACTATTGTAAGCACCTAACCCATTTCCGGGAATAGAACCATCCGTATACTTTAATGTAAGTGGTTCAAGTTGAGTAGCTTCATATAGTTTACTGCGAACGCGATAACATGATTCTAGACCACCCATAACGCGTTGCTCTACACCAACGCCTACCAATTCTTTTGAGTCAGCGGAATGAACTGTCTTAAATTGTTTTTCCGGTACGCCTTCTGTTGTTGTAACAGATGGATGTTCTATTATTTGTAGTAAATTACGTAAGTTTAATAAATTTTCGCCTCGAACTTGCTCTAATAAATCAGAACGCCCAACAATTGCTTGTAAATTTGTATAACCAAGCTGTCCTGTTAATCGTTTTAGTTCTACACCGAAAGAGGTGAATAAATTTAGCAGGCCAGCAACTGCGCTTTCTAATTCGCGTGGGACGAAGCGGCGTAACCCATGTTCTTTTGCTTGTGCTTCAGACTCGATTTGTGTCGCAATTCCAACATGGCAAGTATCTAGATGGCACCCACGGCAAGTAGTACAGCCGATTGCAATCATTGATAGTGTGCCAAATCCAATACGGTTTGCTCCGAGGAGCATGATTTTCAAGGCATCATTTACACTTCGAATACCACCATCTGCCCAAATCTCTACTTTATGTCTCATGCTTGCTTCTAATAAAGCGTTGTGAGCGGCTTTAACACCAATTTCTACAGGGAGACCTACATGCTGCAATGCGTGAATACGTGCAGCGCCTGTTCCGCCATCGAATCCGCTAATGTTAATAAAATCAGCGCCAGCTTTGGCGATACCGACAGCAATTGTTCCGATATTAGGAACAACAGGGACTTTCACGGCTACTTTGGCAAGTTGATTAGCTGTTTTAATTTCTGTAATCATTTGAGCTAAATCTTCAATTGAATAAATATCATGGTTATTAGAAGGCGAAATTAAATCTGAGCCGATTGTCGCATTACGTGCTTCAGCGATTTTGGCTGTCACTTTTGAACCAGGTAAATGCCCACCTTCCCCAGGCTTTGCGCCTTGACCGATTTTGATTTCAATTAAGTTTGATGAGTTTAGTAGTTCGGCATTTACTCCAAATCGCCCAGATGCTACTTGTTGTCCACGTGTATGTGGATATTTTCCAATCATATCTTTAATTTCGCCGCCTTCACCGTTCAAGCTAATCATATTTAGCTGATCGGCTGCTTCTGCATATGCGCGAAAGGCAATTTCGTTTTGAGAACCAAATGACATAGAACTAATAATAAATGGTAAATTATGATTTTTGATGCCGATAGATACTTCTTCAGTTGGAACGACATGTTTTGTTTGTTTCGTTTGAACAAGGTGTCTGATTGCGATTGGATTATTCTCTTCTAGTTCACTTAACTTGTCACGGTAATCATCATAAGAATTTCCTTTTGCAACATCGCCGATTGCTTTCCAAATTCGCGGGAATATATGAAATGATTTTCGCATTCTAATTTTAGGATTGTTATAATCCTCTGCTCGTATTTTTGCATCTTCAACAAGTGATTCAAGTGAAAAGGCTAAATCATTTGAACCGAAGAAATTTGTAATCTGTAATATATTTGCGATTTCTTCATGTAATCCAATAGATGAATAGAGACGTCCGTAACCACGTAACTCATGAATTCCAATTGTTGAAATGACTTTTTCTAATCCTTTATTAAGTGCATTATATAGATTCGTAATTGGTGTTTTTGTTCCATCATTTACAGTCGCGAATAATAAATATGGATTAATACCATCTGCTCCTAATCCATATAGCGTGACAATGTCATGTAAGGAGCGAAGAGCACCAGAACGTATAACGAGAGAACAATTGCGGCGTAATTTATTTTCACTTAATGCTTGATGTACTTTAGCAGTAACTAAATGTGGATCAATCCACAATCGTTCATTTAGATGGGCTTTGGCGTCATCTAATACTAGTAGGGAAGCGCCATTGTTAACAGCAGCTATCGCTTCAGAACTAATGCGGCTTAATGCGCATTGCAGAGTTTCTGACGAGCTGAATGTAGCAGAGATTGTGGCGATAGAGTTATGAGTCTTAAATAGCTCTATGAGTTGTTCGTACGTAATTGTGTGTAATTCCTCTGCAATAGGTTGTGCCACGCTGCCTTCTAAAATAATTGGTGAAAGCATTTCAACTACAAATGGCCGTTTTGCGCCGCTTAATAAACTTGGACGCTCTCCAAGTACAGTACGTGTAGAGAAGTGTTCAATTTCACGGTCACGGTCAATTGCAGGGTTTGTAACAACAGCTACACTTTCTTTAATAAAGTCAGCGATATTTCGTCTATCAGTATCGAGTGCGGCAAGTGGTGAGTCATGCCCAAGTGAGCGTATTGGCTCAACGCCTTTTGTTGCCATCTGTTCAAGAAGTTGAATATGTTCTCGGTCCCATCCGAAAGCGACGTATTGTTTCGTTTCAACTTGAACAGAATCACATAGCCCTTGGATTTTTTTCGTTTCAGGGATAGATAAATTTAAATGGTAATTGGTAGTATCAATTCGCTTTTTAAAACGGTTATATACTTGGATTTGATATTTGTCATATTCATAAAGAACAAGTTCATCTTGTTCATTCCATTTTAATCCGACTTTTTCTCCAGGAGCGAGTGGTTTTGGTTCTGCTACATATTTAGTTGGTGATACAACTCCAGGTTCAGAAGAGAAAATATAAGAGCTCTCTGTCTCTACTTTCCATACTGGGCGTAATCCAAGGGAATCAACGCTGAAAACAGCTTCATCTTTAAAACGGGAAATGATGCCAGCTGGTCCTTGTGCAAAATGTCCCCATGCTTCACGTATATACGTATATAAATCTTGTAAAGGTGTTTCATAAAGTTTAATTTCATTAATAATTGGTGGGAATAGAATTTCCATTGCTTCAAATAAGCTGTAGCCGTATTGAACAAGTAGGGTTTCTAAGGTGCGGTTTAAATCTTGAGAGTCACTGCCTCCTGCAGTAAGTGGTACATCAATCATTTCAGCTTGATCGCGTAATTTCGCAATTGTGTTAATTTCACCATTATGTCCGAGAATGCTAAATGGTTGTACACGAAAAAAATTAGATAATGTATTAGTAGAGTAGCGGTTATGTCCTAATGTCATAGTTGAAGCGATAAGCGGATGTTGTAAATCATTATAGTAGGCAACAAGCGTATCACCAGCACCTAGAACTTTATATACAACATGATCATGACTTAATGAAGCAACATGAATTGCTTCGTTTTCCTCTATTTTTATTGTGACAGAAAATAATGTTTGCTCAATATTTATAATTTCGTTTTCTGCGATAAGGGCAACTTGCCAAAATAAAGGTTCTTCTTGTTTACCAAGTGGACCGAGCGCATCTGAGTTTGTTGCATCGTCACTTTCGAAAATAATAGTAAAGTTTTTGTTGTTTAATTGCGTACGAATATAATCTTTTAAGGCAGTAATGTTTTCTTTTTTATTTAGAAAAAAATGTCCAACGATAAAGTGGGGATGATCCACAATCGTTGGATTATATCCGCTACTTTTTAGTTTTTCATTCCAAAGTGTTTTTGGTATATCAATGTGAATGCCGATGCCATCGCCCTCGCCATTAATGAAACCAGCTCTATGATTCATTTTGACGAGTGATTGTATGCAAAGGTCAATGTTTTCTTTTGTAGCAATTTTTCGTTTCTCCATAACGGAAACGATTCCACACGCATCATGTTCTGCATTTCTATAATCTCGAAATAAAGACGGTGTCCATGTATTTTTTTTATTGAGCATCCGTCAATCCCCCCTCTTGTAAAAGTTAGAATAATCTTACTATTTAAGGCGCAAATCACCTTGTACACAGAGATAGTAATGCTGTAAAAGAATATAAAACAGATAATTATGAATAATTATACTATTAATACGTAATTTATGAAATAGAAAAAAGGAAAAAAGAAAGGTGAGCTTTCTTTTTTCCTTTTAATGACGGGATTATTTATTGTCTGCTAGGGCAGCAAATGCTCTGCCGACAGCTTCGATTGTATATTCAATATCTTCTTTTGTATGTTCTGTAGTTAAGAACCATGCCTCGTATTTAGAAGGTGCTAAGTTAACTCCTTCTTGAAGCATAAGCTTGAAGAATTTACCGAACATTTCACCGTCTGTATCTTGTGCGGCATCGTAATCTTCAATTGTATTAGTTGTGAAGTATACAGTTAAAGCCCCTTTTAGACGATTTAATGTAATGTCGATATTATGTTTCGCTGCTTGCTCTAAAATTCCTTTTTCAAGCATTGCACCAAGTTCATCTAATTTCTCATAAAGCCCTTCTTGTTGAAGTACTTCTAGACAAGCGATACCTGATGCCATAGAAGCAGGGTTTCCTGCCATTGTACCAGCTTGGTATGCAGGTCCAAGCGGAGCAACTTGTTCCATAATTTCTTTCTTACCACCGTAAGCACCGATTGGTAAGCCACCGCCAATAACTTTACCAAGCGCTGTTAAGTCAGGTGTAACACCAAGTAAGTCTTGAGCACCGCCGTACATAAAGCGGAAAGCAGTAATAACTTCATCATAAATTACTAGTGCGCCAGCTTCGTGAACAAGTTCATTCACTTTTTCAAGGAATCCAGGTTTAGGCTCTACAATACCGAAGTTTCCAACGATCGGTTCTACAAGGATAGCTGCTACTTCATGACCCCATTTATCTAAAGCTTCTTTTAAAGTTTCTACATTGTTAAATGGAACGGTAATAACTTCTTGTGCAATACTTTGTGGTACGCCAGCTGAGTCAGGAGTTCCTAAAGTAGAAGGGCCAGATCCAGCTGCCACAAGTACTAAATCAGAATGACCGTGGTAACAACCAGCAAATTTCATGATTTTTGTGCGACCTGTATAAGCACGAGCAACACGAATCGTTGTCATCACTGCTTCTGTACCAGAGTTTACGAAACGGACTTTATCTAATGCAGGCATTGCTTCTTTTAACATTTTTGCGAATTTTACCTCTAGCGCTGTTGGTGTTCCATAAAGTACCCCATTTTCAGCAGCTGTTGTAATTGCTTTTGTTATATGCGGATGAGCATGTCCAGTAATAATAGGACCGTATGCTGCTAAATAATCGATATATTTATTTCCGTCTACATCCCAGAAATAAGCGCCTTTCCCACGTTCCATAGCAACAGGAGCGCCGCCGCCAACTGCTTTAAAAGAACGAGAAGGACTGTTAACACCGCCAACGATATGCTCTAAAGCTTCTTTATGTAATGCTTCTGACTTTGTGAAATTCACTACAATTCATCTCCTTACAAAAATCTATGTATTATTCTAACATGTTTTTCGAAAAGACGTATTGTTTGTGATAGCGAAGGCAGTTGGGTAAACTATTCGTTGTGACATTTAGGAGGGGGGGCCGATTATGAAATCGGTAATTGAGGTACAAGGGTTACGTAAAGAGTTTACAGCCTATTCAAGTCGTCCGGGCTTAAAGGGTGCATTTCGCGATTTATTAAATCGTAATTATAAAATAGTACCAGCAGTAAATGATGTATCTTTTACTGTAAAGCAAGGTGAAATGGTTGGTTATATCGGTGAGAACGGTGCTGGTAAATCAACAACAATTAAAATGCTTACGGGGATTTTAACTCCGACATCAGGGCAAATCACAGTAAATGGAATGAACCCACATAAACAAAGAGAAGAATTTGTAAGAACAATTGGTGTTGTTTTTGGACAGCGTTCGCAACTTTGGTGGGATATTGCAGTACAAGAATCGTTTCGTTTATTAAAGAAAGTGTATGGTGTATCAGACGCTCAGTATAAGGAGCATATGGAGCACGTAATTGAAACGTTAGATATAGGGCCCTTATTAGATAAACCAGTTCGAAAATTATCTCTTGGTCAAAGGATGCGTTGTGAATTAGCGGCAGCCTTAATTCATAATCCACCGTTATTATTTTTAGATGAGCCAACAATTGGGTTAGATGTACTTGTGAAATTGAAAATACGTGAATTTTTAAAAGAAATGAATGAACGTTATAAAACAACAATTTTATTAACAACACACGATATTACTGATATTGAAGCTTTATGTGAGCGCGTTATCATGCTGGATGAAGGAAATATTATGTATGACGGTTCTTTAAATAATCTTCGTACGCAGTGGGGAGCGGAGAAGGAAATTCACTTTCAGTTTGTTGCACCAGTTTCCTATCAGGCTTTATCAATGGTTATGCCAGATAATCATGTCGTTTGGTCGAAAGCAAAAGAGGAAAATGCATGGGTTGCAAAAATTCCGAATGAAGAAGTTATTATTTCAATGCTTATTTCTAAAGTAGTACAAGCCTTTCAAATTAAAGATTTAAAAATTAACGAAGTGTCTACAGAGGAAATTATTCGTAACATTTATGAAGAAGGTATTACGCATGGGTAAGTATATTGAAATGATTCGAATTCGCTTTTTAATGATGCTTGCGTATCGTACAAATTACTATAGCGGGATTTTAATTTATACCATTAATATCGGTGCTTACTATTTTTTATGGCAAGCAATTTATAGTGGAAAAGAGAATATTGAAAGTTTATCTATTTCGCAAATGACCACGTATATCGCAATCGCGTGGATGGCACGTGCCTTCTATTTTAATAATATAGATAGGGAAATTGCGATGGAGATTCAAGAAGGACGTGTGGCTGTAGAATTAATTCGTCCGTATAACTATTTGGGAATGAAAGTTATGCAAGGTCTTGGCGAGGGAATATTCCGTTTTGCCTTCTTTTCCATTCCAGGCATGGTTATCGTTACGTTATTATTTTCGTTGCAAATTACAACAAATTTTCAAACTTGGTTATATTTCTTCTTATCTTTAATATTTAGTTTTATTATTAATACACAAATTAATTTAATGACGGGAATGCTTACGTTTTTCCTATTTAATAATAGTGGGATTATGTATGCAAAACGCGTTGTTATTGATTTATTTTCAGGTCTATTATTACCAATTAGTTTTTATCCGCTATGGGCCCAAAAAGCAATGATGTTTTTACCGTTTCAGGCTATTAGTTATATTCCAAGTATGATTTTTTCTGAAGGTATACAGGGGAGTAAGTTGTATGAGGCTTTAGTATTTCAAGTGATTTGGGCGATTGTACTTATTATTCCAATTGTACTCATGTGGAGAACGGCGAGAAAACGTCTAATTGTACAAGGGGGATGATGAGATGCTATATATAAACTTATTTTTACAATATGCAAGTCAATATATAAAAACAAAATTGGAGTATCGAGGCGATTTTATCGTTGGTTTACTTTCTGATTTATCGCTTCAAGCAGTTAATTTAATATTTATTCTCGTTGTATTTGGGCATACACAAGCATTGAAGGGATGGAGTCGAGAAGAAGTAATCTTTATTTATGGTTTCTTTTTAGTACCATTTGCCATCTTTTCAGCTTTCTTTAATATATGGGATTTTAATGATCGATACATTATTAAAGGGGAGATGGATCGTGTATTAACGCGGCCGATCCATAGCCTATTTCAAATTATATTAGAAAGAATGGAACTTGAATCTTTAATTGGAGCTATTACAGGGATTGTTGTAATGGGATATGCAGCTGTGGAGTTACAATTATCTTTTTACTGGTATGATTTCTTCTTATTTATATTGATGGTAGGAGGAGGAGCACTTGTATATGGAGGGATATTTGTTACGCTGGCGAGCCTTGGTTTTTGGTCGGATGCGAAAAGTTCAATTATGCCTCTTATGTATAACATAGGTAATTACGGGCGCTATCCTGTTAATATTTATAATCGTGTAATTCGTTTCATTTTAACGTTTGTTTTACCGTTTGCGTTTGTTGGAGTATATCCAGCGGCATACTTTTTAAGAAAAACAGAATGGAATAGTTATGCATTTGCGACGCCAATTGTTGGTGTTATCTGTTTTACGATTGCAATCACCCTCTGGAACCAAGGGGTAAAAAGGTATCGTGGCGCGGGTAATTAATTATAGAAGCTTGTTCGTTTCTAAGGGATAAATCAGTTCTCCACCTCATACATATAAAATGAGGTGGAGGACATGTTATGGGGATTTATTCTATTAATTGCAGCAATCGCTATTTTGAAAAGTGTCCAATTATTATGGAGTTCCTATTCGGATTCAACGCGTTTTTTTTCGCTCTATAATTTGGCCACATTATTTTTAATCTATACAACAGTACTAATCGCATTTGGATTAAGTTACGTTGTATTAGAGGAAATGGGTTTTGCAGTTTTGAAAGAGGACGGAGAAAGTTTGAACGCTCATTCTTTTCAACTCGTCGAAGTTTGTTTATATTTTAGCGCAGTTACTTTATTGTCTGTTGGATATGGTGACATATCTCCGATTGGAATTGGGCGATGGATTGCAATCGCAGAAGCGCTAATTGGATATACACTCCCTTTTGCTTTTGTGATGAGGTCTGTAATAGACAATGAAAAATAAGGAAGCATTTGTTATAGTAAAGGAAAAGAGTAGGAGTGATAACTATGATTACAGTAGGAGAAATGGCACCAGAATTCACATTAGAGGGAAGTAACGGAGAAGAAGTTCGCCTAGCTGATTTCCGCGGTAAAAATGTAGTTCTCTATTTTTATCCGAAAGATATGACGCCAGGATGTACAACTGAAGCATGTGATTTTCGTGATGCGTATGGAGTATTTCAAGAGAAGGATACGGTTATTCTTGGAGTAAGTCCTGATTCAGCGAATAGACATTTGAAATTCATTGAGAAACATGAATTGCCATTTACACTTTTAGTAGATGAAGATCATAAAGTAGCAGAGTTATACGATGTTTGGAAGTTAAAAAAGAACTTTGGGAAAGAGTATATGGGAATCGAGCGTTCTACATTCCTTATTAATAAAGACGGTGAACTTGTAAAAGAGTGGCGTAAAGTGAAAGTGAAAGGACATATTGAGGATGTTCTTTCTTATATAAAATAAATCTACATTGGAGATAAAATATGCAGAAACAAGGCAAGTGTCTATACATATTTTACTGCCTTACATAAAGTGGAAGTGTAGGGCATACCTCCTCAGATGATAGTATTCCAAGTGCGATTATGTCGCACTTTTTTCTATGGAATATATGAAGAAAAAAGGGAAAGATACATAAAAACAAGTCCTGAATATAAAAATAAACTACATACTTATAGTAGAAATATTGACGATTTATAAGAAAAGGAGTACACTCTTTATAAGAATTATAAAATAATAATCCGTATAGAATCGGGGTGCATGACGGTGGTCAAAGAAGAATTAAAAGAAGCGCTAGAAATGCTGAAAAATACGGGTGTACGCATTACTCCACAGCGTCATGCTATTTTAGAGTACCTTGTGGAATCAATGACGCACCCAACAGCGGATGATATTTATAAAGCATTAGAAGGTAAGTTTCCAAATATGAGTGTTGCAACTGTCTATAATAACTTACGTGTGTTTAAAGAGGTTGGACTTGTAAAGGAATTAACTTATGGAGACGCTTCAAGTAGATTTGATTATGTTACAAGTCAACATTATCATGTGATTTGCGAAAAATGTGGTAAGATTGTTGATTTTCCTTATGGAGGCTTGGAAAAGCTGGAAGAGGAAGCTGCGAAAACGACAGGCTTCGTTATCAATAGTCATCGCTTAGAAATTTATGGCGTTTGTCCAGAGTGTCATAAGGCGTAATATATAATAAAGAAAGGGGCTGACGGCTATACGTCAGCCTCTTTCTTTATTATATAAGGATTAGCGTGAGGTTAATCGGGATTTACAGTGCTAAGTTAGTAAGAAGGGTTAGATAAAAGTTTGTCGAATTTACTTTGTATTGGTGGAAATGAATTCTTGGAGGGGACATTTTGAAGAAATATGAGATTAAAAATAACATTCCAACATTGGAAGAATATAAATATTTATGTGATTCTGTGGGATGGACTAACTATATGAACTTTGAGGTGGCGGAAATATCACTTCAAAATTCGATTTACTGTATAACAGTCAAGGATAATAATCAAATCATCGGCATGGGGAGAATTGTTGGTGATGGGGCTATCTATTTCTATATTCAAGATATAGTGGTTCATCCAGATTATCAAAAGAATGGTATTGGAAAGAAAATAATGAATACTTTAGTAGAATACTTAAATGGGAATACTCCAGATAAAGCATTCATTGGTTTGTTTGCGTCGCAAGGTAAAACATCATTCTATGAAAAATATGATTTTAAAGATTATTCGCCTAATATGACAGGGATGTTTACTGTTATTTCGAAAAAATAGGTGTAATAAATTTAATAAAACAATTAAAAAGTTGATTTTTTAAGAAATCAACTTTTTAATGAGTTGAAACGTTTGTAGTGTTGCAAATTCGTATTTCCCTTGATACTTATGATTTATAACTCTTCTTATTATACTTTTCATCAAATTCTTTTCCTTCTAGATCTCGATCTAGTGTTAAAGGTTGATTGCAGTGCATACATGCATCGACACGGCCGAGCATTTTGGTTGGCTTATCACAGCTTGGACAAATAATTTGGATAGTCTTAGTAGATAACATACCAATCCAAAAGTAAACGACAGTGCTAGCGATAACAGCTAAAAAGCCAACCATCATAAACGTTGTCATAATAATAATGTTTTCGCGGAAAAAGACACCTAAGTATGCAATGAAGAGGCCGATAAATACTAAACTTAATGCAAAGGTCCGGATTTTATTGATTTTGTTTGAATACTTAATGCTCATTCTCACCACGCTCCTATACTAATAATATAACATAAAATTTAGAATTTTCACTCTCGTGTAAATTGATAAAGAGATAAGATATGAAATGAATAGGAGGGGAGCCAAGAATGAATGGACGCTATAATGATTTTTACAGCGGTTTTTAAGTTTTTAACGGGATGTGAAATTTTTTTATAAAAAGTATTGACCCTGTATATACTGCATGATATATTAATAACCGTCGCTGATGCGGAAACGCAGAAAACGACAAAAAAGAAATTAAAAAACTTAGTTGACATTGAAAAATGAAGATGTTAACATAAGGAAGTCGCAAATGAGCGACTAAGTAGTTCTTTGAAAACTGAACGAAACAAACAACGTGAAACGTCAATTTTTATTTTAGATGCTAGACAAACTAACTTTATTGGAGAGTTTGATCCTGGCTCAGGATGAACGCTGGCGGCGTGCCTAATACATGCAAGTCGAGCGAATGGATTAAGAGCTTGCTCTTATGAAGTTAGCGGCGGACGGGTGAGTAACACGTGGGTAACCTGCCCATAAGACTGGGATAACTCCGGGAAACCGGGGCTAATACCGGATAACATTTTGAACCGCATGGTTCGAAATTGAAAGGCGGCTTCG
>NZ_FNDM01000018.1:0-67739 GCF_900100505.1 Bacillus sp. cl96
ATATCAACGATTTTTTCATTATATCGATCATTACCCGCAATATATCAACGATTTTTTCATTATATCGATCATTACCCGCAATATATCAACGATTTGACAAAGGATATCAATTTGCCGACAAATCACGACAATATCAGCGCCCCTCTCCCCTACTTTTATCAATATATTACAATCTCATCTATGTTAAAATATAGGAAACACCCTTTAGCTTTTCCAAATTCATCATTTACTACTTAAATGACGGGAGTGGTTCAGTTGAAAGACTACTTAATTAGAGCATTTTTTGCGTTAATAACAGTTGGGATTCTCTTACTTATAGCTAATATTTTCAATATACGTGTCGAGGTTAAGGACTATGCTTTCCTCGTTGTCGTAGCAATTGGTGGCGGCTGGGGTGGCTGGTACCTGTATAAAAAACAAAGCAATCAAAATGATAAAGGCATTCCAAAGTAATATGGAATGCCTCTTTTATTGCCTTCTGTAATAAATAATGAAATTCAGACCACTAATACAACCAATCGCAATAAACATACAAAACGATTGTGGATCTCCACCTAGATTATACTCATCAACGATAAATCCGGACATAAACAACGTTATCGCTGAAACACCGATACACAATACCGAGATAAACCAAAGCGAAAATTCATTAATCAACTCTTTCTTCTGTCTCAAAACAATTAGCATAACAAGAATAGACGCTGCTAAAATACTTTTAAAAACCGGACGTAAATATACGAACTCCTCCATCTAGCTCTCCTTTCCCCAAAACATTACATCTAAACATTAACATATTTAACCAAATTAAAAACACATGCCATCTTAAATTAAAACGACATGTGTTTCCGTATTTGCTATGATAGTTGCTTCCACTTCGTTCCCAAAACAGGACGCTCATAATTTTGGATTGCATGAATTAGTTTATCTGCTGTCTCAGCTGAAACGATCAATTCTTTATTTGATGAATTCATAAATCCTTCTTCTGCTGCACGTTCAACCATTTGCAAAATTGGTCCGTAAAAACCTTTTATGTTTAATAAACCAACCGGCTTATTATGTATACCAATTTGTGACCAACATACAACTTCAAATAGTTCTTCAAACGTTCCGTATCCGCCTGGAAGCGCGATAAAAGCATCCGCAAGCTCTGCCATTTTCGCTTTACGTTCATGCATCGTCTCTACTTCAATTAATTCTGTTAATCCTGTATGCACAATTTCTCCTCGAAATAGACCGCGCGGCATAACACCTGTTACACGTCCACCTAAACGAAGAACTTCGTTTGCTACTTCTCCCATTAATCCAACGCATGAACCACCGTATACAAGCTCATACTCGTTCTCAACAAACATTTTACCTAACTGAATTGCCTGCTCTTTGAATTCTGGTCTCTCTCCTAAATTAGAACCTGCAAACACACAAATCTTTCTCATTCCTACACCCCGAAACTATATATTGTTATGATACAATTGACATTGTACAACATATTGAGGAGATGAGGAAGAAATGGATATCGTTGCATTTCAAAGATGGGTTGAGGAATTTTACGAAAAACGAAGCTGGTCACAGTATAATGCCTTTATTCGCTTAAATTTCTTAACCGAGGAAGTTGGGGAAGTTTCACGAGTCGTTCGTGCTATTGAAATTGGCCGCGATCGCCCTGATGAAGATGCGAAAACAGAAGAAGAGCTAAAACAAGAACTAAAAGAAGAACTTGGCGATGTACTATCTAACCTTATTATTCTTTCGCAAAAATATGATTTAGACTTACAAGACATTATGGACGCACACGTCGCAAAGCTTTCAAAAAGGTTCGAAGTATCTAAATGAGAATATTATCAATTATGGTATAATATTCTTGTCACAATACTAAGGGGGATTTTATGTTATCAAAAAAATTGCACGACGCATTAAATGAACAAATGAACTTTGAATTTTACTCTGCCCATGCTTATATGGCAATGGCTGCTTACTGTACAGCTGAGAGCTATGATGGATTCGCTAACTTTTTCCTTGTACAAGCTGAAGAAGAACGTTTCCACGCAATGAAGCTTTACAACTATATTAATGACCGCGGAGAGCGCGCTATTATTACTGGATTTGATAATCCGAATAACGAATACGAATCTGTATTAAACGCTTTTGAAGTCGCACTTGAGCACGAGCGTGAAGTAACGAAACGTATTTACAACTTATCTGATATCGCTTGGGACGAGCGTGAACATGCAACAATTACATTCTTAAAATGGTTCGTTGACGAACAAGTTGAAGAAGAAGCTTCATTCGATAGCATCATCCAAAAACTAAAACGTATTACAAGCGATTCAAACGCACTGTTTATGCTAGATGCTGAATTAGAGAAACGTACATTTACGCCTCCAGCTGAGTAATATTTCAATCACCTTAATACATGTATTAAGGTGATTTTTTTGTTTGCTCTCTATCTTAAAATCACCTTAAATTTCCTCATATTTGACATAGTGCCAGATATAAAATGGTATTATTTTCAATATAAAAACGAATATACGAGGAGAGGAAAAATGAATCAACGTGTAGAAGCTGTTGATGCAATTCGTGGTTTCGCTTTGTTTGGCATTTTACTAGTCAATATGACATTAATTCAAGTTGGGTTCTTCACCAGTGAAAAACCAACTTATCTATTTGGCGATCTTGATAAAGGTGCTAATTGGTTTATTCAATTTTTCGGCACACATAACTTTATATCCCTATTTTCTTTTCTATTTGGGCTTAGCATTATTTTGTTACAAAAAAGTATTATCGCAAAAGGAAAAAAATTCTTCCCCACATACATAAGACGTATTATCATTCTTTTACTACTCGGCTACATTCACGGCACTTTTGTTTGGGAGGGAGATATTTTATTTGCATACGGAATAATCGGGATTTTTTTAATGATATTCATTAATCGAAAACCGAAAACTTTGCTTATTTGGGCGATTATTCTACTCGCACTTATTACACTTATGTCTTATCAAACTGATCCATCTACAAATATAAATGATTTCGCACCTTATACTGAAAAAGAACATAAAGTCCATCAAACTGGAAGCTATATGGATCACGTCAACTTTAGATTGACTGAAAATCCTTTTGATTACATGGGAATTGAAGGTGCATTCGGATTATTTTTCATATCAGTTTTCGCAATAATTTTTATGTCTCCACTGTTCCTACTCGGAATGTATGTAGGGAAAAAAGGCTGGCTATTTGAGGTCAGTAAACATATACCTGCTGTCAAAAAAATATGGTTTGCCACCGGTCTCTTCTCTTTTACAATTAAAATCTTAGCTATGTTCATAAAGCACCCGGTTTTAATTATGTTACAAGATGGCCTTACACCAGTAACTATGACCTTCTTTTACGGAAGCACAATCATCTTATTATTCCATTACAAAAAAGCAACCCGTCTACTAACATACATGGCGAACATGGGGAAAATGTCCGTTAGTAATTACTTAGCGCAATCTATTATCGCAACAACCATTTTTTACGCATATGGATTTGGCTTATACGGGAAAATCGGCTATTTCTTCGGTATTCTTTTAACCATCGGAATTTATACAATTCAATTATTCGTTAGCACCTATTGGCTCCAGAAATACCGAATGGGGCCAGTGGAATATGTGTGGAGACTGGGAACTTATTTAGAGAAACCACGTTTTAAAAGAGACTTGGATAAAGCAAGTTAAACAAAAAAAGCAATGAGCCTACGCTCATTGCTTTTCTTAATTTATTAAAGCATAACCCCAACGATAATCGCTGATAATATACTTACTAATGTTGCACCGTATACAAGTTTTAAACCGAATGATGATACAACGTTTGCTTGTTTGCCATCGATACTCTTCGTTGCACCTGCGATAATTCCGATAGATGAGAAGTTCGCAAATGATACAAGGAAGATAGATAAAATACCTACTGTACGAGCTGATAAATCACCAGCTACTTTACCAAGATCAAGCATTGCAACGAATTCGTTCGTTACTAATTTTGTTGCCATAATTTGTCCTGCTTGTAACATCTCTGATGTTGGAATACCCATTACGAATGCTAATGGTGAGAAGATGTATCCTAAAATGCTTTGGAATGTGATTCCGAAAATTGAATCGAATACACCATTAATTGCTGTAATTAATGCCACGAAACCGATTAACATCGCCGCTACTGTTACAGCGATTGAGAAACCAAGCATAATATATTCGCCTAACATTTCAAAGAATGTTTGTTTCTTGTCTTCTTGTAATTCTAAAATATCGTCTTCTTCTTTTACTTCATATGGATTAATGATATGAACGATAATGAATCCACTGAATAAGTTTAATACAAGTGCTGTTACTACATATTTTGGATCAATCATTTTCATATAAGAACCGACAATTGACATCGATACTGTAGACATTGAAGATGCACAAAGTGTGTATAAACGATTTTTCGGTAATTTGCTTAGTTGATCTTTTACTGTAATGAATACTTCCCCTTGACCAACGATTGCAGCTGCTACCGCATTATATGATTCTAGTTTTCCTAAACCGTTAACTTTACTTAATAGGAAACCGACTGCACGAATGATAATCGGTAAAACTTTAATATGTTGCAGAATCCCGATTAATACTGCTAAGAAAATAATCGGTAATAATACTGTTAAGAAGAATGGTGCTTGTCCATCGTTTGCTAGACCACCAAATACGAAATTAACCCCAGCTTCCGCAAATTTTAAAATAGCGCCAAATCCATCTGCGATCCCTTTTACTAATACAAATCCGACCTTTGTATTTAGTAAGAAATACGCAAGTACCAATTGAATGACAAGCATAAGTGCAATTGGTTTATATTTAATTTTCTTACGATCTGAACTAATAAGGAAACCTAGTACAAACACTACAAGTAAACCGACTAGAAACATTACGAACTTCATATGTGAATCCTCCACTTCTCCCACAAGTTATTGGTCGTATAACGTATAACGAATGACGTCTGACCATTGTTGTTAAAAAAATTTAAAACCCCTAAAACTATTCAACTGTCATCTAAAATCAGTAAGCGTTTACATAAATTGCAATTTATAAAAGGTAGCTTCTTCTCTCCTACCATACTTGAAAGTCTGAAATTGATACCACCTACAAATCAAATTGTAAGCGTTATCTAGACGAAATGCAATATAAATTTTAAAAGATTTTTATATGTTAATATATTCCTAATTAATTGGTTTTTTCATGTAAATTTACCATAAAAAAATAGCCCTAGCTATGAGCTAGAGCCATCCTTTTTTTATAACATAACACCAACGATAATCGCTGATAGAATACTTACTAACGTCGCACCGTACACAAGGCGTAGACCGAATGATGATACAACATTTGATTGATTTTCATCGATACCTTTTGTTGCACCTGCAATAATTCCGATAGATGAGAAGTTCGCAAATGATACAAGGAATACAGAAAGAATACCAACTGTACGAGCCGATAAATCACCAGCTACTTTTCCAAGATCAAGCATCGCAACAAACTCGTTTGATACTAATTTTGTTGCCATAATTTGTCCCGCTGTTACCATTTCTGCTTGCGGGATACCCATTACGAATGCTAATGGTGAGAAAATATATCCTAAAATAGCTTGGAATGTAATACCGAACATTGAGTCAAACAAGCTATTGATTGCTGTAATTAATGCTACGAAACCAAGTAACATAGCTGCTACTGTAATCGCAATCGTGAAACCAAGCATAATGTACTCGCTCAGCATTTCAAAAAATGATTGTTTTTTCTTATTTTCTAATTTCAGTGTATCTTCTTCTTCTGTAATATCGTACGGGTTAATAATATGAATGATAATGAAACCACTAAATAAATTTAATACAAGTGCTGTTACTACATATTTCGGTTCGATCATTTTCATATAAGAACCAACGATTGACATCGACACTGTCGACATAGAAGATGCACATAATGTATATAAACGATGTTTTGGGATTTTACTTAATTGATCTTTTACTGTAATAAATACTTCTGCTTGTCCAACAATGGCAGCTGCTACTGCGTTATATGATTCTAGTTTTCCTAGACCATTTACTTTACTTAACAACGTACCAATAGCACGAATAAATATCGGTAAAATTTTAAAGTGTTGCAGAATTCCGATTAAAACCGCAAAGAATACGATTGGTAATAACGCTGTTAAGAAGAATGAAACCTCTCCTTTATTAACAAGACCACCAAATACGAAAACGATTCCAGCTTCCGCATATCCAAGAAGTGCGCCAAATCCATCTGAAATTCCTTTTACTAAAATATAACCAACTTGCGTATTTAATAAGAAATAAGATAATGCTAGCTGAATAATAAGCATAATTGCGATTGGTTTATACTTAATCTTCTTTCGATCGGCACTTATAAGAAAACCGAGTACAAATACAACGAGTAATCCTACAAGGAACATAACAAACTTCATTAATAAAATCCTCCATTTAACTCTTCATTAACGTTGAACGTCTGACCATTCAAAACAAGAAATAATCCGAACTTTCCATTTCTCCTCCAAAATCTTCAATCGGATAGGAAAGATCATAAAACCTCTTATTTCAAAGGCATTTTCCATTCTAACACAAATCACAAATCATATCCGCACTTTTCTTTAAAAAATTACATTTTATTATAAAATGTCTATGAATGTTCGTCTTTTACTATCTGCAAATAGTTGAATAAAACAAAAAAAGAGCATCAAGTTTCACTTGATGCCCTTTTCATTATACCGCTTTTTCTTTATCAGCTACCGCTGACTCATCCCAACACTCTGTATTGTTCAAACCTGGAATAGACTCCGCATAAAAGACTGGATCTTTCCCTTGTTTCTTTTGCTTAATATAATCTGATAACGCTGCGAAAGCATACTTAGAAAGGAATACAATTGCTACTAAGTTAATAACAGCCATAATTCCCATAAATAAATCTGCTAAATCCCAAACGATTTGAATTGTCGCTACAGATCCTAGCATAACCATACCAAGTACAGCAATGCGGTATGCATTTAATAGCACTTTACTTCCATTTAAGAATTCAATATTTGTTTCACCATAGTAGTAGTTACCTACTAATGAACTGAACGCAAACAAGAAGATTGCCACTGCTACAAATATAGAAGCCCATGGACCGATATGTTGACTTAACGCCTGCTGCGTTAATTGAATTCCGTTTAAATCAGCTGCATTATGCACATCTGATAAAAGAATAATAAATGCTGTACAACTACAAATTAATAATGTATCAGTAAATACCCCTAAAGTTTGAATGAAACCTTGTTTAACTGGGTGCGTTACGTTTGCAGTCGCTGCTGCGTTCGGCGCACTACCCATACCTGCTTCATTTGAGAATAACCCACGTTTTACCCCTAATAAAATCGCAGCTCCTAATCCTCCGCCTACTACTTCTTTAATTCCGAAAGCATGTAAGAAAATTTCTTTAAATACATATGGAATTGCCGTAATGTTTGTTACAACAACGAATAATGCCACTGCTACATAAATAATTGCCATTACTGGAACAATCATTTCAACCGCGCGAGCAATTCGTTTTACTCCACCGAAAATAATAACTGCAAGTAAACCAGCCATAACAAGACCTACTAATCTACTATCTGTTTTGAACGCCCCATCAAAGGCAGCCGCTACAGTATTAGACTGTACAGCGTTAAAAATCAATCCGAAACTTACTGTTATTAGAACAGAGAACACAACACCTAACCAGCGTTTCTTTAAACCCTTTTCCATATAATACGCTGGGCCCCCACGGAATGCATTCCCATCTTTTACTTTATAAATTTGCGCTAATGTGCTCTCTACAAATGCAGAAGCACCCCCAATTACCGCGATTAACCACATCCAAAATACTGCTCCTGGACCACCTGCTGAGATCGCAATAGCTACACCAGCTAAGTTACCAGTACCTACACGAGAAGCTGTACTCATACAAAACGCTTGGAATGATGATACGCCGCTCTTCTCTTTTTGCGCTTTCCTCGTTTTCGAGCTTGCCCCATCCCCAAGCAAACGAATCATTTCACCGAAGTAACGAACTTGGACAAATTTCACACGAAATGAAAAATAGAGCCCTAACCCAATTAACATCGCAATAATGATATATGACCAAAGGATATTATTTATATCCCCAATTACCTTAGCTAAAAAATCCATAATTGCATTGCCCCCTCTTCCTAACAATAAGAAAATTATATTCTAAAAACTTTTAGTAATCAAGAACTTTATGTTAGGTTTTATAACATCAGTACGTTAATTCTTTTAACATACGTGTTTTTTTACATGAAAATATAGCCATTACATGCATTTATCCAATACTTAATAACTTATCCTATTCGACCAGCCATACTTTTAAAACAGTACGTTCCCCACAAATAACGAGAGAAACAAACAAAAAAGTTATATTAATAATTACCTCTCACCCTTTTCATCATTTACTACAACAAAAAAGGCGGGCATCGAATTTACCTCGATGCTCGCCTTTTCAATTACACTGCTTTTTCTTTATCTGTTACCACTGGCTTATCCCAGCACTCTGTATTCGTTAAACCAGGAATAGAATCTGCACTGAAGACTGGATCTTTCCCTTGTTTCTTTTGCCTTACATAGTCTGTTAATGCCGCGTACGCAAATCGGCCAAGAAGTGTAATCGCAATTAAGTTCGTGATTACCATTAGACCCATAAATAAGTCTGCCATATTCCATACAACTTGAAGCGTCGCAACAGAACCGAATAATACCATTCCAACTACCGCAATACGGTAAATTGTTAACCACGTTTTGCTTTGCTTAATAAATTCAATATTTGTTTCACCATAATAGTAGTTTCCTAAAAGAGAACTAAATGCAAATAAGAAAATAATAATCGCTAAGAAGCTACTTGCCCATGGGCCGATTTGTGAGCTTAATGCATTTTGCGTTAATTCAATACCTTCTAAATTTGTTGCTTTATATGCACCAGAACATAGTACGATAAATGCTGTTGATGTACATACTAAGAATGTATCTACTAAAACGCCGATCGTTTGAATAAAACCTTGTTTTGCTGGATGCGTTACATCAGCTGTTGCTGCCGCGTTCGGCGCACTACCCATACCTGCTTCGTTCGCAAATAATCCGCGCTGAATACCATATTTCATCGCAGCACCGATACCGCCACCTACAGCTGAATCTAAACCGAATGCACCTTTAAAGATTTCCGTAAACACATCTGGTATTAAATAGAAGTTTTTAATGACAACAAAAATAGCTACCGCAATATAAACAAGCGCCATTGGCGGAACAATCATTTCCGACATACGTGCAATACTTTTTACACCACCAAAAATAATAACCGCAACTAATGCAGCTAATACAATACCAACAATATAACGCTCTAAACCAAATGCATTTTCAAACGCTAATGTTACTGTATTCGCTTGTACTGAGTTAAAAATTAAACCGTAACTAACTGTAATAAGGATAGAAAACCAAATTCCCATCCAACGTTTATTTAAACCTTTTTCCATATAATAAGCAGGACCACCACGGAAGCCACTGCCATCTTTTACTTTATAAATTTGGGCAAGCGTACTTTCTACGAAACTTGAAGAAGCCCCGATAATCGCAATAACCCACATCCAAAATACAGCTCCAGGTCCTCCCATAGATATAGCTAATGCTACACCAGCTAAGTTACCGATACCAATACGAGCTGCTGAACTCATACAAAACGCTTGGAAAGAAGATACACTACCTTTTTTACGCGTCTTTCCAGTTAATCCATCACTCATTAGTCGAACCATTTCCCCTAAATGAGTAATTTGTACGAATTTCAATTTAATAGAAAAATAAAGACCTAAACCAATTAACATTGCAATAAGAATATATGACCAAAGAATTGTATTTGTTGATGAAATAAATTGCTCTAAAATATTCATACAATTAACCCCTCCTTTTCTCCATAAAACGAATTATATTTAAAAAACATTCAAAAATCAACATTTTTCGACAATTTGCAATTTCCAAATATTAGCCAGGTTCACAGTAACAATGTCCTTATGACTGACTACCCTCCCTCTAACTGTGCATACTAAAACAAAAAATAAATTCACAAACAACCCTATTGACAAAAATACCAACCTGTAACTATAATGATTACAACAGGTTGTAACAAACCTAATTACAACAAATTCATTTACTTTCAGATATACACTTTAACAAAACACTTTGGAGGGATTTATTATGAAAATCGGAATTATCGGAGCAACTGGTAAAGCAGGAAGTCGTATTTTAAAAGAAGCATTGGATCGCGGACATGAAGTAACTGCAATCGTAAGAAACGCTGCAAAAATTACAGAAGAAAACGTAAAAGTTTTAGAAAAAGACGTATTTTCTCTTACATCTAACGACTTGCAAGCATTCGATGTAGTTGTAAATGCATTCGGTGCTCCAGCAGGACAAGAACACCTTCACGTAGATGCAGGAAACGTACTAATTGAAGCGATGAAAGGTGCACCTAACACAAAATTACTTGTAGTTGGTGGCGCTGGAAGCTTATTTGTAGACGAAGAGAAAACAACACGTGTATTTGAGACACCAGGTTTCCCAGGCGAATACCTTGCAACAGCTCAAAACCAAGGTAAAAACTTAGAAATCTTACAACAAACAAATGATATCACTTGGACATTCATCAGCCCTTCTGCACTATTCGCATTAGGAAAACGCACTGGTTCTTATAAAGTTGGTAAAGACAACCTGCTTGTGAACACAAAAGGTGATAGCTACGTAAGTTATGAAGACTTCGCAGTTGCAGCACTTGATGAAATCGAAAATCCAAAACATGTAAACGAACGCTTCACAGTAGTTTCTGAAGCTGAATAATAAAAAAAGCTCGTAAAACATAATGTTTTACGAGCTTTTTCTTATTATTGCACTTGCTCTAATCCATTTTGAGTAATCTTAAAGGATATTTCTTGCCCCTTCATCGCATCCTCTTTTTTAACTAACTCATTCTTTTTGTACCAATTCAAACGACTCGGTTCCGCATGGTATACTTTCAGCACATCTCCATACTCAAATGCCGTTCCATTTACTTGCCCAGCAAAATTCTTTGAAGTCTCTTGTCCTTCTGCCGTTACATGCTTTTTCTTATTTCCATTTTGATCATAAATCGTAAGGCCTATATACTGCTCATTTACAAAGCGATAATGAATCTCCTCATTTGTAAATGTTGCATGTAATTTCTTTTCAGCGTGGTTTAACGTAACAATTGAACGTGTAACATCGGACACACCTTGATAGACTAGACTATCCCCATATGTCACTTCTACAGGAACTTCCGTCACCTTCTTATTTCCAAATCGATCTTTCGTTTCTACTTTCACTTTTTGCTGACCAATTTTTGTCGTATCTATTTCCCCTACAAAACCTACTACTTCTCCACCTTGTACTTCAACAAAGTTCTTCGCGTCTAGCGTTTCTCTATTTGTTCCGATTACTACTTGCTGCGGATTTGCTTTTACTGTTTGCTCACCGTCTAATCTTTCAAATCCATTTTCAGTTATTTTGAAGACTAATTCCTTTATCTCTTTACTTTTTCCTTCGCCCACATATACATCTTTTTGATACCAATGTAAACGAGAAGATTCCGCATGATATACTTTCACTACATCTCCATACTCAAATGCAATTCCATTTACTTCCTTAGCAAATTCTTGCGTATTCTCTAAACCTTTTACTGCTATATTTTTCTTCACTCTTCCTTCTTTATCGTACAATGTGAATTCAAAATACTTTTCATCTTTAAAGTAATCATGAATTAGATTCTTTGTATCTGTCGCACTCAGTTTTTTCGTATCATGATGCAAAGTTACAATTGATTTCAAGTCACCATCTCTATAGCTCAGCCCATATACAAGTAGGCTATCTCCATATGTTACTGTTAGAGGAACTTCTGTCACTTTCTTATTTCCAAATCGATCTTTCGTTTCTACTTTTACTTTTTGTTCACCGATTTTTGTTGTATTTGGTTTTTCTACAAATCCAACTACTTCTCCATCTTTTACTTCAACAAAGTTTTTTGCATTTATTTTCTCTACATCTGTTCCGATTACTACCTTCTGTGGTACTGCCTTTACCTCTTGTAAAGTTTCCATTCTTTCAAAGCCTTTTTCAGTTACCTTGAAGAATAATTCTTTTTCTACTTTCGCCTTACCTTGGCCAGCAAGGCTATTATTTTGATACCATTTCAAGCGGTCCGGTTCTGCATGGAATACTTTTACTACATCACCATATTCAAACTGCATTCCACTCACTTGCTCCGCAAATTTCTTTGAAGTTTCTTGTCCTTCCGCTGTTACACGCTTTTTTGTGTTCCCATTTTGATCATATAGCGTAATCCCCATATACTCTTCATTTACATAACGATAATGAACAGGATTACCTGTAAACGTTGCGTGCAGTTCCTTTTTATCATGTTGCAATGTTACAACCGAACGTATTGCATTATCATTAGCATGAAATACTAAACTATCTCCATAAATTACTTCAAGCGGCACTTCTGTTATCTTCTTATTTCCAAAAGCATCCTTCGTCTCTATTTTTACTTTTTGTTCTCCAATTTTTGATGTATTTGGTTTTTCTACAAAACCAACCACTTCTCCATCTTTTACTTGTACGAATTCTTTCGGATCTAGTTTGTCTACATCCATTCCGACTACTACTTTTTGCAGTTTCGCCGTCACTTCTTGTAAACTATCTTTTAATTCGAACCCTTGCTCAGTTATTTGGAATAATTTCTCTTTTTTATTTTTAACTTTTCCTTGATCTACAAGTTCGTTATTTTTAAACCACTTCAAACGGCTTGGTTCTGCGTGGAATACTTTTATTACATCACCATATTCAAAATCCAATTCATTTAGTTCCATCGCAAATCTTTTTCCCGTTTCTTGTCCTTCTGCTGATACACGTTTCTTTTCAATCCCATTTCGATCATATAGCGTTAAGCCCATATATTCTTCTTTTTCAAAACGGTAATGTATTTCATTATTAGTAAAGTTTACATTTAATTTCTTCTTATTGTGGTGAAGTGTCACTGTCGACATTACATCATCTGAAAGTCCTTGAAAAACTATACTGTCATCATAAAATCCGTTAACTTGGACAGGAATTGAATTTTTATTTCCTTTCTCATCCCCAATTTCTACTAACACTTCCTGTTTCCCATTCTCTAATTTAGGCCATACAATCTTTCCTGTTACTTTTACATTCTCACCTAAATTTCGAACAAGCTTACTTGCTTCATTCTCGTCAGAATCTGTACCAACTAAAAGATTTTGTACTTCATTAGCAGGTTCACCATACGGAACCTTATACAGTTCAACTTGCTTCTCACGAATATCATTACTATCTGTAGCTTTCCAGATTTCCTTTTCTAATTTAGGTAACTTTGATTTTTCTATTTTCTCTCTAATATCATCATTTGGTGTTAATCCCCACTCCTCAAAGAAAGGAATTAAATTTTGCCCTGCCACTTTTGATGTCATATAAATAAATAGCTGCTTTTTCTCTTCATCAGAATGAGGCATTTCACTCTGAGGTAACAAACGATAAGCTTGATGTAACCTAGGATAAAAATGTTCTCCATACACTACATTTAATTGCCAAAACATTGTAAGAGGATTAATGTCATCAATGAATCTTTCTGCTTTAGGCTTCTCTAAATACTCAAATGAGTTTTTATAGTGCTCATCCATTTCTAATTGATTCCCTAACGCCTTTTGAACAGCTAATGAGTAAATATTTACTGTTACTTCCCTTACTTTAGACCACTTCCACGGTTCTTGCTGATGTAAATGACCAACTTCATGCCACGGTCCCCATCCATCCTTCTCAAGTACCTCTATATCTAAAACTCTATTCATTGCAGTTGGAATATATCCTGTATGATAATGTTTCGCAAACATAAAGTCCCCTTTAGCAGGCTTCCGTTTTTCAACAAACTGAACATAATGAGTTGGAGATTTTGCAACCCCAACACTGTCCTCAGATAATCCTGCCACTGCGTTTTCTAAACGGATAATCTTATCATGCAATTTCATTAAATCTGTTGGATCCGTATTCTTCATATATTTCTGCACAGAATCGTAAGTAGTAGTAATTAAGCTTCTCTCACCTTTTAATTCAACTGCATAAGGATCCTTATATTTTTTTAACATTTCATCCCAATCTTTTTTCGTATGCTTACCTAAAATAAATAAAGGAAAGTGACTACCACCATTTGTAACGGAAGCTGTTACTTCTCCTTCGTTATTCATATTATAAAAATATAAAATACCGCCTCTTGAAGATGAAATAACATTTTTTCCTGGTTTTAAATCAAACTCCTCTGGGTCCTTTTCATCATAAGATCTCGTTCCAATAAAAGCTTGGATAGACTGCGTTCCTTTTATGTCAATTGTAATCTCTTCATTTGGCTCTGCATAAATTCCAGTCGGTTCATTAGCGGAAAGTTTCCAAGTAACTCTTAAACGATTATTTTCTTCTTCTACGCTACCTTTCCCCGGCAACTGGAATACTCTCTGCTCAAATTTATTCTCTTCCAACTGCCCGCCCTTATTCTCTTCCAAAGGCGCCGCATATCCTTTTGATGCTTCGAAAGCTACTGGTGATAATAATGTAGATATACATATACCAGCTACTAATACCCTACTCTTTTTTTGCTTTGACATAATCTGTGTCCCCTGTCCTTTTTTTAGGCAAACCACTCTATATATTCATCTAATCAAAAATCCTATTATTTTTATGAAAATATTTAATGAATAGACTAACACCTCGCGCACCTGTATCTATTACTACTGCATTTCCCCCCATGTATTCGCTTTCTTACATTGTAAAATTTTTATGTAATATGCCCTCCTCACTTCTCTCTATTTGTGATGAGTTCTCTTGCTACATAAAAAAGAGAATAGTAAAAGATATTTTTCAGTATTGTCATCTATACATCTAAAAATGTGAACAACAATAGAGTTTTACATTTTCTTCATATATGACCATCTATAGGTAGTTTTTCCAACTGAATTGTACACGCTTTACACTTTGTTTGATAGCCTCTCTAATTAGAATAATGTTACAATTTCGTGAATAAAATCCATTTATTGTAACGTTTAGATTTCTCCATATTTTATTATTTTTAAATACTTCTTCAAACGTTAAAATAGTGTTTCACTCGATTAATTATTATCTTGATATACCTTTAAAGAATTCATATGAAAAAGCATTGGCATACGCCAATGCTTTCTCATTATCTCTTTTGATTCGGTTTATGCGGTTCATTTGGAGTATATGGCTTATTTGGAGCCTCAGCCTTTTTCCAACTTACCGCTAACTCTGGACTTGTTTTTTCTTCACTACGCTCAAGTAATACTACTGCATTTTGAATAGTCGGTGTACCTTTATGCGCAATCCCTTGTAATTTCGTTAAATTTCCTGATACTTTAAAGCTAAATCCACCAGCTGGTGTTTGTTTCGGAATTAAAATGCGGAACTTTTCTCCTACATTAAATTCTGTTTTTGTTTCGCCTTTTTCATTTGCAAATTTCACGCCCGCTGGTGCACCTGTTGCTTGCACTTTATACGTTCCGCTTTTTGCATTTGTTTCTACTGTATATAAGCCTGTTTCAAAGAAATCATTTTTTAAGACTGCTTCTTGTTCTTCTGTAGGAGTTACACTCATCGTAATTTCTTGTAGTTCTTCACTAGCACTTGCTTTTGCAACGATATCTTTTGTTACTTTCTCTACATTTTTATTTCGGAAATCTAAATCATTAACATCAATTTGTTTTAACGCATTCCATACTGCAAGCTGCGTTGCGTAATGCGCCTCTCTCCAATCAGATACTCCTAATTCTTGTGGGCTCTTTTGTGGATATCCATTCAATAGTACACGGTACACATTAATATCCACTTTACCCATTTCTGGTAAATCTTGACCGCTCGGAGATTTTAAATCTACATTTAAGCAAAATGCAATTTTTCCATCTGCCGTTTTAATAAGTTCTGTTCGAATTGGTTTCTTCTTTGACTTACTATAACTCCAATTCATTTCATACTTTGTATGATCCATAACTTCTGCGAATGCTTTTTGAAGTGGGAATAATACAAATAAGACACTTAAAAACATAGCTAAAAGTTTGAACGATTGCTTTATATTCATGTTTACAGCCCCTTAATAACAAACTTAATACTAAGTAGTATTTATTTAGAAACTATTTTTATGCAAAAAAAAAGAGTGCTTTTAAGCACTCTTTTTTCTTACCTTAATCTTAGAAATCGAAGTTATCAGGATCTGGACCAACGCGATGATTTTGATTTAACGCATCGATTTTTTCCATATCTTCTTTCGTTAATTCAAAGTTAAATACATCTGCGTTTGCAATAATGCGGTGTTCTTTCGTTGATTTTGGAATTGTGATTACTCCATTTTGAAGATCCCAACGTAAAATAACTTGCGCTGTTGTTTTACCGTGTTTCTCAGCAATCTCTTGTAATGTTTCGTTATCTAATAATTGACCTTGCATTAGTGGTGACCATGCTTCCATTTGAATACCTTGTTCTTTACAGAAAGCTTGTAGTTCTTTTTGTGTTAAACGAGGGTGGTATTCTACTTGGTTAATCATTGGTTTAATTTCTGCATCTTTCATTACATCTTGTAAGTGATGGATTTGGAAGTTACTTACACCAATTGCACGTACGCGCTTTTCTTTATAAAGTGTTTCTAGCGCTCTCCATGTATCTTTATATTTTCCTTCTGAAGGCCAGTGAACAAGATATAAATCTAAATAATCTAGTCCTAATTTTTTTAGACTCTCTTCGTATGCAGCGATTGTTGTTTCATACCCTTGATCTGCGTTCCATACTTTTGAAGTAATAAATAATTCTTCTCTTGCAATACCAGTCGCTTCAATACCTGCACGAATTCCTTCACCTACAGCTTTTTCATTTCCGTAAATTGCAGCTGTATCGATGCTGCGGTATCCTGCTTTAATTGCTGATTTTACAGCTTCTACAAGTTCTGGTCCTTCTTCTACTTTAAATACACCTAAACCGAACCAAGGCATTTCTACACCGTTATTTAATACTGCTTTACTTTGTAAGTTTTTCATTTTATTTTCTCTCCTTTTATTTTACTTGATCTCTTTTTTCTAATGTCATGCTCCACGCTGTTAAAATAACAGCGGCTACTACCATAAGGCCACCTACCCAAGCAGTATGGATTAATCCTAATGAATTCGTTACAAGGCCACCTATATAAGAACCTAAAGCGATCCCTCCGTTAAATGCGGCAATATTAATTGCTGAAGCAACATCAACCGCACTCGGAACAAAGCGCTCTGCCAATATAACTACATATACTTGTAGCCCCGGAACATTCATAAATGCGAATAGTCCCATGAAAATAATTGTGATTAATCCAGCTACTTTAAATGGCGCTGTAAATGTTAAAACAAATAATATAATCGCTTGAATCAAGAACATGTAAAATAGCGCTCGAATCGGATTATGATTCGATAATTTTCCGCCGACCATATTCCCTATCGCAATTGCGATTCCATATACTAATAAAATGATAGTAACAGTACTTGCTTCAAATCCTGTTACTTCTTGTAATAACGGAGATAAATACGTAAATGTTACGAATGTACCGCCGTATCCAAGTGCAGTAATAATGAAAACAAGTAATAGTCTTCCATTTTTAATTAATTTAAATTGATCACGAAACGATACAGGTACACCATTTTTTAAATTAGATGGGACGAGTATACTGTTTGCGATGAAAGCAATAATTCCAATTACAACAATCGCCATAAATGACGCTCTCCAGCCAAATTGTTGACCGATAAATGTTCCAATTGGCACACCAGTAATAGTCGCAACTGTTAATCCAGTAAACATAATCGCAATTGCGCTAGCACGTTTATTCTCTGGTACGATTGCAGCTGCAATTGTAGATCCAATTGACATAAACACACCATGTGCAAACGCAGATACAATTCTTGCAATAATTAATACAGTGAAGCTTGTTGCTACCGCCGCAATGCCATTACCAATAATGAAAATAACCATAATCCACATTAATAATGTCTTTCGCGACATACTAGCCGTTAACGCTGTTAAAACAGGAGCTCCTACCGCTGCTCCTAACGCATATAAGGAAACCGTTAAACCGGCTGTTGTAACCGAAACATTTAAATCTTTTGAAATAGATGGTAGTAAACCGACACTAATAAACTCGGTCGTACCAATCCCAAACGCACTAATTGCTAGCGCTAATAAAGCAAACATACTTCTTCGGCTCGTCTGAGCTTCCGAAGATGGTACTGTATATGAACTCAATTGAATTCCTCCTTATTACAAGAAATCCAATCATAATAGTATGATAAAAAGGCCCTTTTATCTTCTAAAAAATATATTTCATACTTACAAATGCTATTATGAATGGTTTCATTCCTTTTTTGAAGAACGCACTTTAAAGTACGATAGGCACTAAAAAGTAACATAGTCACTTTTTGGTACCGTACTACTCATTTGCCTCTTACATGTGCTATTATGAAACATATTTAACATAATAAAAAGTACGTACTTTAAAGTGCTATAGGTACTAAAAAGTAACATTTGTATGATTTAACTTATTTTACTTACAAAGGGAGGATTTCATATGAAGAAATACAATATTCCTGTAGAGGCGACTTTAGAAGTTATCGGCGGAAAATGGAAGGTTGTTATCCTTTGTCACTTAACGAAAGGTACAAAGAGAACGAGTGAACTAAAACGTTCCATGCCTGGTATTACACAAAAAATGTTAACACAGCAATTACGTGAATTAGAAGACGACGGGGTCATTCAAAGAAAAGTATACAACCAAGTCCCACCGAAAGTAGAATATTCTCTTACCGACTACGGTTGGTCTTTAGAATCCATTCTTGATTCTCTTTGTTCTTGGGGCGAATGCCATCTTGAAAAAGAAGGTAACACATCGATGCTAATTGCAGAAGGTGAATAATAGGAAAAAGGAAAAAACGAACATGAATTGGTTCATTTTTTCCTTTTTTTCTTTATATATATGTACATTTCTAACTGGAACAAAATATTTTATACGCTTTCATACCTTGTCAGCACTACGTTATACACTCAATATCAAATAATTAGGAATCATTTTTATGTTAACATAGGTGTATATAGTATATAATATAGGATATATATTATATACACTTTCCGGTAACGGAGCTTTTCCATTATGCGGACAAGCCATGTATCGGACAGTTCATAAATAATAAGTAAGACGTTATGGTTTTAGATTTATGTCAGCTTACTTGCTGTCATAAATTTAAAGGCATTTTATTGTGTTTTGTGAAACTTTGTATAAAGTTTCGTAACCGTTTACTATCTTACTTATAAAAAATAAGAGTATTGCTATCGTAAAGGAGAATTGGAGATGCCAGAAACTATGACTCAAACAAAGCCAGAACAAGAAACTGTACAAATTTCTGCTAGCCAAGGACAACTTGATGTACTTGATCAGTTGTTAAAACCTGAGGTACAAGAATCATTAACAACACTAGTAGAACAGCTTCCAAAATTAACTGAGCTTGTTAACATTTTAACTAAGTCTTATGACTTCGCTCAAACTGTTGCTACTGATGAAGTATTAAAAAGCGACACTGTTGGTGCAATCACAGAGCTTGTAGAACCTGTAAAAGATACAGTGAAAAGCATGGCTGCTACTGCAATCGAAGCGAAAGATCGTGCTGACGAAAGCAACGAAGTTATCGGCCTGTTCGGTCTATTAAAATTATTAAAAGATCCACAAGCACAAAAAATGTTCCGCTTTGTGAACGCATATCTTCAAATTAGTGCAGAACGTAACAATAAATAAGTTAACTTATAACAACAATTAGTAAAGACGGGGGATATCATACTATGTCAAAACAAATTGTCATCTTAGGCGCTGGTTATGGCGGTCTTCTTGCCGCTTTAAACGTACGTAAATATTACAGTAAATCAGAAGCACAAGTTACAGTGATTAACCAATACCCAACGCACCAAATCATCACTGAACTACACCGCCTTGCAGCTGGTAACGTGTCTGAGCAAGCAGTTGCAATGCCACTTACAAAGCTTTTCAAAGGTAAAGATATCGATCTTAAAATCGCAACAGTTGAGTCATTCTCAGTTGATAGCAAAGAAATCAAACTAGCTGGCGGCACTACTTTATCTTACGATGCACTTGTAGTTGCTTTAGGAAGTAAAACTGCTTACTTCGGTATTCCAGGACTAGAAGAAAACAGCATGGTATTAAAATCTGCTGCTGATGCGAATAAAATCTACAAACACGTTGAAGACCGTATTCGTGAATACGCGAAAACGAAAAACGAAGCTGATGCTACAATCGTAATAGGTGGTGGCGGATTAACTGGCGTTGAGCTAGTTGGTGAGCTTGCTGACATTATGCCTAAACTTGCAAAAAGCCACGGCGTAAATCCAAAAGAAGTGAAACTTCTTCTTGTTGAAGCAGGTCCAAAAATCCTTCCAGTATTACCAGACCACTTAATCGAACGTGCAACTACTAGCCTAGAAGCGCGCGGCGTTACATTCTTAACTGGTCTTCCTGTAACAAACGTTGCTGGCAACGAAATCGACTTAAAAGACGGTCAAAAACTTGTTGCTAACACATTCGTTTGGACGGGCGGCGTACAAGGTAACCCATTAATCGGTGAATCAGGTCTTGAAGTTAACCGTGGACGTGCAACAGTTGATGCATACCTACAATCTACTTCTCACAAAGACGTATTCGTTGCTGGAGACAGCGCTGTTGTCTTCGCTCCAGACGGACGTCCATACCCACCAACTGCACAAATCGCTTGGCAAATGGGTGAGTTAATTGGATACAACTTATACGCAGCACTAGAAGGCAAAGCATTCGAAGAGTTCGCACCTGTAAACTCTGGAACACTTGCTAGTCTAGGACGTAAAGATGCGGTTGCTACAATTGGAGCAAGCAATACTCCACTTAAAGGCTTACCAGCATCATTAATGAAAGAAGCAAGTAACGTTCGTTACTTATCACACATTAAAGGTCTATTCAGCTTAGCTTACTAATCTGAATATAAGCCCGAATCATGCCCTGCATGGTTCGGGCTATTTTTATCCGTAATTTTCTCTAACTTATTTATTCGGCAGAAGAATCGTATAACCCTTTTAATTATCTAAATTTACTGATTATTTTATGTCCAAATTGTGTATACGAAAAGATGGAAGTATTCTTCCTACTCCCATCCTTTCACACAAACTATTCGCCTAACTTCACAAGGCTGTAATTCTTCTTCCCTTTACGGATAATAATAAATCGTCCATCAAATGAATTTTCTACAGTAACATCCGTACCCACATCTGTTACTTTCTCACCATTCATAGAAATCGCTCCGTTATTAATATCTTCACGCGCTTGTCGTCTAGATGGTTCAATTCCTAAATCAACTAGCCACTCTACGATGTTTTTCGTCTCTTTTGAAGACTGGAATGTTGGCATCTCTTTAAAACCTTGTTCAATTTCATCAGCTGTTAACGATTTAATATCTCCGCTAAATAACGCTGCTGTAATTTTCACAGCTTGCAGGAATGCTTCTTCTCCATGAACGAATTTCGTCATTTCTTCTGCTAGTACTTTTTGTGCTTCACGTTTATGAGGCTCTGTTTCCACCTTAACCGCTAATTCATCAATACGCTCTTTCGTTAAGAACGTAAAGTATTTCAAGTATTTAACGACGTCACGGTCATCTGTATTTACCCAGAACTGGTAAAATTCAAACGGTGTCGTTTTTTCAGGATCAAGCCAAACCGCACCACCCGCTGATTTACCAAACTTCGTACCGTCCGATTTTAATAATAACGGAATCGTTAATCCGAATACTTTCGCCTCATGACCTTCTAACTTACGAATTAAATCTAAACCACTCGTAATATTTCCCCATTGGTCACTACCACCAATTTGCAGTTGAACATCCTCTTTCGTGTATAAATGATGGAAGTCCATCGCTTGCAAAATTTGGTACGTGAATTCCGTGAAAGAAATACCTGTATCCAAACGGCTTGCTACAATATCCTTCGCTAACATGCTATTGATGCTAAAGTTTTTCCCGTAATCACGTAAAAACTCAATAATATTTATTTCATGTGTCCAATCATAGTTATTTACCATCTTCACTTCGCTATTTCCACCAAAATCAAATAGCTTTTTCATTTGTGCTGTTAACGCATCTACATTATGCTGAACCACTTCTAACGTTTGAAGTTGACGCTCTGATTGTCGTCCACTCGGATCACCAATTGTTCCTGTTGCCCCGCCAATTAAAATAACAGGATGATGGCCGGCTAATTGGAATCTCTTCATCATCATAAACGGAATCAAATGTCCGATATGCATACTATCACCGGTTGGATCAACTCCGCAGTATAGTGAAATCTTTTTCTCTTCTACTAGCTTACGTAAGCCTTCTTCGTCAGTCTGTTGATTAACGGCGCCGCGCCATTCTAACTCATCAATGATATTCATCTTTTGTCATCCCCTTTATTTTTTTAAAACAAAAAATCCCTATGTCTATGACATAGGGACGATTATTCACCGTGTTACCACCCAGTTTGTATAAATAGCATAGCTACTCATACCACTCTTAGCAATAATATCGATTGCCAGTCCGCTTAGCATTACCTAAGATACTCCAGAGTGTAATTCACAAGTTTGTTTGTGCTAGGTTCCAGCAACCCCTAGCTCTCTCGTTAACAGTGACAAACTGCTACTGGGCTCTTTCAACGTATGTTATTTGTTAAATTATTAGCCATTATATTGAATTGAAAACAAATTGTCAACAATACCCAAATATTATTTTAAAATAATTCATATCTTCATACGTATTTCTTTATTCCTTATCTTCTCCAATAATCCTTACTTCTCGCTCCAACTTCACGCCAAATTTCTCTTCAACTGTCTTTTGTACGAAGTGAATTAAATCGATGTAATCTTGTGCTGTTCCGTTATCAACATTCACCATAAACCCAGCGTGTTTTAAAGAAACTTCTACTCCACCAATTCGCTTACCTTGTAGTCCTGAGTCTTGAATTAACTTACCAGCAAAGTTATTTGGTGGGCGCTTAAATACGCTACCACATGAAGGATATTCTAGAGGCTGTTTTGACTCACGTTTAAACGTTAAATCATCCATTTTTGCTTTAATTTCTTCATGTACACCTTCTTCAAGTTCAAATCTCGCTTCAAGAATAATGTAATGGTTGTTCGCAAATACACTCTTACGATATCCAAATTCAAATGCTTCTTTCGTCAAAGTACGTAGCTCTCCATCACCTGTCATTACGACAGCTTCTGTTAATACAAACGAAATTTCACCGCCGTATGCACCAGCATTCATATATAATGCTCCGCCAACTGAACCTGGAATACCACAAGCAAACTCAAGACCCGTTAAGTTATGGTCTAAGGCAATACGTGATACGTCAATAATTGCTGCACCACACTGTGCTACAATCGTCGTTCCTGTTACAGTAACACCTGTAATATGAATTAAACTTACTGTAATCCCGCGAATTCCACCATCTTTAATAATGACATTCGATCCATTTCCTAAAAACGTAACTGGAATATTATATTCGTTCGCATATTTAATAACTTCTTGAATTTCATCATAATTTGTAGGCGCAACAAAAACATCTGCTTTTCCGCCAACTTTAATATGCGTATGATTCTTTAACATTTCATCTTGTTTAACATGTCCTTCAGGCAATACCGTACTTAAATATTTATAAACCTCTTGCATATTCATTTTACGATTCCTCTATTTCTATATTCATTTTATCCCGTTATACGGGCCCATAATATCCCCACGTACATGAAAGAACCTAAAGTGGTGGATACAGTGTACCCAAAATCAATTCGAGACACCTATAAACCTCTTAATTTATAAGAGGTGCCACTCATATTAAAATATATATTGCATAATAAAGCAACCCAAATGGACTACTAAACTTGACATGTCATCAGAAAGACAACAATTTGTAAAATATGTGACTTTTTCAAAACACTATCCCTCAGTATCTTACTATACCACACAAAAAGAAAGTGGTATTTTTTTGTACTTTTTACTTTATTTACATCAATAAAAAAAGAGCACATCCGACAGAATGTGCTCTTTCTATACTCTTTATATTACTTTTCGTTCTCTTCTTTTTCTTTATCAAACCATAACAGCTCATCGTTATCAACTTCACCATTATAATTGATTAAAATTTCTTCTCCTGCTTTTATATCCTTATAAGCATAGAAGTTAAACGTATGGTTCTCGAAGACAATATCATACGTTGCATTCGGTGTATATGAATGATTAAATAACATACCGTATCCTAAAAGGATTGCCGTATGATTGATTCCATACTCAAATGCGTAGTCAGCAAGTAATGTTTTCTCAATATGTTCATGCTGTTCATTCGGATAAGAGATAACTGGTGCTGCGTGTATCAACTCACCTTTTTTAATATCACGAGTTGCAAATACACCTCTATTAAATTCTCCATCACTAAGTTCAGAAGTCTTAACTTCGATCATATGCGTCACCTATTTAATTCTTTCTTTGAAGTATTTTAATTCCGCTATTAGCTGAATTTTATCTCCTTAAGCTTGGCAGAAAACGCGCAGAAAAGCAATTAAATTCCTATCAAGTATTCGTTTCAATGAAAAAAGAGCACATCATTCGTGCTCTTTCCAAGCAATATTACTTTTCTAAAATATCTTCTAACAACTTCACTTGCTCGCTAACAGTTTGTAACGTCTTCACTGACGTATCATTTCGATGTTTTTCTTCTTCCACACTCGCTAGCACTTCTTCTGTAGCTGTAGAAGTTTGCTGAATTACGTTAGAAGCATGCGTAACATCCTTTACGATATTCGTCGTTTTAACTTGGAAACTTTCTTGATGAACAACAACCTCTCGCATTACTTCATTAATCGCATCAATAAACTTCCCTAAATCAGTTACATTTGTTAAAACGCTTGCTAACATCTCGTTACATTCTTCTTGTACTCTTTCTGACTTTTCTACTTGCACTTCTACCTTACTTGCTTGATTACTAAACTCCTTCAAAATCCCTTGAATTCTTCCCGCAGAACGATTTGATTCTTCAGCAAGCTTTAACACTTCACTCGCTACAATAGCAAAACCTTTTCCATGCTCGCCTGCCCTCGCAGCTTCAATATTTGCATTTAAAGCTAGCAAACTCGTCTGACTTGAAATATTCGTTATTACATCTACAATTTCATTAATTTGTTTCGATTGCATCATTAAATCTCTAAATATAATTCCAGACTGTGAAACAACATCATTTAAACTTCTCATGTTAGTTTCAAAATTTCTTAGAGTATGTACACTACCTTTTGAAATTTCTAAGCTTTCATCCACACGAGCCGATGCAGTTCTTACTTGAGAGATGATTTGTTCAATATTTCCTTCCATATCATTCAATACTTCTACCGAACGATACATCATCTCTGATTGTGATTGCGTACCAACTGCCACCTCTTCAAAGGCAAAATTAATTTCACTCATCGATTCCATCGACGTGTTCATATTTTGTCTTAAATGATTGAAATTACTATCTAGTTTCACAACTGTTTCTTCAATAAGTCTTTGCGTCTCTTCTAACTCCTGAGCTTTTCTCATTACTTCTTGCTTCTCATCACTTAAACGAAGGAGCAGATTAGAACCGATTTTCGTGACGCCCCACATAGCGATTGTTACAATCGCTAACAAACTTGCGAAATTAGCAGCTTCAGACGAGGCTGTATAAGCAAAAAATTGCTCCGGCCAATAGCTACAAAGGATAAATGTGATCACAACAGCTACCCCGCCAAGAATTAAAATGAGGCGCTCACTTAAGTAAATAAGTGAAACAGCTAATGTAAAATAGACCATTTGAAATACAGCCGGGCTTTCATTAAAGGCTTGTACCATAATGTAAGACATTGTAAGCAACATAAATGTCATGATATATTTATACGCTGATTCCATACTTTTTATAAAAGTAAAAAGCGTTCCAAATGCAACGACAGAAATACCACAAATCCAAAACGCTATTGCTCTCTCTGTAAAAATATATCCATAATACCCAATTGCGATTATCCCAAGAAAGAAACTACAAATCGTTATAAACAGTAATAAATGATTTTTCTGTGATTCTTTCTCAAGGTTAGAAAAACAAGTCCTCTTTAACCACTCCATATGAAGCCCCACCTTCTACTTATACATATCAATTACTTCAGTTTAAATACCGCACTTACTGGGTTATGATCGCTATTTTCAAACTTTAAATCTTTCCCTTGTACATTTACAATCTCTACATTCGGTGAAACGATAAAGCCATCAATAATAGTGACGAAATTTTCACCTTCTACATATTTCTTTACATCATCTCTCACAGTCATAACAGACGGATCTACAGCCCACTTAAAGCCACCGTCTGTAAAGTCCTTCGGTAACTCTACTAACCACTCAGGGCGCTCTTTCACGAACTTCGGATCACTTAATTGAGCGTTTGAAACTAATTGATTCCAATCTCCGCCCATTATTACGTAATCACCATTTTCATAATGCTTGTTCATATATTCTTTTAAGTACTCTACTTGCTGTTTTCTAATTTTCCCGCCTTCATCATAAGCAGACAAATGTAAATTTACGAGTCTAACATGTTTCCCATTATTAACAGGAATTTTATATTCCACAATTGCTCGATCTAAATCAAACAAACGCTTTGGCCAAGGCTCCATTCCAGGAAGCTGGAACCTCTTCGCTTCTTGAACAGTGTATTTAGAAAACGTACTTAATCCAGCCTCCGCATATCCCATTGGATTTGTTATTGGCACTGGAACCCATTTCGTATCGTAGTTCTTGCCAAATGATGAAACATAATCAGGTAATCCTTTTTTCAAAAATTCATGTTCATTTACATCAAATGAACGAAGTGACTTTATATCAACTTCTTGTAATAGTGCAAAATCACTATTCTCATTTTGTAAAAACGAAAGCATATTCTTTAAATTAGTTTCCGTTTGCTCTTTACTACTTGAACCAGATCCCTTTCCACCATCCATAAAGAAATCTTGATCCTTATCTAACCCAGCATATCCAATATTAAATGTTGTAACTTTAAAATCATTTCCAGTCGCTAATACGCGCTCCTTATTATTCTCCACCTTCAAGCTTATAACATCAGCAGGCTGTTCTTTAGTAAGTGTCATATACGCTAGAAATCCTCCTACAATGCCCGCTACTACTAAAACACATGTAAATACGATTTTTAAAAATTTCTTCAAATAAATGACTCCTTTTCACGCGAATTTATTTTTCTTTATTTTCAGTCAAATAAAACAAAACGACACACATAAGAAACATTTTATCATAATTAAAACCGTATATCACTATATTTAGTTGATAAGTAATCGATCCCATTTTAATTACTTGAAAAACCTTCAGACATCAAAAAAGAAACGTTACACCCACCTCCTCACTGGAATTTAAACGGTATATTTAGTACACTATATGTAATAATCCTAGGCGATGGAGTTCGCCATAAACGCTGCTTAGCTAATGACTCCTACCAGTATACATACTGGTAGGAGTCTATTTTTTTGAGCAATCTATTTAAAGAGGTGAGAAAATTGATTTATATTATCGTCGGCATTGCCGGTATATTAGGAGCTCTTTCTCGTTATTATTTAGGTCTTAATATCACCACATTTTGGCATCATTCATTTCCATTAGCAACATTACTCATTAACTTAATCGGTTGCTTCTTCTTAGCGTGGCTAACTACTTATATCGCCCGGCTAAACATCTTACCTTCAGAGGTCATCACAGGCATCGGAACTGGATTCATCGGTTCCTTTACGACTTTTTCAACATTTAGTGTAGAAACTGTGCAATTGATCAATCATTCTGAGTGGAGCATAGCCTTCTTATATGTATCATGTAGCATACTTGGTGGCCTCATTATGTCTGGCCTTGGCTATACACTTGGAGATTTCTTAATTAAGAAATCTCTTACGGAAGGTGATTACTCATGATAGAAGCCTTATTAGTCGCAACAGGAGGATTTTTCGGTGCGATTACACGATTTGCAATTAGCAATTGGTTTAAGAAAAGAAATAAAACACAATTTCCACTTGCTACATTCCTTATTAATATAACAGGGGCGTTTTTACTTGGATATATAATCGGCAACGGAGTTACTACAGGCTGGCAACTATTATTAGGTACTGGATTTATGGGTGCATTCACTACATTTTCTACGTTTAAACTAGAAGCCGTTCAACTTCTCAATCGAAAAAATATTAGCACTTTCCTTTTATACTTAAGCGCTACGTACATAATTGGTATCCTCTTCGCATTCCTTGGAATGAAGCTAGGCGGAATATGAAAAAAAGCGACTCTATTGAGTCGCTTTCTTTCATAAGAAATATGTCCCGCCATATGGAATAGAAAATAAACCAGCTGGATGTACATCGTAATGTACAATTTGCATCGGAAGCTGTGAATACGGCATATACTGACTTTGCATCATTTGTGCAAAATATGCTTGTTGTTGCATTTGAATAGCTTGATTCATAGCATGAATTGTTCCCTGTGCCCCAGCCAGCGTAATAGCTGCTCCTACTTGTCTACTATTATAAAAATAATGATTCATTATTATTCAACTCACTTATGATTTTTCTTCCATATCGTATGTTTCTATTTCATGGTGAGTGTTTTATTTCAATTAACGGATTCCCTACTATATCTCTTCCAAACGGTTATTTTGTGCCAAAGTATGCCTTTTGGAACATACACATTCTTATCGCATTATGATAGTTACCATCAACGAAAAACTCGTCTAACAGTTCACCTTCCACCATAAATCCAACCTTTTTATAAACATGTACCGCTTTTTCATTTTCCTTATCCACAACTAAATATATTTTATGCATATTTAATACAGAAAAAGCGTAATCCATTGCTAAACGCGTCGCATCCACTGCATAACCATATCCTTGATAATTCGGATCAATAATAATTTGGAATTCTGTTCTACGGTGAATATAATCTATTTCTACTAACTCAACTAATCCAACCATTTCATTGTCTTTCTCAACGATAAATCGGCGTTCGCTTTGATCATGTATATGTTTATCGTATAAGTCTTGCAGCTCCACAAATGCCTCATACGGCTCTTCAAACCAATACGACATAATATGCGCATTATTATTCAGTTCGTGTACAAACTTTAAATCTTCTCGTTCTAATGGACGTAACTTCAATTCCTGATTCATTCCTATAACCTCCAAGTAAAAGAAACCTCTTCACTTAATTTCTCAATTTTTTTCGATTTCAAACGCCCTAATTTCATTGTAAACTTTCAAGCAACTTGAAAGTCAAGATGTAACAATATTATGCCGAAATGTATAACCAATTAATAAAGAATGTAGACATTTACAATAACTTAACGAAAAAAGAACAGTCTTTTGGCTTTCCAAAAATCTCAGTAAGATAAAATTATAAATATATCATCGTTAAAAATTAAGAAAGGGAGATGAACCTATGAGAATACAATATAGAAAGTATGCATTACCTTTAATCTCGTTAGTCTTATTTACTCTTATTGGTTGTACTAATAATGAGCAAAAAAACGATAAAAACGAGACATATACTTTTGAGGCTTCTAAAAAACGTGGTGATGTTATTGAAAAAAACGATAAAGTTTATAATATAGAGAAATTAGATACTTTCGTAAAAAACTATAATTCAAATAAAGACGATTCCGTTAGAATTACTAAATTTAATACCAAGGACGAGCCAGTTATTATTGATTTAACTGTAAAAAAAGAAAAGGAGTCTACCTCCGTCTATTATGATGTTGACTATACAAAAACAAATGAGAAACATAGTGAAAATCAAGAGATTCAATATTCGAACAATACATGCCAAAAAATCACAAAAGATATTGAAGACAACAAAGTAACTTATAAATTAGAATGTCCTGACACTATTCATTTGATTACAGCCCCCCAATTATAGGATGGATAATTGCAAATAAAAAAGTAGTGCAAACTTATGTCTGCACTACTACTCTTTTCTCAAATCTCTCATATTCGATATGTATAAAGCAATAACTAAAACAAGAATTGCTCCTGCGTATAATAACGTCTCCATCGGTTCCTCATGAGACACAATAATCAATCGAATCAAGGCCGTAATTCCGATATAAATAAAATAACGTAACGGGAAATGATAGTTCGATTTAAAATACTTAATAATTAATGCAATGAACTCGAAGTATAAGAAATAGACGATGATACTTTCAACCAATTTATAAGACGTATACTCTTTTGCCGAAAAAATATACTGCACAAACGTAATTGTCTCATTCACTAAGAAAATCGATAACACAATGGATAATATAATTAAAGCTATATTTAATATCCATTGCAAAACACTAGCTATAACATGATCGATATTAAATGACTTCATTTTCTCTTTAGACTCCCCTTCGTATAAGTACTTATTTATTATAGCAAAATTACGATTGGAAAGAAGTTAAATCATATATTCGTCCTTTGTTGTTGCCAGTGTAGGGGAGATTTAGTGTGTGGAGAATTCTGTTTACAACCATACCCGACGAAACATGGAGAAACTCTTTCAAATTACCGTTCGTACATGTCGTACTAATGAGCAATGCATAATCTCGTATAGCATCCTCATGTGCCACTTTTGAAAAATCTTTACAACTTGTACAACACCAACCCTTCTTCACTTTAACCATTGGAATAACTAAGCATTTCTCACATTGTACTCCATTTAACAACTCCTCTTTTTCTATTTTATATTGCTCAAGTATATTTTGTTGAAGTGGAGAATGCTCCGTTATTATTTGATGAATGAGCCTATCTACATTATCTATAACTTTTCTCTTATATTTACTTTCAAACCACTTTATTTTATGAGGTAAATTTGCACTATGAATAATTGTATGAAGAAGATTGTCATCTGAAGATTTTATAATGGTACGAGGCGAGCTAATAACAACGAGGGACTCGATTGGAAGACTAGAGGAAAATCCATGTAAGCTTAACCATTTCTTTAATTGTATTTCTTGCCTTTTTATTTGTAAAACCGGATCTGGAAATCCCTCTGAATTTCCTTCTGTTATTCGGATAAGTTGATTAAACTTTGCATCAAACATTAATGTACCTGCTATATTTTTTATCTCAAGAAAAAGAAGAAACTTTGTGGAAATGATAATAGTATCAATTTGAAAGTATTGATCATGATTAGATAAGCGAACATCATGTAAAACACTATACTCTTTCTCAGAAATAAAACTAAGTGGATAATCAATTGCTTGCTCCCCTTTATACCCCGCCATGTGTTTTGCCAAGTTTTCTCCAATTAAATTTCGTTTTGGATGATGTACAGGTAACCTTCTAAGCAGTGCTTCTAACTGTCTTATATAAATCGGCATTTTTCTTTCTTTCACAATCACCTCAAACACCCCTTTACAAATATATCAACGATTTTTTCAATATATCTATCATAACTCACAATATATCAACGATTTTTCCAATATATCTATCACAACTCACAATATATCAACGATTTTTCCAATATATCGATTGGTCGACAATATCTGACACTACCTCACTCCAATCACTCACAGCATATCCTAGAAAAACACCTTCAGCAAAAACTTAAAATCGTATTTCCTCATAAAAAAACCATAACCCGCTCCTCCAGCAAAGTTATGGTTTTTAACCCTGCAATGCCACTCTATCTATAACTTTGCCGTGAAGTCCACAAAATCCATTTGTACTTATAGCAACTTTCACTTTTTTCACACTGAAACTATATACCCCCAAATCGTTTCACAACGTTATTACTTCCGCATAGCTACAATTTATATAATAACGGTACAGTACAAATAACGTGCTGAATCACTAAGTATGGGGGCATAACGATGAACGAAGCGTTGCTATTAGTAGACATACAAAATGATTACTTTGAAGGTGACAATATGGAATTACATCAACCTGAAAAAGCCGCACAAAAAGCGAAAGAAGTTTTGAAAGCATTTCGTGAAAAACATAAAACAGTTATTCACGTACAACATATTGCGAACAATGAAGGGGCTACTTTCTTCTTACCCGATACAGTAGGTGTTCAAATTTATGATGATGTACAACCGATTGCTAACGAAAGAATCCTACAAAAACACCACTCCTACAGTTTTTCTCAAAAGTTTTGTACTACAATCGATTAGCTATATTAGCAATTACATTATTATTAGCGGCTTTCCTTCTTCTTTACAATGTATTTTTTGGATTACTCGTAGGCACTACAGTAATCTAGCGATTTTTTATAAATATGAACAAATTTTAGGAATTAGTTTATCTTTTTTTAATGTTTTATTTAGAGGCAGTTTATAGTCGGGGATTAACATAAGAAACGTAGCAACTAAGTTCATATATGACGCACTGCTACTATAATCGCTAACCGTACTACTTGAAATCATAAAATAAGGAGACGATAAAACATGAACAAAAAAGCAAAAGCACTTTCATCCGTACTGCTCGGATTCACATTAGCATTAACAGGGTGTGCTGGTACTAAAGCTGAAGAAAATCATGGGAAACAAAAACAAGAACAAGTTGCTAAAGAAACAAAAAAGGAAAATAAATTAACTAAAGGGCAAAAAATGGCTAATATTCTTAGCGAGACAAATTGGCAAGGTACACGAGTGTATGACAAAGATAAGAATGACTTAACAAAAGAGAATGCAAACTTCATTGGTCTTGCAAAATATGATGCGAAGTCCGGCAGATATGAATTTTTTGATGCTAAAACAGGTGCAAGTCGTGGTGATAAAGGAACTTTCTTTGTCACAAATGATGGGAAGAAGAGAATATTAATTTCAGAATCAATGAAGTATCAAGCTGTCGTTGACATGACAAAACTAAATAAAAATATATTTACTTATAAACGAATGGGGAAAGACGCTAACGGTAAAGATGTAGAAGTTTTCGTTGAACATGTTCCATATAAAGAAAAAGAACTTTCTTTCACTGACCCGGACAAGCAGTTGAACACGACTACAGGAGATATTGTTAAAAATGTTGATGGAGATAAAATTTTGGGCGGCACCCTTTGGCACGGAACAAAGGTATTAGACGAAGCTGGTAACGATGTAACACAGTTTAATTCGAATTTTATAAGTTTAGCAAAATTTGATGACAAATCTAATAAATATGAGTTTTTCAATAGCGAAACAGGTCAAAGCCGCGGTGATTATGGCTACTTCGATGTTGTACACGAAAATAAAATAAGAGCCCATGTTTCAATTGGAAATAACAAATACGGTGCTGCTCTTGAACTTACTGAACTAAATAAGAATAAATTTACGTATAAAAGAACTGGTAAAGACCAAGCTGGTAAGGATATAACTATATTCGTTGAACATGAACCTTATAAAGGTGATATGAAGCCACAATTTAGTTTTTAAATACGTTTGATTAAAGATCCTGTACTGAGTTGCAGGATCTTTCTTATTAAGCAAGAGAACGAAAAGACGAAAAACATATAGCTTTTCGTCTTCACAATATTCCCACCTTATAGTTGATGATTTACAAAACCTAAAAACATACCGATACAAAATAAAATAAATCCAATTAGAATTAAGGGAAGAGTGAAGCCACCCCAAGCTGGTTTATTAGCAAACGCCCTTATTTTAAAATTAATCCTCGCTAAAGACATGATAACGATACCCGCTATTGATAAAATTGTAGTTACATAAGTCATCTAGAATAATACTCCTCTTCTATATTGATTTTATATCTCTGCAAACCATCTACATAAGTGTTACAGTCCACTATTCATACATGTCATCCCAATTGTAGCAATCCAGCTTTGTGCCACATCATTTGTAAAATTCATTCTTCATTCCTAAAAAAAGACAGAACCAGACGGTTCGGTCTTTTTTGATTTATAATAATCTCTTTTATTTTTGCTACAATACCTTTTTCTTATAAATCTTACGCTAACACAGCTTTTGATTAACTTATCCTGAAATATTATGAATTTGCGTTCAACTTATCTAAAATACCTTTATCTATTTTTGCTTGATTCACTTTAGCTATTTTAGAAACAATCCCACGGCGATCTTCCCAATCAATCAAATAATATTGATTTTTTTCCAATTCATTTTGCAAGGAAATTTTCAGTTCTCTTTCTTCCCCTTTTTTATCGTACACCTTCTCATCGTAAACATGATACGTAAGAACTTCTCCATTACTCAATTTTTCGTTTTCTACTTTAGAATCAGTCGTTACTTTTACATAATATTGTTTAGTCAAATAATATCCATTCCCTGACTTCATATAGTAGAAAGCACCTCCTACTATAGCTAATAACACAAAAATTCTCATGATCCATTTCATATGATAATACCTAACCTTTCTATTCTACTTGTAAGATTTATACCCGTTAAAATATAAATCTTCCTTACCTTAAGTATGCTTTAACCATAAAGATGGTACAATCCAGTTTCCTTACACCCACATTACATTTTTGTAATCCTATCATTTTACAAAAGTTTCTTAAGTTGGCCCAAAACAAAGGAACATAAAGTTTTATTCCTCCAATTGCCACACTTTTAGCAACACTTGTCCAAGTAATAGGAATTTCATTTCAATCCATTTTACGTGAAGAAGTAAATCAACGCCGATTAACTATATTAGGAATTACATTATTAATCAGCCCTCATCAATCGGGCTGCCCGGCAAATAGAGGAATAAAATTTGTGACTAAGTAAAAAAGCGCCCTACTTATAGGGCGCTTTTTTTATACTTAATGACTAATACTAGCTGTTGGGTATAATGTTGTTCCTCCAATTGAAACTTTTATTTCATTTGTTAATGGAACGTTTTGTTCATTAATAATTGTTCTCCACCATTCCCATGCAAGACCTGTACATTCTCTTGCTACAATTTTTATATTTTTTGAATTCGGTGGAAGAGGGATAACTGTAGAGTAATGAGCCGTTTTGTCTTTTCCGCTACCATCCCATGTTTTATGTGTTAGTACTTCGTTACCCTTTTGGTCAAATGTGAATTCATCCCAAGATACATCAAATTGAGCAACGTAAGCACCGTAATGATCAAGTGTCATTTTAGCACTTGAATATTCTGTAGTTGTCGTCTCAATATAATCTGTATTGTTATGAACAGCAGCAGTTGCATTATCTTTTAAGAAAGTACTTGTATATGAAATTGGGTATGCTGGATTTTTAAGACTTAATTCAGCATTATCTTTAATAATATTTCGGATTTCATTGAAATCTTTAGTAACAACCTTGTTATGCTCTTTCGCATCTCCGCCTAATACTACAGCAGTAAAGGTACTTTCTTCAAAAATATCTTTATACTGTCCACTTGTTTCAACACTGTTATCCTTAAGTAAGGCTTTAAAAGCAGCTTGTACATCTTTGCTCTTAGATGTTGTTTCTAATTTTACATAAATCGTTCTACCATAAGCTACATTTGAAACCATAACAGGTGGAGCCGAATTACTTACGCCTTTTCGAGTTAACTCATCAAAAGTAACGCTATTATCAAAAAGGTCGGATGGATTGTTAGGTAGTTCAGCACTTACCGTATAAAATATTTGTTTATACGCCGCTACCATCACTTTTTTCTCTCCATTTGCAACCGCATTAAAATCAATGTTTAGACTGTTATCAAGATATTTAGCGTTAACATTAAGAGCGCTTGCGATTTGCGATTTACTATAAACCATGGATTCCGTATACTGCATTCTTGCAGGTAACGTATGTGTTGTAGAATACTTTTCATTCCAAGTAGATACTAAATCGTCTACTGCTCCAGCTACATTACCATATGTCGGATTTTGGACAGTGATTGTATTTTCTTTTCTCATGCCCGGTAAGTCTATACTAATATTCAAAGGCTTTCTCTTAGCCACTAATAAACTCGGTTGATTGTCTGCAAAAGCTTTATTTGCAAGTTGTACAGCTCCTGGATACGTGCGATTCACTACAGAATCAATAATTGAAATATCGACTGGTGACGTTGTAAGTGATTTTTTTTCGCGTTCTACTACTACAAATTTACCATTTGAATTGATACTTTCTTTCGGAACAAAACTCTCTACTTTATCACCATTTACAGCTAAAACCTCTTGATTATTATATTTAAGATTTGCTATACCAGTATCAATGCCACTAGCATTTTTGGTTACATCAGTTGCATTACTTGCTTGTGTTTCTGCGAAGGAAATAGATGAATAATTAATAGTGCATAGACTAACTAATAAACATGCAAGGAACTTTCTTCTTTTAGTGTTTTTCTTAATATTCAGAAAAATCACCCCGTTCTTTTTTTAGTAAATATGATAATGATTGATAAATGATTGCTAACTAATAAATTTACATAAATGCTTTTAAAAGTTCTTGAATTAACGGGATTACGCCACCTACAAATTTTAAAACTGCCATTGCGATTTCCATATTATTTCCTCCTTTTTATTGCTACGAAAATATGATTTATCTTTATGCCCTCATTATAGTGACCCCTTACACTTTTATCAATACACTCTGATATGCAATATTACATATAAAAAACCAAGCTGAATTCTTTTAAAAAGTTATACAGAGATATTTTTTTCGTTTGGTACATACTTGAAAAGGTGAAGCATTCTTTTGCATTTTATAAGTAATCACATAAAAAAAGCTGCTGCCTATAAAATACAGACAGCAACTTTAACTAGAGTGGCTTGCATAATCTGCGCAAGACATTTTATAACTAATAAACGGCGATCGGCCCATAAGGACCATTAATAATCTCTATTTTTGTTTCAAAAATATCTGTCAAAAGTGTTGAGTCCATAACCTCTTCTACTGTTCCAAAAGCAGCAATTTGTCCATCTTTCATAGCACAAATTTTATCCGAGTATTTAGCTGCAAAATTTATGTCATGCATAACCGTCAAAATTGTTCTTCCAAATTCATTAGCTGCACGTCTTAAATGCTCCATCATTTGAACAGAACGAGCAACATCAAGGTTGTTCAAAGGTTCGTCCAAAAGTACATATTCCGTCTCTTGGCACAGTACCATCGCTACATATGCCCTTTGTCTTTGACCACCAGAAAGCTCATCTAAATATCTATTCTCTAAACTAGTTAAATCTAAGAAATCGATATATTTAGAAATGATAACCTCATCTTCTTTAGTCAACCTTCCCTTTGAATAAGGAAAGCGCCCAAATCCAACTAATTGTCTAACTGTAAGCCTAGTTACAAAATGATTTTCTTGTCGCAATATAGTCAAAACTTTTGCTAAGTCTTTCGATTTAGATTCAGAAACATCCATATTTGCTACCTGAATTTGGCCTTCATCCATATCTAAAAGTCTGCCAATCATCAAAAGTGTCGTTGACTTTCCAGCACCATTTGGTCCAATTAAAGAAGTAAAGCCTGCTTTTGGTATTTCAATATCCAAAGGTCCTATTTTTACCTTATCAGTATAGAACTTTTTAACATTATCAATTTTTATCATAAAGCCCTCTTCCTTAAAACTATAGTTAAGAATATGATTCCACCAAATAATTCAATAATAACTGAAACTACACCTTGAGCATGGAATACATGATACATTAAAAAGTATGCGCTCGTCATTATTAAAAATCCTATAGCAAAAGCCATCGGAAAAATATATCTATGATCATAAGTTGACGCTGCCTGATAACTCAAAGTTGCCACTAAAAAGCCGTAGAAAGTAAGTGGCCCAATTAGAGCTGTTGAAATGGACATTAAAATAGCTACTAATACAAGCGTATAAATTACACTAGGTTGGTATTTAACTCCAAAAGAAGTAGCAACATCTTTTCCTAGTGATAAAACATTCAAATTCTTAGAATGAGCAAAAATTAATACCGCTACAATTATGATCATAGGAATTACAATAGGAAAATATGCAGGATCTGCATGATTAACAGAACCAAATAGTCTTGCTTGTAAAATATCAAATTCTGAAGGCGCAAGTAGTTTTCTCATGAAAGTTGACACAGAATTTAGCCCGGTACCAATAATAATTCCAACTAAAAGCATAAGTTGTAAATTCCCGTATTTACCGGAAAGTAACCATCCATAAAGTATCAAACTCATGAAGACCATAACAACAACTTGGAATAAAAATGATCCAATTCCATTAAAATTTATTAACGCACTAGCACCAAAGAAGAATACTGTACTCGTTTGAATTGCTGAATAAAGTGATTCGAAACCTAAAAGCGATGGAGTAATAATTTTATTATTCGTAATAGATTGGAAGGCAACTGTCGACAAGCTATGGCAAACCGCAGCAATAATCATTGCAACAATAGCTACTATCCTTCTCTTAACGACTGGGATAAAAGAAGGTGAATCTATCGGAACTGGATTGTTATAAACTAAAAGTCCATATGAAGAAAGAAGACCTAAAGCAATCAATGTTATCAGTAAAATCCAATAACGTCTTGCTTCCTTCTTAGACCGAAAAGCGCTAGCTGATCTACTTTCATTATGAAGGCTAGAATCGATTTCGACATTTTCTTTTTTTCTATATTCTAATGTGATCATCGTAGCCTCCTTGGTTTTCTTTGTCTCAATAAAATAGTAATAAACACGACTGCTCCCACTGTTGCAAGTATTAAAGAAACAGGTAATTCAAAAGGCTGTATAATTGTTCGAGAAATGATGTCACAGGCAGTTATTGATCCCATTCCGATCACACAAACCCAAGGTAAATTACTCCTAAGATCATCACCTCTAAACATTGAAACGATATTTGGCACAATTAATCCTAAGAAAGGTAAGTGTCCAATAACAGCTGCAACAATTCCAACTGCAACAGAGATAAGAGCAGTCCCAAAAAGAACAATTCTATTGTAATTAACTCCAAGACTTGTTGCGACATCTTCTCCTAGTCCAGCTAAAGTCAATCTATTAGCATACATAAAAATAAGAAAAGTAATGATAACAATCAGCCATAAATATTCATATCTTCCCACCTGAATGTTAGCAAATGAACCTACAAACCAAGTTTCAATACTTTGCGTCTTTTGAAAAAGGAGTCCTAAAAAAGTAGACACTGCAGAAATTACTGCTCCAAGCATCAATCCAATAATCGGAACAATTAAAGACGAACGAAGCTTAACTCTTCTTAAAAATAGAAAGAAAATCATAGTTCCTATAAAAGAAAAAATGATTGCACCAGTCATTCTTTGAACTAAAGTCGGGGCAGGAAATAATAAATACACAAAAAGCAGGCCTAAGCCTGACCATTCAATAGTCCCCGTTGTAGTAGGTTCAACAAAGCGATTCTGTGTAATGAGTTGCATGACGAGCCCTGCCATCGCCATCGCAGCTCCAGTAAGCATTAATGCAGCTGTTCTCGGAACACGAGTTATGAAAAACATCTCTGTCCCGTCCTCTTGTCCACGTATATCATAAACTCCAGTAAACAGTGATATAATCCCTAAAATTATAACAACTATAACTGCTATTATAAAAGGTTTTGTCCATATTTTATTTTGATTATAAAACTGGGGTTGAGAAATATTCTCAACCCTAGAAATCATATTTTTTGACACTGTTTCGTACCCCTTTACACTACTTAGCTAAAGTTTTTGCCATATTTCCAAATAACTCTATATAAGTTTGAATTGATTCATTCGTGTAAGTATCTTCTGGTGCATAAATAACTTGTTTTTTAGAAACAGCAGTTGTGTTTTGAAGAGCAGGTGATTTAGAAATAACATCCTTAGCAGGTGTTGACTTAGCTGCATCAGATGTTGCAGCATCACGATCTAATACGAAAATCCAATCAGGATTTGTTTGTGCAATAGCTTCAACAGAAACGTCATCACCTTTATGACCTGCAGTAGAATTTGAAACTTCTAACGCTGGAGTCCAACCGAAAATTTCATACATTGGTCCCCAAACACGACCAGAATGTGGAGCAGCAAAACCAATATTACCACCAGTAACGATAACACTCATAACTTTATCTTTTCCGTTATAAGCAGATTTTGCTTTTTCAATAGATTTATCAAAATCAGCTACTAATTGTTTAGCTTCTTTATCTTTATTAAAGATTTTTCCTAAAGTAATTGTAGAATCTTTAAGTCCTTTTACTAAGTTTTCGCCAGGCTTAGTAGCTTTCTCAGAAACATCAAAATTAAGATCAATAACTGCTGCATTTGGTACTAATTTTTTGATTTCTTCGTAATGGTCAGCAAATCTTTGACCAACAATTACAAGTTCAGGATTTGCTGCTGCAATAATTTCTAGATTTGGTTCACGGTGATTCCCAATATTTTGAACTTTTTCATCCTTTTTATATGCTGAATCAGCAGGCATGATATCCTTTGGAGCAGCCGCTAATTTAATTCCCCAATCAGATAAAGTTTCAAACGTTCTGTTATCTAAAGCAACTACATTCTTTGGATTTACAGGAACAGTAACCTTTCCATGTGCATCAGTGATTTCAACCGTTTTTGGCTTATCACTACCATTATCTTTAGTAGCCTTCGAAGTTTCTTTACCTGAATCTGAGCAAGCTACTAACATTAAAGTGAAAATTGCTAGAATACTCACTAATTTTAAAAGCATAGATTTTTTCATATGTATACTCCTTATAGTGTGATTTATTTCGAAAATGATGACATCCATAGATTGAATTAGAAAGTAATTTTCATTCAATTGAATCGCTATTGATAATCATTTTCATTTGGACATTCTGTTAATTAGTATAGTCATTAATTCTGTGAAAATCTTGTGAATGGTGTGAATTCATAAAATCAGGCATAGAAAGTAATATGTGAAGTCGGGTGTATTGATTAACCTTTATTCTTCAGAGCGTGTCGATTTTTTTCGAGTAGACACTTTCATTAGATCCGGTCTCAACTAATGCGCGCTAGAATCGTCCCCTACACAATACCCAAAAGATGAGCACCTTATAAACCATAATTTCCCCTGCAAAAAATGCTCATTAATAGCTAATGTTTTCATAATCCATTGCCTGATAGAAATATTCTTTTTACAGTTTTCATCTATTAATATTTCTCAGAAACTATTTGATTATCACATTTAACAAAAAAACGAGTAAAACTGAATGAAATAGTTTTACTCTTTTTCTATTACCTTATTTTATCATTCAATCATTGAATAGCCTCTGCCGTGTATCGTTTGAATATATCTCTCTTTCTTCTCGCACTTTAACTTTTTTCTTACATACCCAATATATAAGTCTACTACATTTGGATTTACTACTATATTATATCCCCATACTTGATTCAAAAGCATTTCACGGCTCAATATTGTGTTTTTATTCTTGATTAAAAATACAAGTAAATCGTACTCCCGCTTAGTAAGCGAGAGGTTTTTGCCACCTTTTTTCACAATATTGCTAGATGCATCAACAAAGAGATCTTTAAACTGAAAAAAGCTTATCTCCTTTTGCTGGTTACAATCACTTCTCCTTAAAATCGCTTGAATCCTTGCTACTAATTCTTCTTTCGCAAATGGTTTTCTTATATAATCATCTGCTCCTGCTTGTAACCCTGCTACGCAATCCTTACTAGAAATATTGTCAGTCACAATAATGATCGGTGTCGTTTTAACAAGTCGTATTTGTCTGCAAATTTCTGGTCCAGATATACTTAATGAATCCCAATCCAATATGATAATATCCCAATCTTGTTCATATATTATATTTAAACCTTCGTTTTCATTGTGAAGTTTTAAAATGAAGTAACCTTCTTGCGTTAAACCACTTACGATTTTCTTTGCTGAAGACCGTTCATTTTTAATCACCAACACCTGCTTCACCGATGGTTCACCTCTACTTCAATATAAATTATTTAGATAAAAAAATTATCCCGAAAAAATAATTTAAGATTTATAAATTTAAAACCCCTAAATAATCCATTAAAACAGTTTATTAGGAGAACTCTATATAATCTTACAATAGGTATGGATAAAAACTCAAAACATAATAACATTCGAATAAAGTAAAAAATAAATATTATTATTTTGGAATTTACTAGCATTCATATTATCTACTTGCTTATCATTAATAACTATTTCTTCATTTTCTGTTTCAGGAATACCGTGGCATGATAAAAAAACATAAGCAAAGCATTTATCTATAGATAAATGCTTTGCTTATGTTTTTGCAATCGTATGATATTGATTCCCTTTAGGAAAGTGTATTGTCACTTTTGTATATTCATTCTCTTTCGATTCGATAGAAATATCATGCCCTAATTTATGAGATAAACGTTTCGCTAAATATAATCCTAGTCCCGTTGATTTCGTATGAATTCGGCCATTCACTCCTGTAAATCCACGTTCAAATACTCGTCCAACGTCTTCAAGCTTAATACCAATTCCATTATCTTGAATAATGAGGCGCTTTTCCACTTTATCTTCTTCCCCGATAAACTTAATTTCTCCATGAGAATCAGTATACTTCAATGCATTTGCTACAATCTGATCGACAATAAAAGATAGCCATTTTGTATCACTCTCTACTAAAAGTTGTAAGTTTGTACGTTCAAATTGAATACGTTTTGAAATAAATGACTTAGCATATTTCTTCATACTAGCTCCCGTAATTGCCTCTAGAGAAACTTCTTGAATAAAATAATCTTTTGAGAAGGAATCAAGCCGTGAATAATACAAAGCTTGTTCAACGAAGTGATCTATTTTCCCTAACTCATCCTCTAATTTATCAATTAAAATATCCGCTGGTTTGTCGCTACGCATCAATAGTTGACTAGCAGCAATCGGTATCTTAACCTCATGAATCCACGACATAATAAAGTCGTGATATTCTTTCTTTTCCTCATGTAATACGTACATTTGCTCCTGTTGCTCTAAATACAGTTTTTTTAATATATCTGTATATAGTTCCTGTTCATATGTATGTGGGGCTGGGATTGCAATCACTGTATCCTGCTCTAAATGAAGAGCAATATGAAGTTCTTTATAAAATCTTTTATGATAAAAATACCCGATTATAAGATAGATAAGAATAAAAATTGCACTTACAACATTGATATATATAAGATTTGCTTTTGTATTACTTAATCCCTCACTTAAATAAATCATGGTAGAAATAAATAACATAATCAAAAAGTATAGAAGCATAAAATAACGGCGTTCTTTTATGTAACGAAAAATACTCATGTAATAATATAACCTTGCCCTTTCTTCGTATGAATAAACTCCTCTTTTCCAAGTTCAGCAAGCTTCTTCCTTACACGAGCGACGTTTACTGTTAATGTATTATCATCAACAAAACTTTCATTTTCCCAAAGTTTACGCATAATATTATCTCGACTTACAATCGATCCTATATTCTGCATTAATATCTGTAAAATTTTAAACTCATTTTTTGTTAATTCCAATATTTGATTATGATAGGTTACTTCCCCGCTCTGTAAATTTAATAAGACACCTTCATATTCAACAACATTAGTTTCAGTTTGTGTATAAGAATATGTACGTCTCATAAGAGCCTGAATTTTAGCAACTAAAACATCTGTATAAAATGGTTTCTGCATAAAATCATCTCCCCCCATATTCATAGCCATTACCATATCCATAGGATTATCACGAGATGACAAGAAAATAATTGGTACTTTCGATACTTCACGAATTTTTCTACACCAATAAAATCCATCAAAATAAGGAAGATTAATATCAAGTAAAACAAGTTGCGGAGATTGTGCCAAAAAATCATTTAAAATATGTTCAAAGTTTGTACTCGTCCATACTTTAAATCCCCATTTCTCTAACTCATCGGCAACCGTTTCACGAATGGTTGGTTCATCTTCAACTAATAAAACTTTCATAAAAAGTTTGCCTCCTAGCACTGTTTCAACCTTACAAGTTTGTAAGGTTTGAATTATAATTTGTAAGGTTGTCCTATGGTTTAGGGTATAAAATTACCATACAATAAGCTTATCATACAATAGAGGAGGATCCATATTGAACCCCGTATTACAGGCAAAACACGTAAGGAAGGTCTTTAGTAATAGAGGTAACATATTTACTGCCCTCCATGATATTGATCTAACAATTTTTGAAGGTGAATTCGTTGGCATAATGGGTCCATCTGGATCTGGAAAATCTACTTTATTAAATATATTATCGACAATTGATATACCAACCACAGGAGAAATTATTGTTAATGGAAAAAATATTATAAAAATGAAAGATGAGCAGCTTACTACATTCCGTCGTAATACATTAGGCTTTATTTTTCAGGACTACAATTTACTTGATACGTTAACGATAAAGGATAATATACTTTTACCACTTGCTTTAAGAAATATAAATGCACAAGAAATTGATGCACGCGTAGATGAAGTTGCAACAATGTTTGGCATTCAAGAACTGCTAAATAAATATCCGTATCAAATTTCTGGTGGACAACAGCAGCGTACTGTAGCAGCGAGAGCTATTATAGGAAAACCCAAATTAATTTTAGCTGATGAACCTACAGGTGCACTAGACTCTAAATCAGCAGCTGGTTTACTGCACAGCCTACAAGCGTTAAATAAAAAACAACTTGCCACCATTTTGATGGTTACGCATGATCCCTTTGTAGCAAGTTATTGCAAACGCATCCTCTTTATTAAAGATGGAAAACTCTTCACGGAACTTGTAAAGGGCGAGATGTCACAAGAGAAATTTCCCCAAAAACTATTACGTATTCTTTCTGCTCTTGGAGGTAGCGGGCATGACACCATTTAGTATCATCCAAAAAAACTTGCAAAGAAATCTTAAAAATTATGTACTATACTTTGCATCTATGATATTTAGTATTGTCATTTACTTTATTTTTGTATCCTTACAATATAACGATTATATCGTAGAACAAACAAATACAGCCAAAGGAATTGCAGATGTTTTTCAAGCTTCTTCTGTTATTCTAATCATTTTTGTAGCAATATTCATCTGGTATTCAAACTCATTTTTCACAAAGAAAAGAAAAAAGGAAATTGCACTATATTCCTTACTAGGTGTTCCAAAACGGCAAATTGGCACCATGTTATTTTATGAAAATCTCATCATAGGAATTATTGCACTCATTATAGGAATGAGCATCGGAGCTTTACTCTCAAAGGTGTTTTCAATGTTACTTTTAAAAGTAATGCAATTATCAACTACTATTTCATTTTCTTTTTCTTTAGAAGCAATAATACATACCACGCTTGTATTTACCATTATTATTTTAATAACATCTTTTCACGGTTATAGCATCATTTACAAGTTCAAATTGATTGAATTACTTCAGGCTGAAAGACAAAGTGAGCTCATTCCAAAAGGATCCATATGGACTGCTTTATTAGGAATTATTTTAGTTATTGCTTCTTACTGGTTCGCACTTCAACCTATTTTCTCTTCTACATGGCTGGACCACAAGATACGGAATATGTGTATTATTTTAGGTGGTTCTATAATCGGTACATATTTCATATTTCGTTCTTTTACTGTTTTTTTATTACTTGGCTTACAGAAGAATAAAACACGCTATTACCGCGGGATTAATGTGGTTAGTGTATCTCAACTATTAGCACGCATTCAAGCAAACGCAAAAACACTAACTACCATTGCACTATTAAGCGCAGTCACACTATGTGGAATCGGTGCTTCTTATAGTATGTATTATAAAAATAAAGTAATGATTGATAAAACAGAACCGTTTAGTTTTATATATGTAAAAACAGATTCACAAGTAGATCAACAAATTGAACATACAATAAAAAATTCTAATCATACAATAAAAGAGAAGATTACTATTCCTTTAATAAAAGTAAAAGCGGATTTACAGGTGAATGGTCTCATGCCAATTAATTTTGAAAGAAATCCTAATGAGTTAAATTTATTATCTGAGAGTACATTCAATATGCTAGCCGATAAGACTAATAAGGATATAAAAGTATCCCTTCAAAATACAGAAGTGGTTGCTCTCGATGCAAATAAGAGTAATACGTTTCAAACTGAATATAAAAACGGCAAAGTAGACCTACATCTTTCAAGTAGTGATTATTCATTGCAATTTGTAGGAAAGATTCAAGACAACATCCTAAATGATTCATTACACGAATTCACTATCGTCGTGCCTGACAAAATTTTTTATGATATGAGCAAACAACAAAAATCTTATATGCTACAAGCATATAAAGTATCCGATGACAAAAATACAGAGAAGTTAACAAAAGCAATTCAAATACTCCTTAAAGATATTCATTTAATATCCAAATACAGCGCTTATAAAAGTGTCGTGGAAGCATCAGGATTAGTCATCTTCGCTGGTGTATTTTTAGGACTCGTCTTTTTAGCTGCAACTGGAAGCATCATTTACTTTAAACAATTAACAGAAGCAACTATAGATCAAGACAAATATATCATTTTACGTAAACTGGGTGTAAGTAAGCAAACCATTTTTAAATCGATTGCAAAACAAATTGCCTTTATATTCATTTTGCCACTTACTATCGGTAGCTTGCATAGTATTATCGTTTTAAAGGCGCTTTCTAATACACTTGGCATAGATATTTTCATTCCAGTTTTAACTACCCTAGTTGCCTATACATTGATTTATTTTGCCTACTATATACTGACAGTAAAATCCTACAATAACATTGTGAATAAATAAAAAAGCATCTCAACAGATGCTTTTCTTGTTTTATTGAATCACTTTCAATGATAATTCTATTACCTCAAAGAATAACCATTTTAAAAATCCATTATATGCTTCCACCTTATTTCTACTAGCTGCAATTTGTTCTCTCAACTTCATATCTTGGATATGTCTAAGAGGATATATTGTTCGAATGAATCTACCCACTTCTCGGGACACTTGATATAACGTATTTTCTTTACTGATACTACTCAGCTTTCTGAGAAGTTTGGAAGGCAGTATCTTCCCAACTTTTATCGACAATACAACTCGAAATAAATCTCGGCAATGAGCCTCAATTAATTTCCAATCGACTACATCATTAAATAAAGGCATATTTTTGTTACAGTCATCGGCATGCTATAATAAAAAAATTGGAAATTAAGAGTAAACAACCACTCTAAAGTTTCATTTCTTTTTGTTTTAAATCGATTGTATAGCTAGGGGGTATATGAAAGAAGTTTTAAAAGTTGCTATAAAGTATCTGTATAATATCAAATTATTGAGGTGTTAAAAACTTATGTTTTACGCATTTATTCCAATCATTTTACTCATTCTTTTTCTAGGTTTTTATTTAACAGATCCTAGAAGAATAATAAACGGTTTTTTATTTAACTTATTTATACTTTCGATAATTATTGCAAGTGCGTACTTCTCTATGATTACAGGGAATCAGTATTTACTGTTCATCGCCCTAATCCCTGCTGCAGTCGTTTTCTTTATGTTAAGTTTCGGCTTAGTAGCCTTAATATTGGGGCTGTTTTTAAATGCTAAGATTCTTATGAGTAAAGAAAGCCGACGTTTTGCAAATAGTTTAACTTTCGTTCTTGGTATAGGTCTTTCAATCTTTTGGGTAATTTCTTTAATTGAACCCGTTAACTTCTTCCCCGAATCAATTCGAACACTTTACTGGGGAGCAGTTCTTATTTCTATATATTTATTTGTAGACTTATCTAATTTCTTAACAGCCTATTTTCTGTACCAATTCAATAGACCGAAATACAACCAAGATTTTATCATTGTTCTTGGGAGTGGTTTAATTAATGATAAGGTTCCACCACTTTTAGCTAGCCGAATTAACAGAGCTATTGAATTTTATCGGAAACAAGAAGCTGTCTCTTCACCACCTAAAATTATTTTTTCTGGTGGACAAGGACCAGATGAAAATATTTCGGAAGCAGAAGCTATGCAGGATTATGCTGTAAAAAATGGGATTCCTTTAGAACACACAATAAAAGAGAATCGTTCTACTACAACATATCAAAATATGCTGTATTCAAAGGAAATTATGGAATCATTAAAAGGCTTTCAGTATAACTGTATTTTCTCCACAAACAATTTCCATGTGTTTCGCGCAGGATTATACGCTAAAATAGTAGGGCTAAATAGCCAAGGAATTGGTTCAAAAACAGCCTTTTATTATTGGCCAAATGCGATGATTCGAGAGTATATTGCTATTTTCGTTATGAATCGTTTACGTCACAGTATTGTAATAGCAATTATTATGGGATTCTCTATCTTAGCAACCGGAATAAACTATTTGTTTTTTTGAGGATGCTGTACAATTTATAAATAAGAAAACTGTTTCATTTTATACGTTATAGTCGAAGAGAATATTAATAAATTGTATTTACTGTTTAACCAAGCCATTCATTAGTCAGGATTGATTTTTTTATTCGTCATATGCATTATCTCTATTTTAAAGAAATCAAGCCTTACAGTATAAAATGCTTTTATCCCTTCTTTTAAAAAATGCCCTGAACCATCAGGGCATTTTTATTTTTTTACTAAAAGGATTTCAGGTAAGTACCTTTTTAATTGTATTTCGGATGACAAATGGATTGTTATAGTTAATTTTCACACGTATCTCAGCTGAATCCTAAAACGCTCACAACCAAAATACAAATGAGTTTCCATGATTACATATTGTAATTTTGAAAAAACCTCTAAAGAATTACTACTAACCAGTAACTCTTTAGAGGTTTTTTCATGTAAATAAGAAGCAAACTGGTTCCTTACAAAAATGTAAGATTCCAGTTAGATACATCGATGTTTGCAACTTTTAATCACTTGTAAACTAACAATAGTTAATCAAGCAATACTACGACATAAATCTGTGTTCATCACAGGTTTAATACACGTACTAAAAATTATCATAGAAAGGATGTATGAATTATGAATGCAATAAAACAAAGCTTACCTCAAAAAAATCGAATTGTTGATTTAGACATCATACGAGGTTTTGCCTTAATTGGGATTTTCTTAGTCAATATAGCCGAATTTAGCCAGAGAGCAGGTGCTGGACAATTAAGCGATGTCAATTGGATTAACATTTTAGCGACAGGGAAGTTTTATGCTATCTTCTCTTTACTTTTTGGAGCAGGTTCAGCTCTTTTCTTAAGCCGTGCGAAAGCCAAAGGGCAACCTTATTCCTTGTATATACGTCGTATGATCATATTAGCTGTCATTGGGCTCTTACACGCTAGTATTTGGTCAGGAGATGTACTTGTTCCCTATGCAATTGTAGGATTAGTGCTACTATCACTTCATAAAATTCCTGGTAAATGGTTATTGGGTATTTCTCTAACCTTCCATGTAATCGGAATTATTGTGAGTATTATGTCTTATGATTATTTGTACGGAGGAAACTTGAAGGTACCTCCACTCTTGAATGCTCTTCAAGTCATTACTACGTTAACAGGATTTCTAATTTATTTTATTGAAGGCTTTTCACTCATGCAGATGGATATTTTCACAAAATTAAGGAAGAACCCAAAGCTTCATACAATACTTTTAATTGTAGTAGGCAGTATTTCAATCACTGGGGTAACTTTACAATTTCTCACAGAAAGCGCCAAACTGTCATTCATCGTATTGACCATTTTACAGCCTTTCCTAGCACTAACTTATATTTTAATTTTAATCGCTATGTTAAAAAGTAAACTAGGAAGCTTTGTACTCCATCCATTACAAGCCTATGGAAAAATGGCAATGACTAATTACTTGGGACAAACTTTTGTAGGAATTTTTATCTTACCATTATTCGTAAAAAGCATGGATCTCGCTTTCCTTATGATTAATGTCTGCCTATTAACATGGATTGTTCAGATTATACTGAGTAACGTTTGGTTAAAATATTTTAATTTTGGACCTATAGAATGGATTTGGCGCTGCTTAACTTATTGGAACTTAGTGCCTATCCGAAAAAATAATAGTAAGAACTAACATATAGGAGGATATAAAAATGCAAAGACCTGTTGTAGACGTAAAAAATGTTCAGAAAGTATATGGTAAAAAAGGTGAGAATCAATCCTATGCCTTAAAAGGTGTATCATTTTCAATCCGAGAAGGTGAATTTGTCGGTATCATGGGACCATCTGGATCTGGAAAAACAACATTACTAAATGTAATTTCTACATTAGATAATGCAACGGACGGAAAAGTTGAAATTGCTGGAACTGATATTACAAAAATGAAGCAAGGCGCACTCTCTGATTTCCGCTCCAAAAAATTAGGATTTATTTTTCAAGACTTTAACCTTTTAGAAAATTTATCGATCTATGAAAATATTGCATTGCCACTTTCCTTGCAAGGTGTTCCTTCTCGAAAGATTGGGCCAAAAGTAACGAAAGTAGCAGAGATGTTAGGAATCTCATCATTACTTCAAAAGTATCCTTCAGAAGTATCTGGTGGACAAAAGCAACGTTCTGCTGCTGCACGTGCACTCGTTCATGAACCAGCGATTATTTTAGGAGATGAACCAACAGGAGCACTTGATTCTAAAAATGCAACTAGCCTTTTAGATGCAATGAAAAGTCTTAATGAAGAGCAAAATGTTTCAATTATGATGGTTACCCACGATCCATTTAGTGCAAGTTACTGCCAGCGCATTTTATTCATTCAGGATGGAGAGCTGTATAAGGAACTACATCGTACAACAAACCGTGAAATGTTTTATAAAGAAATTTTAAATGTACTTGCTGATTTGGGTACACAAAAAGCATAAGAAAGGAATTTACAACATGTTACTCAAACTTTCCATGTCAGGACTAAAAAGTAAAATAAGAGACTACATTGTCTTATTAATTGGGCTTGTTATGTCCATTTCAATCTTTTATATGTTCCAAACACTAGCAATGAATGATTCGTTTATTAAAGCAAACTCAATGATTAGCTCTATTGGAATCATATTTCAAGTTGGTTCGTTTTTATTAGCGACTATCACGTTTTTCTATATCCTATATGCCAATTCATTTTTACTGTCATTAAGACAAAAAGAGTTCGGTATGTATATGATGTTAGGTGCGAAAAAATATAAAATTACACTACTCATGTTTATGGAAACTTTAGCTATCGGGATCACTTCACTTATTATTGGGATTGGAATCGGTATCGGCCTTTCTAAAGGAATTGGACAACTTCTCATGAAAGAATTAGAATTTGCTTCCGATGGATACCATGCTCTATACATTCCATCTATTCGTGTAACAGTAATATTTTTCTTCATTCTGTTTTTCTTAGCTGCCATTATGAATATAGCGAAACTATCTCGCATTACAATATTACAACTCGTTCATTCTGATATGAAAATAGACAAGCCTTCAGTAAAAGGGATTAAAACATTCTTTGTAGCAGTAATTGGTGCTGGTTCATTAGCAATTGGATATGCAGCATTAATAAATATAAAGGCTTTATCATTAGCTGGATTTCCTATCGCTACAGTAGCAACGACATTAGGAACATATCTTATTTTCATCTCTTTATTACCGCTAACTATTAAATTACTGAAAAAAATTAAACCATTAAATGAAAAAGGATTAAATTCATTTACTTTTTCTCAATTAAGCTTCCGCGTAAATGATTTAACAAAGGTATTAGCAACTGTAGCAATGTTAATTGCACTTGCAGTTGGAGCAATTGCTGGCGGAATGGCTTTTAAAAACAATATTAGCCTAACTACTGATATTGCTAGCCTATATGACGTATCCGTTCATAATCCAACAGCAGATGAGAAGAAAATATTAAACAAAATCAAATTTGAAGAACAAGCGAACTATCGCTACAAAGTAGATCAGCAATTTGTTTATTACTTGAATGAAGATTTGGAAAAGAACCGACCTCTCGTTCAAACTGGATTTGACCAAAAGAAAGTCGGGCAAGTAGAACGAACTACAAATGAACTTCCAGTCGGAGCAATTGTAAAGAAAGGTGCAAATGATACCATTGGTGGTCTTGCTCTTTCTGAGGAATGGAAAAATGCATTTAAAGAAATACAACCTGAATACTTATACAAACAACAACATATAAAAATTGTGGACCAAAAAATGTACAATCAAATAAAAACAAAAGAACAATATGTTGTAATTGGAAAAACAAATGATTTCGCAGCGTATAAGAAAGAATGGAAGGAACTTGATCAATTACAATTGGCAAAATATAAAGATGTAACTAAGGATCAGTTAAATAGTAAATTTAGCTTTTACGAAATTATGTACACTTTCACAAGTGGTACAGTCTTTATGGGCTTTTTCTTAGGAATTGCTTTCTTAGCTATGATGGCAAGTTGCTTAATGTTCAAAATCCTATCTGGCGCAACGAAAGATACAAAGCGCTATCAAATGTTACGTAAAATAGGAGTTCGTCGTGAGCTATTAGCGAGATCAATCTATAAAGAGTTATTGTTAGTATTCTTATTCCCAGCTACCATTGGTATCTCCCATGTAATTGTTGGTATGAATATGTTCTCTTTCATTTTGATTGACCCATACTTCCGTATTTGGGTTCCACTCGTAATTTTTGCGGTAATCTATACTATTTACTACTTAATTACAGTTCAATTGTACAAAGGTATTGTACTTCCGAAAGAAAGATAATAAAAAAGCTGATGACATGCTGTCATCAGCTTTTTCATATCCCATATCAGTGATTTATTTACTATACTAGTATATGTACTTGATTTTATTACTAATTTTCAACACCTTATATAAATGAAAGAAAGGAGCTATGTTATTGCAACATGTGAAACAACTACTGAGAAATTTTTTATATTTTTTCTTCAGTAAACAAATTGAAAAGTTTCTAACCTATAATTTAAGAAAAAAAACAAATACATTTATTCGTATCGCTATTTATATTTATTTGGGAACTAAAATTATTTCCGTACTCTTTAATCTTAAGACATCTTACGGAGTAGGGCTCTTTAATATTGGCTGGCTTATAAGCATGTCACTCTATCTATATTTCGCTAAAAATATTTACTTCGAAATGAAACAAGAGCATCAAAAAGTGAAAGAACTAACCTTCTTTTCTCTCTTTGACTCCAATAAAGATTTACCTTATCGAAGATATATTTACAAGTGTTATACAAAAATATTGTATAGCTTGCTTATCGCTGCATCAAGCTTCAATAGCTTATTACAAATTAATGCATCCATCTCACCGTCTATTTCAGACCTAGTCTCTAATGTGATGCATATGATTTTACTTTTAAGTGCGGTCACAGTAACCAGCCTTTATCTTGCACTACAATGGACAAATATATTAATGACCATACTATTAATACTCTCTTCAGTGATCACTGGAGGGATAATAAGTACTGGTTTATTATCAACAATAGGTAGTTTAACTCATTTTGATCTTTTAAATAACTTTTCCATCATCTTAACAATTTTCATTGGCATTATTGTTCAAATGGGAATTGTATGGATACGCCCTCCTTATCAGCTAAGTCGTACCGAAAATGCTTTTTTTATATCCAATTCAATGATTGCTACAACGTTATTATTACTAGTTATTTTTATTCAAGATATTTCTGTACTAACTGGCGGGGAAACGAATTTAGAAAAGAAAGCTCAATTAGCCTTATTACCTTATACAATTGGCGCAACGATTAATTTTATGTATATAAAGTTTAAATCTAATCGTATCGCCCAAAAAGCAGAAAAAAACATGCTAGAAGTTATTTATTTGTTAGAAGAAAATGATATCGATTGTCTTTCTCCTACACAAAAACAGACAATAGTTACTGAAATCAAGAAATGCGTTTATTACGGTGGAACATCATTCCGCTTACTTCTCCTTACAAATCCAGAAACGAAACAATTCATTAAAAAAATGAAGTTAGATGAAAGAACTTCCTAAAATCATCTACTTAAGACCCCGGCTATTCTTTCAATAGAATAGCCTTTTTTCATACTTCTGTAAGATTCCTTACAATACTGTAAGCCAATCGTTAGTTACTTCGATGTTTCCAATCTTACATTTTATATAAACTAAAAGTAGATAATCAATTAACAATAAAAACACTTTTAAAGGAGCGAATTCTCATGAAAGAAAACCAAGACTTATTATTCAACCAAATTGTTACTGTTTCTTGCTTAGGCGGTTCCATTTTACTAACTGGTGTTGCTGCAATTATTAAAATCACTCAACAACTTTTCATGTAATATATCTTCACTACTACTTTAAATTTAAAATCATTCAAGATGACTAAAAATCACTTTTTATATAGATAGATTTCAAAATAAGGGTTCCTTACAAAAATGTAAGTTTCCAGTTAGATACATCGATGTTTGCAAACATTTATTCCTTGTAAACTAATAACTAGTTAGTCCAATTTAAACACACAATAACTTATAGAGGAGTTTTCATATGAAAAAATTACTTGCTTCATGCGCTACTTTCGCCTTATTTGCTAGCTTTGCGGTGGGATGTGATTTATCTTCCCCAATCAAAATGGGTTCAAAGGAATACTACGTTCAAATCCAAGGCGAGGGTAAAATGGAAGATAATCAACGCCTTTATACTTTACCTACTTATGATGAAAACGGAAATGAAAAAACAGTTACATTTAGTAGTCAAAAGAGAGAAAATGATAAAAAACTTAAAGAAAATGCATTTTTACGTCTTTACATTAAACAAGAGGACGAAAAGAAAACAGATATACCAAACACAGAAGTTAAATCTTATGAAGAAGTACAACAAGCAGATTTACCTGCAAAAACGAAAGAAAAATTAGGTGTAAAATAAAAGATAATTATCAAAAATAAAAAAAGGAGTAGCTCTTATTTAATAAGAACTACTCCTTTTATTTTTTGGAACCATAACTTTGCCACAAACAAAAAGAACCATAAGCTTGCCGTTCCGGCAAACTTATGGTTCATATCATACAAAATTGTCACTTTACCTATAAGTTGGCCGCAGTTGGAAGCATAAGTTGGCCAGAAAACACTTATTTTTGTAGCTGATTTTCTATTTATTCAACAGAATGGGAAGCATATATTGGCCGTAAGTTAATTATTAACCCATAAGCTGACCATAAATTCTACAAACAGCAAATAAAAAATACCTCTTAGCAGCATGAGGTATTTTGCTCATTAGAACTTTTATACGATAAATTTAATAACTTTAGCAATGGCGTTTTAGTATATGCGCTTAATGATAATAGTGCTGGTAGTGATATCCTTTGTCTTCTAAGTATAATTGCATTTAGAGTCATATGATGTATTCCTACCTCTTTACAAAACAGATGAGGATCACTTTGAAAAAAAAACGTTACACACTGTTCAAGCATTAAAGAAATTTCTTCTATTGTCGGCGGAACAATATATGGGGCTACTTGTAACAATTCGCCTATACTTTTATTCATCCACTCATCCCGTTGAGTTATCTCATATTGCTTTTCCGAGGAATTATATTCTTTTTGCCCTAACCAATTATCACATGCATAACAATAACCTCGAGAATGTTTAATTGCCACTTGTTCCAATTTACATGCTGGGTTAGGACACAACACTTCTAATTTTCTTTTATGCTTCAAACATACAGTGGAACAATCTAAATACCAAATATATGGTTCATATATTTCTTCATCATCCTTCTTCCATTCATCCAAACATTGAGGACACCACTTCTTATAAGATTTATATAATCCTCTGGAATGTATAACTCCTTTCCAAGTCAGCATCGTCATATACTTAAAACCTTTTTGTAACGTTAATGGTTCCAAAGATTCGGCGATTATCGACGTATTTGGAGCCATACTATAATAAGTGTTTCCTGCCATACCATGATTCACAAATTTTGTCTGTGGAAATCCTTTAGAAGGTAAGCTGCACTTCTCTTTATGTAAAGAAATAATATGAGAAACAAGAGTTCTTAATCTAACATTATGTGCCTCCGCAAGTCTTTTAAGATAACTATTTAAACATTCAACCATTGGAGTACCAATATTTATAGGTTTTATAGAATAGAAATAACTAGCTGTTGGCTTTTTAGATATATCCATATTTTTATCCTTCCATGTAATCTTGTTTGCCTACAGGATCTCTTTTTGGATTACGTATTCCTACCTTACGTGCTCTAGTTGCAACTGTTTTTCTCACTTCCTTTTCCTCTCTCTCTTTTAATCCTATTTTATATAATAAATTTATCCTATGTTGTTCATTTTCAGCAAATAAAGCTTCACCTTGTTCAATTTCCCCATACAACATTTCTAAAGCCTGGATTGGCATAGCATATTTATGTAGTATTTCTTTTGTAATAGTGCTTTTTTGATTATGAAGAGCATCACCCAGACAACGGGTTAACCAATCCTTTAATATACCCACACACCCCAATGTACGCTCATAAATAAAATCTGCATGCTGTAGTAAATTAGGCTCTTCTTTTAAAGGCATGTTTTTTTGCAACATACGAATCACCGATAGAAATGTACGGTATTCATCTTCATTATTTGCCTTATATCTTGGGAAGTGTATACTAATTGTCCTCCGACTAAGTTGAGCACTTAAATTAAAAAATTCTTTTAATTCATATGTACCGACTAATATATGAGGTACTTTTGTTTGATTTGCCAAAGACTTAATAGTATCTAGTTGATTTTGTAAACTTTTAGAACCTGATACTTTTAACAAGTGTTGCGCTTCATCCAATATACAAGCTACAGGTCTTCGAAACTTAAATGCATTCTCAAGAGAGCTTCTTAACGCATACCAAGTAGATTTTCTATGATAGTTAACTGTAGGATTTTGCACCTTCTCCTTTTGATTTTCGATAATAACCTTATGATTTATAAGAGGTTCCTGTAATGCCTCTAAAGTTCGATAATAATAATCTTTCCAAGTAAATTTCCCAGAATCAAATCCAACAACTTCAGTTCTTACTATAGGGATTCTCCCTCCATCCTTTACTAATTCTTCCTTCATTTGTTCAATAAAATAGTCTTCTAACACTTGAGCTAAAGTTGTTTTTCCTACTCCACTTGGCCCAAGAACTAAAAAGATAAAGGTTCCTGCTGGATTAAGGATACAAGATATAAGCTGTTCTTTGACTTGTTTAATTATAGTATGTTCTACCACAAGACTTTCAAATTGCTTTAGCTTTTTATCTTGTTCAATCAATGAAGACTCTTTCCGATTATCTTCATATTTGTCCATCTTAATTTCACCCTCCTTTCTTATATATATCAAACTCTTGAAACTCCATATCTTCCAATAACTCTTTGGCTTTTGATGAAATAGAAGAAGGGGATTGTTCTTTAAATTCGTTCTGATCCCTCTTAGAAGACAATTCTCTCTTCATATTTTCTGCCATTAGTTTCTCTTTTTCCTCAATACTATTAATAAATTCAGCAATTTTTTTAGCTGTAACAGTATAGCCCTTTGCATGATTTTGCTTTCTTTTCTTAATCTCTTCCATAGCCAGTTTTAGCTCTCGCTCTGTTTTTCCTTTTAGCACATGGTAATACTCTGATGTACAAGTTATCCATTTTTTATTTACATAAGCATACGCCATACCTATATCAAATGGATCATACCTCACAGGTACACTTTGGTTTTCCAATACCGGACTATTAAATGAGGGATTCCAATAATTTATATAATTGACTTTCACACCCGTGCGAGAATTCACTTTAGCGACTCCATTCCTTGTAGACGGCAAAGTCATGACTATAAAATTTTCATCATACGCAATGAACTCCAATTTTCTTTCTCCTGTTCTATATATTCCCTCATTAAACGCTTCGTCAGGAGTCTGTCCTTCCAAACCTGGATGTACATTATCGCTATATACCGCTGTTATCCATCCTTCTAAAGCTTCATATAGGGCTTCCAAGCTCCACACGGCATGATTCACTGGATTCACTTTTTTAGTGACTTGGCGAACATTTTTTGTGATTTTAGTGTTCCCTTGTAAGTTATGAATAAAATTAGAGTTTGAAGTTCCAAATAATCTCTCAATTACATTACCAAATCTAGATTTGGCTGGTGGCCTTACCTTTTTATTAATTTCATACATAGCTGTAAATGTATCAAAGTAAATACTATGGAATTCTTTTCCTCCATCCACTACAATAGATTGTGGTAATCGATGATACTTACGTACACATTCTCTTAGAGTCATCATAACCGATCTATAGCTGGCCGATTCAAATGAAATATGATATGACAGAATAGTTCTGGAATAGGCGTCTACTAAGAATGTCAGCCATGGTCTCCCTAATACTTTACCGGTTTTAGAGCATGCGAGCTGTACATCTAGCTGAGTATGATCTATATGAGTTATCTCAAATGGCCTATCCCCATGTCGTGGAACACTATGATCCAAGTTCCAATAAAATGATTCATGTTTATAAGCCGCCCGATCTCCTTGCCTCTTTTTGACTTGTTCATAGCGATTTCTATTCTGAACTGTTGCACAAAAAGTCTTATAACTAGGCACTAGGATGTTTTTACTTTCACAGAGATTAACTAATTGTCCGTATACAATAATCTTATTTTTTTGTTTAAGGTTTTCATACTCATTTTCAATTACCTCTTCCATTAAGGTTATGGTTTCTGCCGGAAGCCTTTGATCTCTATTCCCCTTCTGCTGGTGCTTTGGAAGTAAACCTATAAATCCACTTCCATATAATTGCTGTCCCTCTTTATAATCTTTTATCCAACGCCTAAGAGTCCGTTCAGAAGTTTCGTTACTAGATATCTTCTCTTCATTTAGCTTTCGCTTAACTAAATCCATTCTGTTATTAGCTATTGCTAGCTCTTCTGGTCCCGCTTCTAATAAAATGTCCAGATAGGGTGCATACTTTCGACTTCCGCTCTTCTTATCTTCGGGCACTACCTTGCCATCATTAAGTAATTCAACAAAATACATTTTTGGTAGTTCTAAAAAACTATTTTCATCTGAATAAAGATAAACCGATTTGAAACCCATATTTATAACTATCCATGTAACTCCATCCCACATAACAGTTGAGTTAATATTTACAGTAAGGGCTGTTACTGGATAAGTGTTTTCAGGTTTTGTTGAACAGATACTTTTAAAAGCTGTACTATGCTGTTCACTTAAAAAGACCGGGACATCACTGGACTTAGCAATGATGTATTGCTCTAAATCTATATACAATTCATTTGTAGCTACCAAAGTATATACATCATCAGCATCTGTTGTTTTTAGGGAGACAAGCAATTCTGCTAGTTTCATTCCTAATTCGGAAGAAAGAATATTTCTTATTTCACTTTTCTTTTCTTCAGATACTGTATAACTTTCATTCTTCAAATAATCTTCTAGAAATATAAGATTCCTGTATAAGTTTAAATTCACTTCAGCCGATGTTCTCACACAAAATTCCAAGCCGATTTGGCTGGCTGCCACTTCAGCTGGCGGACATCGCCAACGCCCTTCCTCATCCTTAAAATACCTAACTGGATCTTTTTGTGACAGCTTGATTAGTTGTTCTTCTGTTTTCCATTCCTCAATCTGCACACCATCTCTTCTTAATACTAAAAAATCCGGAGTATAAAAAAACGATATTCTACGCCCATTCTCACGAGTATAATCTAACTTTAAAGTAATAGGCTGGTCATAATATTCGAGTACATCGTCATCATACTCTGCTAAATAAATAGCAGCTAACTCCACGGTGTGACTTTCAAATTGAATCGACATCCCCATTTTTTTACTAGGATATCTTCCAGCTACATTATATTTTGAGCTTCTTACGCTTCGAGAGGGAGGAGATGTTCTAATCTTTTGGACAGTTTCAATCGTTTCTTTCGTGAAATCCATCAGTGTACACCAACTTTGAAATTCCTGTTCACTTAGCATAATCTACCTCCTATCCTGAGCAAGTTTTATCTTCTATCAATTCCTTAAAATAATCCCTTAGCTTCTTGTCCTTTAGTAACCCTGGCTTATTTGCCATTTCTTCAATTCTTCGTCTACTAGGGTATACACCTTGTTGTATAAGGTTTTCAACATGTTGATCAATTATCAGGCAATTACTAACGTAAACTTGAGTCGCCCTTTCTTTAATAACACCTGCGTTCTTTGCTGAAATGGCTTTACACAAATTGGGGAAGTGCTTGTAAAGCGTTCTTTTGGAGTATCCTAACTGTTTAGCTAGTACATTCATTGATATGTTGGTGTCTGAGTGGTGAGCATATTTTTGGAGTATAGATAAAGCTGTATCATAATCAAATTTTATTCCTCTTTTTTTAGTATCTTTCGAATAAGCCCCTCCATTGAAAACCATTTTTTCTTTATTTACACTTATATCTTCGATATAAAAATTAACTGGTGACATATCAAATAAGCAACATATTTCCAACACCCTAGACAATGGAGGTAAAGCTTTTTCATTACACCAATCCCACAGGGTCGTCTTTGCTAAGTTTAATTTTCTTGCAAACTCTTGCATATTTCCCTCTGTATAAATATTAACAAGATGATTTAAGTTTCTAATGACTTGGTGCTTACTCGCTGAAATTTCGATCTGTTCTTTATGCTTTATAATTTGTTCTGCCATTAAAGTTATTTTATAATCAAAATCATTTTCGTCTGAATGTTTACTAAGGTCTGTTTCTCTTCCAAGCCACTCGTTGCAATAAGGACAAGATCCATTTTGACTTTTCCTGTGTAAAATGGGAATCCTTTTATGGCATAAAAAACACTCAATTTCTAACCTACACTTATGCTTTGAACATATATTAACCATTTCAAGGCTCCACAACAGAGGATTATAAATGGCATTCCCAGTATTAAGTTGTTCTTCGTAGCATGCCGGACACCATGAGAGATGATTTTTTAATAAATAACGCAATGGCACTACTTCTTTTATAGATGCTAACGTCAATATATCTAATTGCTGTACCTTTGTTAGTTTCTCTAAAGCATCTATCATATCTAACGCATTGCTTCCAAACCCATTCATTGTCTTTGCACCATCATAAAATCTATTCCCCCCTCTAGCTGTACTATAGATAAGAAATTCTTTATTCAATATTGGAGAAATAACGTAAGAGATTAATGATGAGGGATAAACCTGATGTGCTTCTGATAATCTAATTAAGTAACTTGTTAAAGATTCAATATAAGGCTCCTCTATGCCTATGGGCTTTAAACTATACAAATGACTCCTTTGCAAATAGGTATTTCTCACTATTAACACCGCACTTTTTTTTAATATCCTATTACAAATATGGACACTTATCTCTTTAAATAAACTAGTGCAGTGATGTGATTAAATGTATCGAATGAAAACAAGGGGATTTGTTACAATTCACTTTCTTGAAGTTGATCTAAACTTTAAAAATGATTTTATTTAATACAGTTAATCCGTTACGTGACTTTGGTTTTAATAATTCATGAAGGTCTGATTAAAGAATAACTACAAGCGTTGATTTAATAACAAAAAAAACGCTCATTTTGAAAAAATTTTGATCAAAATGAGCGTTCTCTATTTCAGTTATATATAAGTTTTATAAAATAAACGTCGTGACTTTATTTTATATCTACATCTACAATTTCCAATGGTGGTAAGCTATTCACTAAATCTACCGTTTGAACGGAAACATTGATAATGCGTAGTAACAAATCAAAAATGTAACGTTCATCATCTGAATACAGGTTAGGATCATCTACAATACCTGACTTCTTATCCGACTTCACTTGATATTGATCAATAATCCACTCGATTGCTGAACGGCCATTTACCACATACTCATATGCCTTCTCAGGAATGTTCGTGATAGTTATATCCGTATTGAACACAATCTTATCCTTAACACCCTTCTTAGGATGCTTCATCCTCGTTACTTTGTAAGAAGGAGTTGCTTTTCCTTCAATCACAATTTCTGAATATGGTTCAACCGTTTCATATTTAAGGTGTAAGTCAGCCAGTTTTCGACCAATTTCAACATACTGATCTTTATTTTTTAAGATTGGAATACGTGGCAATGTTTTTTTCAAATCATTGGCGTACTTTGCACGGTATTCTTTTGAGTGTAAAACACCATAAACATAATTAAACACGTCATCATCTGAGAGGCCTAATTTCTTCTTAAATGAATCATTTATGTTGCTCGCATCTACAAATAAAGCATCTGTTAGACTATTATCATTACGATAAAACCCTTGTCCTTTTTCCATCAAATCTAGGTTAGGAATTTTGTCTACAATCAAACAAGAAAAATCTCGACTAGCACCTGCACCAGTAACATAAATCACCTTATTCTCTGAACCGAATAATGAATGATACCTTCCTGGCATTTCAACTACATTCTTATCATAGTAAAGCCACTTCAACACATAGGGTCTATACATACTTTGAATAACGTTATTACTAAGAGATATCTGTTCAGATTTAGCTAACTTTTGTTTCAATCCTCGAGTCCATTTCACAAACTCGTCAGCACTATTGACTTTATTAATTTTCTCTTTTTCATCTCCAACACTGCTCAAACGAACAACTTCTGAATTATAATTTGCAACCATTCGTTGAGTATTTTGCATAACGTTATATTTATTATATCCATATACCCAAGCATCACGGTTTGTGCTAACACCAATAGCTTTATTTATGAATACCCCGCCATCCATGGCATCATACTTATCATAGTTTTGATCACGTTGATTTATCCAATCATTGTTTGCATCAGGATGAATTTCAGTCCATTCTATGCCTCTAACAGAAGTCAAATCAGAAATAATCGACAATTTTTCCTCACGAGAAAGATAGTCACCAATATCGTGATAATACACTTCGTGATTGTCAGTTCCATCCTTCACAAGAAGAGTTATAGCAATCGGTGTTCTACTTCCTGAACCGAAAATCTTTCCACCTTCTTGACGGGATTTTTCTCCCAGTGTTCTTTGATCGCCACGAAGATTAAACACATAAATATAATTAAATTCATCATGCCAGCACTTTCGTAAACCATCTGTACTGTTACTATCAATAAACGAACCATTAGTAACAAAACCAATTACCCCTTTATTTTCAATGCGGTCACTTGACCAACGAAATGCTTTAATATATGAGTCATACAGACTTTTCTTCAAATTCGCACTTGAATATTTCGCATAAGTCAGATCAATGCTATTATCCAATCTTGGATAAGACTGATTTTGATTGTTGTCATTGGCATTAGTTTGACCAATCGAATAAGGTGGATTACCAATTATCGCAAAAATTGGCTCTTTCCGTTGTTTTTCAAGACGTTCATTATTCTCACCAAACAGCTCGTCTTCAAAAGAATTTTCTTTCTCCGTGCTTTCAAATGTATCCGTTAAAACAATACCTTCAAACGGCTGATAATCGCTCTCCATAATTGAATGGAACGTTTCTTCAATATTGATAGCTGCAATATAATAGCTCAACAACACAATCTCATTCGCATGAAGCTCTTGAGTGTATTTACGCAATAAATCTTCCTTAGAAATCAAACCGCTTTGCAACAATCGAACGATAAACGTACCTGTTCCCGTAAATGGATCGAGTATGTGAACCCCTTCGTCACTAATTGACTTTCCAAAGTGTTTCTTCAATACATCATCTACTGAATGAATAATAAAGTCTACCACTTCAACAGGCGTAAACACAATTCCCAAGCGTTCTGTCGTTTCTTTAAATCCAACTTTAAAGAACTTGTCGTACAACTGAATGATAATATCCTGCTTTGCTTTAAGATTATCAATTCCCTCAGCACGTACACGTACACTTTCATAGAAATCTTCTAGACGATCTTGTTCCTTTACAAGTCCTTGTTCATCCAAGACCTTTAACACAGCATCCATAGCTCTAGAAACAGGATTATCATTCGCAAAACTATATGAATCAAACAACGCTTCGAATACTGGTTTGGTAATCAAGTGTTGTGCAAGCATTTCAATCGCTTGTTGATCTGAAATAGCCCCGTTGATGTTATGGCGTAACCCTGAAACAAATTTTTGAAATGCTTTATATGCCTCACTATTGGGATCTTCCAACATCACACGAATACGCATCATGTGCTGTTGTGCAATTTCAGCAACATCCTTCGACCAATCTTCCCAATAACGTACATTACCTACTTTTTTTACAATTTTCCCATAAATCGCACGTTCAATGTCAGAAAACTCTTCTTCATCAAGCCCAAATGCTAACTGCTCTGTTCCTGGTTCTGCAACAGTAAACCCTCCCTCACTTTCATCAGGAGCTGAACCTACTCCAACAACTTGAAGTTGTTCAGGTTTCTTTTTATTCAATTCCAATTTATTGATTGTTGCATCAAAGCGTTCATCTATAGAACGTAAAGCATTTAATACATCCCAAACTACTTGATACTTCTCATTTTTATTTAAAACACTATTTTCATCTACACCTGCTGGAATACCAATCGGAAGAATGACATATCCATAATCTTTTCCTTCCGCTTTACGCATAACTCGACCAACAGCCTGAGCAATATCAATACGTGATTTACGAGGTTTCAAGAACATTACAGCATCCAAATCCGGAACATCTACACCTTCTGTAAGGAATCGTGCATTAGAAAGGATACGACATGTGTTTTGGGGAACATCCGCTTTCAACCAAGAAATCTTCTCATTCTTCTGCAATGCATTCATTGAACCATCTGCATGATCTATCTCAACTCGAACCGTCTCTGTTTGATCTCCTGACTCGTTAATATACATATCCACGACTTCGGTAAACATTTCTTTTATCAGCTTAGATTCTCGAATCGTTCCAGCAAAAGCAATCGCACGTTTCATTGGATTAGCCGAAATGATATTAGAATTGCTCTTACGCTTGATTAAACCATTCCAACAACCGATAATTTTCGTAACATCATCAAATTCAAGTTCCGTATCACGCTTATTTGCCAACATAGTTTGAAAACGACGAGCAATTACTTCTTCATCAACAGCAAGAACCATTACCTTATAGTCTGTCAGAATTCCTTTATTTACAGCATCACCAAATCCAATACGGTAAAACTCTTCACCATAAATTTCTTTGTCATTCATATCTGCAATAACTACAGACATTTCATCCGCTTTCTGCTTAGCATCTTCACCATAAATTCTAGGCGTAGCTGTTTGATACAAACGTTTCTTCGCTTTAATATTGTTATCACTATGTACTTTTACAAAAGCACTATCTTCTTTTCCTACTTCTGTTGCACCAGTTGTACGATGGGCTTCATCACAAACAATCAAGTCAAACTCATAGAAACCATTTTTCTGAGCCTCACTGATTACATCAATTGACTGATACGTTGAAAACACTACTAAAAACTTGCTTTGACTATCAGATGAATCGATAACTAACTGACGCTCCAACAATTTATGATAATCAGTTGTTGCTGGATATCCTAAGTCTGCAGCTGCAATATCTTCAAAATCATTTTCACCTTTTATCTTTTTTGTAACTTTTCTATCCGAACAAACGGCAAAAGTATCCATATTTTCGCGGTATTTAGAATCAGCAGTCCAACCTCGTAATGACTGAGAAAGTAGTTGAATACTAGGGACAAGATATAATACTCTAAATGTTCCTTCTGTTTTCTCTGCCATCTTCTCAGCAATAACCATGGATGTATATGTTTTCCCTGTACCAGGGGCCATAATTAACTTACCACGGTCAACTGTTTCAAAGCCTTGCACCACAGCTTCAATTGCTGGAATCTGATGTGAGCGTGGTTGTTTTGCTGACTTCAATTCAATTGTCTTCGGTTTCTCAGCTGAAAACTGAGACCAATCAATCTCACTATCACGTAACTGAGATAACCCAATACGAGCAATATGCTTATCACGATTCAACAAAGCGTCATTCGCATTACCACTCCACTTATCCGTTGAAGTTACAATAATGCCTTCTGCATAATAACTCTTTCCTACTTCGTTTAAGAAAGAATCAATATGAGATTTCTGGATTGTCGTATCCTTCGAGTAATACTTACATTGAATGGCTATTAACTCGCCCGTTTCTCTATTCCGTGCAACTAGGTCTACACCCGTATCCTTCTTAGGAATTCCATACTGTTCGGGAACCTCTCCTAACATCCATACTTCATCAAACAAACGTGCATACATAGGCTCATTTTTCAAATATGCCGTCACCAACAATTCAAAAAGTGTTCCACGATCACGTTGTACCATATCCTCACGTTCTAAATCATGAATAATCTTATCAAACGAATGGCGTATCACTTGATAACCAGTTTTTTCTTCCATATATTCAAATCCCTCCAATCTATACTAAAACACTAAATCTCAATACTAATATCTATTTCAAGTTTATCATACTAGCCCAATTACTCAGTAGTATACTTCAAAAAGTTTTCATAGTACCCTCCCGACAGCTAAGACCAAGAAAAGCTACTCCATTATAGGAAGCATAAGTTGGCCGTAAACTAAAAGAAGCATAAGTTGGCCAAAACGGCCATCTTATGCTTCTTGTTATAAAAATAAAAAAACCACCAAATATGTATTGGTGGAGACGGTGGGAGTCGAACCCACGTCCAAAAATATCGGCACTTAAGCTTCTACGAGTGTAGTCGATATATTAGCATTTCGCGAACTCTTCGGCCTATCGACAGGCTTCCAAGTTGCTAGTCTGGTTGTTCTCTTCCTTTGTCCTCAGACGGGGAACTCCGGCGTAGTCCACTTAGTTTGAGTCCCTTACCCTACCACATGGACGATGGAGGGAGGAACCTTTAGTGCAATTAAGCAGCTAAAGAAAGATTGTTTTGTTTGCCAATTATAGGCTTTGACGTTTTAACGAGGCCGATCCCCTCGACTCGCAACCTAAGCTCGAACTATCCCTGTCGAATCCGTAACGTCCCCATGATAAAAATGGAGCATACGAAGAAAATATCGTGATAGCTACTAAGAGCTGTTTTTCAATGTGCAACAACCTTACATAAGTTATTATAACATACGCGCTCCATTTTACAAATGTAAATATCTGTATTACATCTTTTGGCGATCACGGAACGCGCGTGCAATTTCACGTTTAGCTTCTTTCTCTTTTAAATCGTGACGTTTATCGTATTGCTTCTTACCTTTTGCTAAACCAAGTGCCATCTTTGCAAATCCATTTTTCAAATAAATTCTAAGTGGAACTAATGCGTAACCTGTTTCTTTCGCAGCGCCCGCTAGTTTATCAATTTCTTTTTTATGCAGAAGTAATTTTCTCGTACGAAGTGGATCATGGTTGAAACGATTCCCTTGTTCGTACGTATTAATGTGCATATTATGAACCCATACTTCACCATTATGTACACGTGCAAACGCATCTTTCAAGTTTACGCGTCCAGCGCGAATCGACTTAATTTCCGTTCCTTGAAGGACAAGCCCTGCTTCGTATGTTTCTTCGATGAAATAATCATGAAATGCTTTTTTGTTCTGTGCAATAACCTTACCTGTACCCTTTGGCATATAACGTCCCTCCTCTATTTTTACTATTGTAACAAATGTTAATAAAAAGCGAAAGTGGCTCGCTCAGAATCTTTGGACATTGGAACTCCCGACAGAGAAGCGCTT